>JAQTQN010000257.1 GCA_028712225.1 Methylobacter sp.
ATCGGAAAACAGACAAAAAAAAGGCTTGCATTGCTGCAAGCCTTTCATTCGCTTGGTCTCCGGACGGGTTCAAACCGCCGACCTAGCGATTAACTAATTGCTGAGCGCATGCTACCACATGTTCTCCATGTTACGAAATTCAAGTAATCACGAATTTCGGCAGATTCTCTGTATGAGAATCTGCCCCAAAAACCGTCTAATGACTTTGCCTTACAAAGATAAATAAACCCGGTTTAATGCGGACTCATTTACTTCTATTTTAAAGACCGGCAGATTTCAGCATGACAAGAAGATTCGCTCGAAGGTTCTTCAGGTAATGAACGCTAGCGGCTCAATCATGCGGCAAATCAAAAGTTTCCATAGACTTAGCTTTGATGAGTACGCCACCGTAACTTAAATCGTGATCATCCGCTTTTCAAGTTCCGCCAATATTTCGCATCCCAACCTTCTTCTGGCTGTGCTGTTTTGAAAAGGGGGATTTGACACCGAACATCAAGAGTTATAATATAACATATCTATTAAGTATGGTAATTTGACAATGTCCTCTTCAACCGAAGTAAGCGATAGCCATCTTCATTCCTTAGAGCATGATCACAAAAAATGTGTCAGCGAGGCATTAAGCATTGCTGAGCATTTGTGCGTAATACGTGGCGTACAGTTAACGCCGATTCGTCACCAAGTGTTGGAATTGATTTGGGCCAGCCATAAAGCAGTCAAGGCATATGACCTGTTGGATCGTCTCAAACCGCTGCAAAGTGCCGCAAAACCCGCAACGATTTATCGCGCACTGGATTTTTTGATCGAACAGGGCCTGATCCATCGGGTGGAAAGTCTTAATGCCTTTGTCGGTTGCAATTGTTCAGACCATCAGCATGAACTGTTGCTGTTAATTTGTAAGCGCTGCAATGAAGTCGAGGAACGCCCTGCCCCGCAAGTAATGCAAGCCCTGTCGCAAGAGTTGTCCCAAGCAGGTTTTGTTGCGCATAGCAAAGCAATTGAAGCTCAGGGCATCTGCGTTAAATGTCGAGAGTTTTGAGCAATCAACACAGATGTAGTTGAAGATGTCCGAGATTTTGTTACTAACATCATGACGGTGTAATGATTTTTTTGACGATAAAAAGTAACTGCCATAACCGTTACGTTATAACGTTTGCGCTTACTGCAGCGCTGACTATTCTATTTTTCCGTAAATTACGAATGAGACTATATGAACCAAAAGCCCACTATTTATCTCTGCCTATTAGCAGCCGTAATAGCGCCGACCGCCTATGCCGCCGATGAGAGCATCATTGAATTAGACGAAGTGGTTGTCACAGCCCCCCTGCAAGACAAAGTCTCTGAGTCCGCCGTTCCGGTCACCGTGTTAAGCGATGAGGAATTGCGGATGAAAGTCGGCCACAGCATCGGTGAAACGCTAAAGAACGAGCTAGGCATTACCAGCCAGTCCTTCGGGCCAGGGGTCGGCACCCCCGTCATTCGCGGTCAAAGCGGGCCGCGGGTACGAGTGTTGAATAATGGCATTGGCAGCAATGACGTATCCGCCATCAGCCCAGATCACGCGACTAGCGTCGAGCCGTTGCTGGCAGAGCGCATCGAAGTATTGCGGGGCCCTGCCTCCTTACTTTATGGCAGTGGTGCGATTGGCGGTGTGGTCAACGTTATCGACAACCGGATTCCAGGCAAACTTCCTGACCGATTGCTGGGCGGTGCGCTTGAGCAACGCTTCGACTCGGTATCGGATGAGACATCCACCGTATTAAAAATCGAAGGCGGCAAAAGTAACCTGGCTTACCATCTGGACGGTTTTTATCGTGACCGTAACAATATGGACATTGGCGGGACGGCCATCAATGCTAACGCCGCCCAAGCGACCGATCCGGCACTCAATGTTATTCAAAATACTCACGGCTACATTAACAACACCTCTGCTCACGCCATCAGCGGTTCGGCGGGTGTTTCCCTGATCGGTGATCCGGGTTTTGCGGGAATTTCCATTAACCGTTTGGAAAATAACTATGGCATTGCGCCGGACGGTTCGGGTGGTGAACTTACCCGAATTGATCTTAAACAAAGTAAATATGACTTTAAAAGTGAGTTGAAAAAGCCGTTTCGCTACGCAGAATCCCTGCGCATGAAACTGGGTTATACCGATTACCAGCATACGGAAATTCCTGATGGTGTGGCTGCCTCATTTTTCACCAATAAAACCTACGAAAGCCGCCTGGAACTCACTCACAATCCACTGGGAATATTTCGCGGGTTAGTGGGTTTTCAAGCAATTGCCAGCGATTTTGCTGCGATTGATAAATCGACCAATGAAGTGATTGTCCCGCAAACTCAAACCAACAGTTACGGCGTCTTTGCGGTGGAATCGTTCAATACCGGTGCGTTTGCTAACCAGCTCGGTGTCCGTGTTGAAGAAACGACATTGGATCCGAAAGGTTTTTCCAGTCTTAGTTATACGCCGGTCAGCGCTTCCGCTTCCAGCCTGTGGAAGTTGAATGACAGCAACAGTCTAAATCTGGCGATAACACGCTCTCAACGTGCGCCGCAAGTGCAGGAATTGCTGGCTAATGGTTACCATGACGCCACCCGCAGCTATGAGATCGGCGACATCAATCTGCGCCCGGAAACCTCTTACAACTTGGATTTAGGTTACAAGTTTAAATCGGCCTGGGTCAGAGCCCAGTTTGATTTGTTCCACAATTGGGCGGGCGATTACATCTACCAACAACGTAACGGCCAGTTCATCGACGGCGCAGCCGTAGTTCAAAGCAGTCAGGCCGACGCCACCTTCATGGGTTATGAAAGCAAACTGACTTTCCCGTTGCTGCAAAATCATCTCGGACTGGTCGAGTTAATGCTGTTTAGCGATTTTACCCGTGGTCAATTTGTCAGCGGTGGCGATGTGCCGCGCATGCCGCCGTTGCGATTTGGTTTTCAGCTAGACCACAGCAAAGGTGAGTGGAATACCAATCTGCGCCTGACCCGGGGCGAAGCCCAGACTCATGCCGGTGACATCGACACGCCTACAGATGGCTATATGCTGCTTACACTGGGCACCCAATATCAAATCCTGGATGTTCACGGTGCGGATGTGATGGTATTTGCTAAAGCCAACAACCTGCTGGATGAAAACATCCGCAATTCCACTTCTTATTTGCGCAATTTTGCTCCGGAAGCCGGTCGTGGTGCGGAAATAGGCTTTAGGGTGAGTTACTGATGAAAATATTAAAAATCCATCACCCCATAGAAATAGCTGTGCATGCCAAAAGCACTTGGGCGGCACCTTATACAGTATCGATATTGGTAAAGCGGACTAACCGGTCGGCTGACAACAGAGTGAGCGCGACTATTTATGACTAAAAAACACCTACCCGTTACCGTGCTGTCCGGCTTTTTAGGCGCAGGCAAAACCACGCTGCTCAATCACATTCTTGCCAACCGCGAGGGCTTAAAAATAGCGGTGATTGTTAACGACATGAGCGAAATCAACATTGATGCCGCGCTCGTTAAAAACGAAGT
>JAQTQN010000055.1 GCA_028712225.1 Methylobacter sp.
GAACACCTTATATATCCACAATCATTACAGGCATTTGGCTATAATGCCCGCCACTTTCAATATCCACCACCGCGGGTAAATTCTTATGACTTCAACACGCAATCTTGCCGATAAGTTTCAGCATGCTATCGATTCCCGGATAGCTCAGGTTAAAGCTAGCGAATATTATCTAAAACTGCAGGCAATGCCGCCGTTACAACGCTGGTTAACGGTTGCAGGACTGTTTTTATTATCTCAAGTTGTGGTGTTCGGGCTGTTGTATATCATCTTCGGCAAAATTGTCGTTGTTGGTTTTCTGGCCAGTGTTTTAGCAGGATTAGCGACCGGCGCCGGGGCGTTGCCTGCACTGTTTTTCACGAAAATATCCAAAAACCTGTTTAACAGCATGTTGGGCGCTGCGGCCGGCGTGATGTTAGCGGCGACTGCATTTTCCTTGTTGGTGCCGGGCATGGCTTACGGCAACTTAATCTGGCCAGGCAACGGTATTTATATTGTCTCCTTGGGCATGTTAGTTGGCGCGTTGTTTTTGCATTTTGCCGACCGTCAATTACCGCATGTGCATTTTGATTCGGTTTCTGATGTACACCTCAATTCTTTGAAAAAAGTCTGGCTGTTTATTATCGCCATCACCATCCACAACTTTCCTGAAGGCATGTCCGTTGGTGTGAGCTTTGGTTCTGGAGAAATGAAAAACGGCATCGTGTTGGCAATTGCCATCGCCTTGCAAAATATCCCGGAAGGTTTAGCTGTTGCCCTGCCCTTGGTTGGACTGGGCTACAACAAATGGCGTGCGGTGGGTATTGCCACGTTGACCGGATTAGTTGAGCCAATAGGCGGTTTGCTGGGCGTGACAATGGTCACAGTGTTTGAACCAATCTTGCCTATAGCTATGGGCTTTGCCGCAGGCGCAATGCTGTTTGTGATCAGCGAAGAAATTATCCCGGAAACTCATGCCAATGGCCGCTCACGCCACGCCACCTTTGCGTTGATGATTGGTTTCATCATCATGATGGCGCTGGATAATATGCTGGGTTAATGGCAAATGGATAATCTGCAACAGTCGCTTCACGTTTTACTTAACAGCTTGACCACTGTAAACCTTGAAGCGTTTTACCAAAATGCTTTGACACAGCTGAGTAACGGCAACATTGCCCAAATGTCGGCCAGCGCCGCGACCAGTTTTGCGCTGATTGCAGCCGCAGAAATCGGCGATAAAAGTCAACTGGTATGCATGACGCTAGCCTCGCGGCATCGGGCTTTTCCTGTGATTCTCGGTGCCATCAGTGCCTTTGCCTTGTTAAACACCTTGGCGGTGGTATTTGGTGTCGCTATTGCCAGCTGGCTACCCGACTATATTGTTGCAGCCACCGTAGCCTTGTTGTTTGCGGCTTTCGGCATTCATGCCTTGCGAATGCAAGAAGATGAAGACGACGAGGAAGTTAAAGAAAAAAGCGGCCACAGCATTTTCTTCACCACTTTTTTACTAATCACCGTCGCAGAATTTGGGGATAAAACCCAACTTGCGGTAGTGGCGTTGAGCAGTACCGCGATACCTTTGGCGGTATGGCTGGGTTCAACTGTGGCATTGGCATCAACGTCCGCACTAGGCGTACTGGCAGGCCGCACTATCTTGCAAAAAATCCCGCTGGCGTTGCTGCATAGGATCAGCGGCGTTATTTTTTTGGGGTTGTCGGGGTTTGCTGGTTACCGTGCTTATATAGGCTACGCGGGTTGATGCTTGATACGCACAAATTTGTCCGTCACTTAATTTGAGGAAAAGCAGGCTGAAGCAGATGCCAATGCTTTCCGCGATGCCCAAACTAAAACTGAGACGGCAACAAGACATGACCTAAAGAAACTGGAACTGTCTTTGAAAGCAGATGCGTAAATGCTTCGCGGCGAGATGCAAGCAATGGAATACCGTATGACTATAAAACTTGGCGGCATGATAGCCGCATCAGTTGCTGTGATTACTGCTCCGGTTAAATTGTTTTAGTTTGTTAAACGGCACCAACAGTAGGTGCTTTATGCGGCGCAGAACCAGTTGCCGAGCAAACCGCCAATCCACACACAATATCTAATACAATCGGCCACAAAAAATCCCCGCTTGGGAAAATCCAGGCGGGGATCAGTTTAGATAATGGCAGATTATTGCAGTGAATCCGACTCACAACTTTAATCTCTTGAAAGGAGCTGATGTTGCTTTACATCATAGCTGCGCTCCAGGGCATCGGTGAGCAACAGCAGTCCGAACGGGCGTTACAAAAAGCATATTAGAGATTGTCCAGAAAGAACCGGACTGCTTTTTCCTGTGACTTATAAGCCTGATCGACACTTGGTTCTATTTGCACCTCTCCGCCAGCGCCACGGTGAGCGAACGGATCCTCATCTGAGAAAGGAACCTGTAATCTGTCCCAAGCGTGGTAAGCCCCCTCATAAATATTCACGTCAACAAAAAGCTGCTCTCCGGCAGGCAGGGCTGACTTCAAGGCAAGGCAAGGAGCAGAACCATCGTCATAGCCATCTTCCTCGCCTATCTGAATCAGGATGGGCGCGCCTGTAAGCGGGTTGGAAGCATTGCCGCCGAATGCTGATTTAGGAATATGTGGGTTGTTGAAGGCATAACAAACAGGATAATTGGCAAGGTGAGCCTTAAACTTAAGACCTTGACCGAACTGGGCGACAACGCCTTGCGTGGCTGATGCTAATGTCACAACTCCACCCCAGGAAAACCCCATAACGCCGATTCTGTCTGGATTGATGCCTGGATAATTCTTCAAGAATGCCAGTGCAGCGAAAGCATCCGGGTAGGTATATAAAGGAAGAGGCGGGCGATTGGCGACACTCGTCACCCCTCGGGCTTCCCACATATCAATCTCAAGTGTGGCAATACCTTCGGCGTTTAAAGCGCGCGCATAGAAGTCGCCGCGCGAATCGATGCCGGCTGATCCATGGAGAATGACGACCGCCGGGAGACCTCGTTTGGCATGCTTATGTAAAGAACACTTTTCTTTCTGGTGTCTAACTGGCACATTCAGCTTACCTTTTACGGTAAGTGGCTGCTTCGTCAACAGATCCAGTGATTGGATCTCTATAAATGAAATTGCCGGTTTTGGACCGTACCTGCAATCATCATCTTCTCGAGCATGGGATAGGTTAGCAAAAATAGTAAACAGCGAGCAGGACACGATTAAACCGAACGTCTTGAGTTTCATGAGATACTCCATTTGGTTGATATTGAAAGATATTTTTAACGCCAGTTTTTTTAATTGCAAGATTTTTCACCTATCGCGCTGTGATAGGTAAAACCTTGCTTTTGATTCAGCAAAATCTGCTGATTGGATATCGGTGCCAAGAGCAGTTGCCGTGCAAACCGCCAATCCACAAAATATCCAATACAATCGGGCATAAAAAATCCCCGCTTGGAAAATCCAGGCGGGGATCAGTTTGGATCATCCCGATCATGGCGGATTGCTGCGCGAATCCGCCTTACAGCTTTTGAAGCACGGAGTCTGGTAGGTTGGGCTGAATGCAATGAAGCCCAACATTTCTGAACCGTAAGTGTTGGGCTTCGCTATTGCTCTGCCCAACCTACCGCGCTAGTTAAATTGTTTTAGTTTGTTAAACGACGGCACCGGCACACGCTTTCTGCGACGCTGAAACAGTTGCCGAGCAAACCGTCAATCCACACGCAATATCCATACAATTAGGCATAAAAAATCCCCGTTTGGAAAAGTCCAGGTGGGGATCAGCTTAGATCAAAGCTTTAAGCGGCACTTTCTGCTCATTATATGAGCATTCCGGGTATTCACAAAATAGCGCATGCCCTCCCGACTAGACATCAATTAATTGCGTGAGCCTCTTCACATAGCAATAACCATGCTGATCTGCGATGTTTTTGAGTTCATCCACGACTTCCTTCTTTAACTCGTACTTACGACTGTCCCAAGTATTTTTTGCTGCCCATGACTTACCATGCTCTTCACCAACGTAATATCCAACACGTTGAAGTCCATAAGCGGCCGATTGAAAAAGTGCGGGTGGAAATCGGTTGATCGAAAAGGTTATAAGGATATCTAAAATAATTATTAAATTTTGATTATAACCTTCAAAGGCACCTTTTGGCTGTGAGCGTGTCCATGTTTCATCAATGCACTTATTCAAGAAAGAAACGAAACCAGAAATAAGGTCGATAGGGAACGCTGAGAGTTCCTTCAAAATCTCTGACCTGAAGTCACTGTCATCGATGAATTGCTCGATCATTGCACCATCAGGATCATCGAGCTTATTCGCCAATTTTTTCAATACCTCATGCGCTTTATCCCTCTCCACTAACTTTTTAGCGTGGACAACCATAAACTCCTCGAAGAAGTCAGATATATCCTCTGCTTCGACAATAACTATACCGTTTTTGTCTCTATACGGCATCTCTCTCGGATTATCTTTTCTTAATATTTGGATAACATCATTAGGATAGGTGGCTTCTTCACCTCTAAATACATTTCTTGACCAATCAAGTGCAGTCAGAACGTTTACATCCCCAAGCCCGTAACCCAAAAGCAAAGTTGTAGATTCTTTAATTGTTAGCGCCAGCTTAATTTGCCGATATTCACTTGGTCGAAAAAGTGAAACATAGTCTTCTTGGGCGATAATTATTTCCTCCGGGTTGGTTCTTAACCCGTGTAGATGGAATATAGGAATTATTCCATTTGGAGAAGAAAGTGAGTCATTAGGCCCAAGAGGGATTGACCTTCCGGTCAATAAACTTTCGATAACCATGTCATAATTTGTTGTGATAATCCATGATGGTGACAACATTTCAAGATACCTAGAAAACTTATCTCTCTTTTCTTTATCTGGATACCAACTTGTTAAGGCTGCGATCTCTCTTTTCAACTTACTTAGAGAATGTGCATAATCACAACCACTATCATCGGAATGTTTTTTGCAAATAGAAGATGCAATTTCTGGGTAGCCCACCCCAGTTTTCCAGATTGCATTGTAATCAACGCCTAGCTTTTTAGATGCTTTATCTAACAAATCTCCCCATGACAAAGCAATTTCGTCAAACTCGTCATTTAAAACCGCCTTCGAAAAACCTGCTCCAATGAACGCACCCAAGTTACCGTAGCTGACTGAGTTAGAAATAAACGCGAGCACTTGTTGACGAGTAGGGTTTTCAGGGATGCGATGCACTATAGTTTCCTAAGAATGTAGTTCTTTAGGCCAGAATAAGCCTGTTAGAAGGTAAGTGAGAACAGGCGTTTCTGGCAACCCGATCGCTGATGCCGGAAACGCTTCGCTAGCGCGGCAAATTCCGGCCTACACAAAATCATTTAATCCCTAGGCGGTGGCGGTGCCAGCACCACTCTGGTGCCATTAGTCTCAGCCGAGCTAACCACACCCGCAGCTTCCATGGCTTCAACAATGGTTGCTGCTTTGTTGTAACCAATCTTAAAACGCCGTTGCACGCTGGAAATTGAGGCTTTGCGCGATTCAGTGACGAAGCGCACGGCTTCATCGTATAAAGCATCGCTTTCTGAATCTCCGCCGCCGAAACTACCGCCGCCAGAGCTAAAACCGTCACTGGAATCATAAGATTCGCGGGTGATGTCATCCAGATAATTAGGCGGTGCGGTTTGTTTTAAAAATTCAACCACACGATGCACTTCGTGGTCATCAACAAAAGCGCCATGGGCGCGAATGGGGATACTGGTGCCGGAAGGCAAAAACAGCATGTCGCCATTACCCAGTAAGGTTTCCGCACCGCCTTGATCGAGGATGGTGCGGGAATCGATGCGCGACGACACCTGGAAAGAAATCCGTGTAGGTACGTTAGCTTTGATCAAGCCGGTTAATACGTCGACAGATGGCCGCTGGGTTGCCAATATTAAGTGTATACCTGCCGCACGGGCTTTTTGCGCCAATCGAGCGATCAGTTCTTCTACTTTTTTGCCAACGATCATCATCATGTCGGCTAATTCGTCAATTACGATGACGATGCTGGGTAAGGTAGTCAGAGTCGGAAAGTTTTCACCATCTTCAAGCGGATTGAGTAACTGAAACATAGGATCACGAATGGACTCGCCTCTGGCTTCAGCCTCTTCTATCAGCTGATTAAATCCAGCCAGGTTTCTAACGCCCATTTTCGACATTAATTTATAGCGTCTTTCCATTTCGGCCACGGCCCAGCGCAAGGCGTTGCTGGCTTCTTTCATATCGGTCACAACCGGCGTCAATAAATGAGGTATGCCTTCGTAAACCGATAATTCCAGCATTTTCGGGTCGATCATGATCATCCGCACTTGTTCCGGTGTGGCTTTGTAAAGCAAGCTGAGGATCATGGTATTGATAGCGACTGATTTACCGGAACCGGTGGTACCGGCCACCAAAGCATGAGGCATTTTGCCTAAATCAGCCACCATGGGCGTACCGGAAATATCTTTCCCCATCGCCAACGTCAGCAATGATTTTGCTTTGGTAAACGGCTCGGAGACCAGCAGTTCACGCAGTGTCACCATTTCCCGTTCCTGATTGGGAATTTCCAAACCGACCACAGATTTACCGGGAATAACTTCCACAATGCGCACGCTGGTGACCGACAACGCTCTGGCCAAGTCTTTGGACAAGCTGCTGATACGACTAACTTTAACCCCGGCCGCAGGTTGCAATTCAAAACGGGTAATTACCGGCCCTGGCAACACACCGACCACTTCCACCACCACGTTAAAATCGTTGAGAATGTCTTCAACCAAGCGGGACATTTCTTCCAACTCTATGGCTGAATAACCTCTCACCCGGGTGTCGCGCTTATCCAAAAGCTCCAATGACGGTAGCACGCCTTTGCTGGGATCGTAGTTGGTCTTGACCTTTTTCGCGGTTTTGATGTTTGTGTCTGTTTTATCGACAAAACCAACCGCCGTGTTTTCAATTACGGGTGCAGGACTTGCGGGTGTTTTCTTCTTGATGGGGGATGTCTTTGGGCCACTGCTGAACGTGATCGGATTGCCTTCTTCGCGGGCCGTGGATACTTTTAGCGCTCCTACACCAATAAGCCGCAACACTAACACGGTGTATTTACCGATAAGATCCAGCACCTTTAACCAGGACACACCGGTAACCAAGGTAATGCCGGTCAACATCAACACGATTAAAAATAGCGTTCCGCCAGAGTTACCGAGGTTAACCAATAGTGCCTCGCCAACTTCTTGACCTAAAATGCCACCAGAATTACCAGGCAATTCAACGTGTGTTCTAAGTAAATGCAAATAAAACAATGCAGAAGACGATACAACGGTGGCAACAGAACCCAATAAATTTAATGTCAACAGCATTTTGTCGGCAAATTCGCTGCCTTGGCGGTAAGCCAGATAGCCGTACCAACAAATCATTACTGGAAATAAGTACGCCACCAGCCCAAAA
This sequence comes from Methylobacter sp., assembly GCA_028712225.1. GTDB lineage: Bacteria > Pseudomonadota > Gammaproteobacteria > Methylococcales > Methylomonadaceae > JABFRC01. The sequence continues at coordinate 7,423 of JAQTQN010000055.1, forward strand.
AAGCTGAGCATAAAATCTGCCAGCCATGCACCAAAGACACCGCCGGCGTTCGTGACCGCCTGTATGGAACCGCTATGCGTCCAACCCGCATCTTCGTTACTGAAGGTAACTAGGGAAATAAGAAAAAATATCGCGCAGGCGGAAAATCCTAACAACGCAATTTCTCGTAAACCTCGAAATGATTTTTCTTCCATCACAGCGGCCATCGGAATCAACCCAACAATTAAAAGTATAAAAAAAACAGGATTATAGAACAATATCTGCACAGCTTACATTAAATTGAAAATACTCTAATAAGCCCTCATTGTGAACATTTAAGAGTTTACGATTAACAGTTTCACCGCCATAATCCAAGGCATTTACAATTCTTAAGCTTTTTTGGAGATTTTTGATGAGTGACGTTAAACATTGCCGATTATTGATTCTCGGCTCAGGACCTGCCGGGTATACCGCGGCTATATATGCCGCTCGCGCCAACTTAAAGCCGGTGATTATTACCGGGATGCAACAAGGCGGTCAGCTGACCACCACGACTGAAGTGGATAACTGGCCCGGCGATATTGAAGGCTTACAAGGCCCGGCATTAATGGAAAGAATGCTTAAACATGCCGAGCGTTTTGACACTGAAATCGTGTTTGACCACATTCATACCGCAGATTTATCAAAACGTCCTTTCACACTGACCGGCGATAGCGGCGCATATACCTGCGACGCGTTAATCATTGCTACCGGTGCTTCTGCACGTTATTTAGGACTGGACTCAGAAGAAGCTTTCAAAGGCAGAGGCGTTTCTGCATGCGCTACTTGTGATGGTTTTTTCTATCGGAATAAGCCGGTCGCTGTCATCGGCGGCGGTAACACCGCTGTTGAAGAAGCGCTGTATTTGTCCAACATTGCTTCTACGGTGACTGTAGTACATCGCCGCGACAAATTTCGTTCGGAAAAAATTCTTTCTGACAAATTGATAGAAAAATCCAAAACAGGCAATGTTGTTATTGAATGGAATGCCAACCTTGATGAAGTGCTGGGCGACGATATGGGTGTGACCGGCATCAGAATTAAAAACACTATTGACGACTCAACCAAAGAAATTGATGTTCACGGCACCTTTATTGCGATTGGTCACACGCCCAACACCGAAATTTTTGCCGGGCAGTTGGATATGAATCATGGCTACATTAAAGTTAAAAGCGGTATTGAAGGCAATGCTACCGCCACCAGCGTTGAAGGCGTTTTTGCAGCCGGTGACGTAATGGATGCCGTCTACAAGCAAGCCATTACATCTGCAGGCGCAGGCTGCATGGCCGCGCTGGATGCCGAAAAATTCCTGGACGAATTATCCGCTTAAATTTTCTTGCCGGTCATCGCCTTTTGCCGTGACCGGCTAATCCTATTACTCACCCCCTACTTCCAGCCAGCCTTATGCAATTGACTGTGCTCGACCCATTTAATCCTGAGCAACCATTCCCGCCATTACAAGCAGCATTAATTGAGCCCAATGGGCTGATTGCGGTTGGCGGTTGTTTATCAACACAACGCCTGTTGAACGCTTATAAAGATGGCATTTTCCCTTGGTACAACGCTGGCGAGCCCATTTTGTGGTGGTCGCCAGATCCCAGACTGGTGGTATTTCCAGATCAATTACAAGTATCTCGGAGTCTGCGTAAAACCTTGCGCAAAGGTTTGTTTAATTTCACCTTTGATCAAGCTTTTGATCAGGTAGTTTTTGCCTGCGCCCAACCGCGCGAAAAAGAATCAGGCACCTGGATAACCAGCGATATTCATCAAGCCTACAGAGCATTGCATCAGTTAGGCGTTGCTCATTCTGTTGAAACATGGCTGAACGGCGAGTTAGTCGGCGGATTATACGGCGTCGCGTTGGGGCAAGTGTTTTTTGGCGAATCGATGTTCCATACCTACACGGATGCATCCAAGGCGGCATTCGTGTATTTAGTCGAATTGCTTGCCTCATGGAATTATCAGTTAATCGATTGCCAGGTACATACCTCACATTTGGAAAGCTTAGGAGGCCAAGAAATAGCGCGCGACTATTTTCGTAAACTCCTTGATCAATATTGTGTATTACCTTCACAACCAGTTGCCTGGCAAAAATCAACCAATTAACTCAATACCTTGCACTGAGAATTTCACCGTTCCGCCCGTCTTATGAACGCTGATTGCCTCGAAATTTACCGATGGACTATGCAAAGCACAAGCCCCATTTATTGCTATACTGAGCCCAGCAAAGTTATTATTCGCCACAGCTCCTCATTTACGACGTTTGTCTTAATTTGCCGCGGAAAATGAGAGTACCATCATTATCGTTAGGAGATTTTTAAATGATTAAAAAAGTGACAATTTTTCTTCCGGCCCTTGTGCTCGCTACGCTGACCGGTTGTTCATGGAATCGTTACCAAGAAGTCAGCGATACCAACCTGATTGCAGAGAGCCAAAAAGCAACTTGTGAACTCAGAGAAAAGCTATCCCGAATAGTACCGCCAAAATCTATTATTATTGTCAGCACACTGCTCAACGTCGATAACTTAAATCAAACCTCAGCGTTTGGACGCATTATTTCCGAGCAAATAGGCTCAGCTTTCCATGATGCGGGACATGAAATCATCGGCATGGAAATGCCTATCGATTTGTTTGTTATGAAAGATGCAGGGGAACTGGCACTTTCTGACGAAACTAAAGCATTAATCAGAAAACACCAAGCCGCTGTTCTGGTTGTTGGCGGCGTTTACGCACCCGGCAAGAAAAACTCCTATGTGTCTTTACGGGTGGTTGATGTCTATACCAAAAGAATTATTTCAACCTATGACTTTTCAGTGCCTATGGGTCCTGATGCGAAATTTCTACTTGAACCAAGACCGGTTGCAAATAAAACACCTGACGCTGAAGCTTCAGAAACCGCCGATGAAGCTGTTCCCGCAGAACCCGCTGTTCAAGAAAGCACACCTGCCGTTGATCCTACTGCCGAAAAGGGCAAAGAAGAATTCTAACGTTCTTTCACTAGCCTAAAGCCGAGATTGGCCTGGCGAGTCCAGGCCGTCACCGAAGTTCGATAAGCCGATCGCAATCTTGACGGGTCGGCATTCCAACCGCCGCCCCGAATTGATATAAACACTTCGTCACCAACGCCGCCCTTGGCAGTACAGAGCTCCTCAACACCGGTGTATTTCTCGTCGTAATTGGAACATGTCCACTCCCAGACATTGCCTAGCATGTCATGCAAGCCAAAACTATTGGCGCGCAAACTTCCCACTTTGGTCGCAAAAAAATTCCCATCCTGACAATTGTGGATTGCCGGCCATTGCACCGGACCCGACTGAGTAACATCGGCGACATTGGCGTAGCCGCAACTAATATCAGGATTACTTCCCCAATAGCGGGCAGTATTAGTCCCTGCTCTAGCGGCGTACTCCCACTCGGCTTCTGTGGGTAATCTATATAGCTGGCCTGTTTCTTGGTTCAGCCACGCAATATAAGCCAGGACATCATTAAAACTCACACATGTCACTGGATGATCTTTGATCACGAAAGCACCTTGAATGGGTTGCTTCCAACTCGCCCACGCGCGCCAATCCCAAGATTTTTCAAGCGCTTTTTCGTAACTCCAGCAGCCCGCTTCCGAAACATTTTTTTCAGCGTCACTCAGATAGCTTGTGGTGACAGCAAAACGTTTGAACTCTTCCAAAGTAGTTTCATATTTGGCCAACTGAAAGCCTTTAACGCAAACTCGGTGTAAACCTTCATCCGCATTATGCCCGCTTTCGTTTTCCGGACTACCCATTTGAAAACATCCCGCCGGAATACTCACAAGTTTAGGGGCTAAAGCTGCGCCATTTTGCTGTCGTATTTTTGGCGCTTGCGTTGGTAATTGGGATGTTTTGGAGGGCGTATTGGCGGGTTCGTTTTTGGGAATCGCTGCATTGGCAGCGATCGACCCGATCAAAATATAAAAAATCAGGCCTAACCACGCACCTGTGAGCTTAGCCATACTAACTTGCCCACTCAGCCTGTAATTGCTGTTTATTTAGGGCCAACCATTGGATAGCGATAATCGGAATTGCCGATTCTATTTCTCCATTGAGTAACATCTGATACGCCTCGTCAAAACTCACAGCTCGTACCAAAATGTCTTCATGTTCGTGATCAAGACCATGAATACCTCCTACCTGAGAGCTATCGATCTTGCCGCAAAATAACGTAATTCGCTCAGACGAACCGCCAGGCGTAGTGTAAAACTCGTTAATCACTTTCATCTGCTCAATTGTACAACCAGCTTCTTCCATAGACTCACGATAGGCGACTTCTAAAGCCGTTTCACCTGACTCTATGGCTCCGGCAACAATCTCTACCAACCAAGCCCGGTCTGGGTTGAGTATCGCCCCTGCTCTAAACTGCTCAATCAATACCAGTTTATCTACCGCCGGATCATACAACAGCACCGCAACGCAATTGCCTCTGACGAACAGTTCACGGCTGATTTCTTCGCTCCAGCCGCCAGCGTAAAGCGTGTGCTTAAGCCGGTATTTTTCCATGCGAAAGTAACCAGGATAAACAATTTCCCGATCAAGAATTTCAAATTGTTTTTTCATCATTTACCTTTATAGGTGACTCGATAAATAACACCCAGAGTGTCATCGCTAATCAGGATGCTGCCATCCGGCAATTCAAGAATATCGACCGGACGTCCTAACGCTTTGCCATCTTGACCCAGCCAGCCAGTAATAAAGACTTGCTCAGCAATGGGATGATCTTCTTTAAACTTAACTAAAACGACTCGATAGCCTTGCGGTTCAGCGCGATTCCAAGAACCATGCTGAGCTACCAACAACTGGTTTTTATACTCGCCAGGAAATTGTTTACCTAAATAAAAGCGTATGCCTAAAGCGGCCATATGCGCGCCAAATTTCCAAACAGGTGGTTTAAATTCCGCACATTTTTTATCCTTGCCAAATTCAGGATCGGGAATATCCCCACCATGACAATAAGGAAAGCCAAAATGATCGCCAACCGCAGCCCATTGATTGAGCTCATCCGGCGGGACGTCTTCGCCTAAATAATCACGGCCGTTCTCGGTAAAAAAGAGCGCATTGGTTCCGGGCTGCCAATCAAAGCCAACAGAATTTCTCATACCCTGGCCGATAATTTCGAAATCGCTACCATCAGGATTTAACCTAACCAAAGATCCGTAGATGTCTTTTTCCGGCTTACAGATATTGCAAGGTGCGCCAACCGCTGTGTACAACTTATTATCCGGCCCAAAACGCAAATATTTCCAGCCGTGGTGCCGATCAGACGGGAACTTATCGAAGACGACTTTAGGTTTTGGCGGGGTTGCCAGCTGCGCTGTAATCGCATCAAAACGAATAATGCGATTCACTTCTGCCACGTAAAGTGAGCCATCTTTGTAAGCCACTCCATTAGGCATATAGAGATCACTAGCAATAATATGACTTTGTTCGGCCACGCCATCACCGTTTTCATCACGCAACGCGTAAACCTTACCTTCTTGCCTGCTGGCGACAAAAACCACACCATTATCGCCTAGTGCCAAACTACGGGCATTGGGCACGTTATCCGCAAAAATTGAGATGCTAAAACCTTCAGGCAATTGCAGATGTTTCAGCACGTCTTGATGGGTATTTTGCACAGCAAAAACAGTATTTGAACTCAACGCAAGCAGAATAATCAGTAACTTTATAAAAACCATCGCTACACTCTCCAAAGATAAACTTTGCGGTATATTAGCACTGCAAAGGGGTTGAATTCATTTATTGCTCCCCCATAGTAGTTTCGGTCCAACTTAACAATAAAGGTCTTTAGCATGATGCGTATCTTTCTTTTTCTTGCAACTAATGCGGCAATTTTGGTTGTTATCAGTGTTTTATTTAATGTATTGGGCTTAAGCGGTACTTTAGATGCACAGGGCATAGATCTTAATTTGAATGCACTGTTAATTATGTCAGCGATCATTGGCGTAACCGGCTCAGTGGTATCTCTGGCAATGTCAAAATGGTCAGCAAAAAGCGCCATGGGCGTACATGTCATCGAGCACCCTCAGAATCAAACTGAACAATGGTTGGTTAACATTGTCGCTAAACAAGCTAAACAAGCGGGCATTGGCATGCCTGAAGTCGGTATATTTCAAGCCCCGGATGCAAACGCTTTTGCGACCGGCATGAATCGAAACAATGCCTTGGTTGCAGTCAGCACCGGCTTATTACAAAGCATGAACGCCGATGAAGTTGAAGCGGTTGTCGGCCATGAAATCAGCCATGTCGCTAACGGCGATATGGTCACCATGGCGTTAATGCAGGGCGTTGTTAACACTTTCGTATATTTCTTCGCGACTGTAATTGGACATGTAGTTGACCGAGTGGTCTTTAAAACCGAACGGGGTTACGGCCCTGCTTATTACATTACACAAATGGTGGCGCAGATTGCATTGGGCATTCTGGCTTCAATGCTGGTCATGTGGTTCTCACGTTACCGCGAATTCCGCGCTGATGCAGGCGGCGCTAACTTAGCCGGACGGGAAAAAATGATCGGCGCTTTGCGCGCGTTGCAACGCAGCCACGAACCAGAAGATCTTCCAGGTCAACTAGCCGCTTTTGGCATTAATGGCGGCGGCATGAGCCGTTTATTCATGAGCCATCCGCCTTTGGCAGAACGCATAGCCGCATTGCAAAGCGCACGCTAACAACGTATTTTTTTGAGCTTACCGTGTTGTGGACTATGGCCCCAAAAAATTCATAGTCCACCACCTGATTTACTTTAGACATCTTCTTCATTGCACTTCAAAAAGATCATTACAAACAAATTCAGTGGCTTTTTCATTCGTGCTGGGTTGTTAATCTTCAATTACGCTGCAAAGCCAGCAGGCAAAAATATCCAGGGCAAAGTAACTCAAGATTATTAACAATGAGTTTTAGGCCGTTATTTTCAGAACATATTCGGTAATACTCAAAGCCGAGTAGAATAAAAAAGAGCTTAATTTAGCTCTCTATGTCTGGCAATAACATTCAATGAGGGGGTTTTAAAATGTCTGGCTAAGGCATCAACTAAATAGACAGAACGATGTTG
>JAQTQN010000258.1 GCA_028712225.1 Methylobacter sp.
TCCAAACATCCAAACAGCTTGTGGCAGAGGGACTGTCACGGGTACGTCTTGTGAAGGAACTACGGTCAAACCAACAAATTTCTTCTGAATGAACGCCAACTCACCATCTGCGCTAGTTTTAGCGCGCAGAATGTTTTGGATAGTTACCCAAATTGAATTGGTATCCGGTAAAAATGCCAAAGACGCGTTTGCTTCCCAATTGGCAGTATCGTCACCAAATTCTGTTTCAACAAAAGGACCTGAAGTGATTTTACTAACATTACTTACAAATGGATGTGCCAAGTCGACAGCTCTTAATTCGCCACCAACAGCAAGCTTTGCACCCGCGCCTTCACGTAAATAATCACCTGTTTCAGTCAGTGCAAGAGCATCAATACTCTTATTGTTCAATGAAGCAATCTTTACTACAAAACTTGATGGAGTAAAAGCTTGTCCATTGCCATTCAGACTTAGCGTACTGAAATCGGACGGTGCAAAAACTAATGAATCTCCAGATACCGCAGGAGTTCCAAACAGATTGGTTAAAGAATCTTCGAAAGTGAATGAAAAATTATTGCCATTAATTGTAGCTGCGTTACCACTTGCAGAACAGGCAACAATTGCTAATGTAAACAATAGTTTATTAAAAGAAGACATCATAATTTAATTCCAAAAAAATTAATTCAAAACATCATTAATAGAATTAATAATGCAATTAGGTGATACAAAAAAGCATCTATTTATTAAAAGCAACTATCATGCCGAAAAAATTAATTATCTAATATCACTAATTTTTTGTCATTACCCGGACTTGCCGACACGTAACTTCTCACGGGAATACTTAATAAACAATTCGTATAATCACTATTAGTATTTTCACCTATTTTTATTAGTCATTGAATTTAAAGTATTTTTTACATCATTAATTAGATCAAACAGCCAATCATCGGCAAATAATGTCTGATAATTGGCTGTTTGAGTTTATTTTTTTCGCCGGTTAAATTAAATAGAACTACTCGTTTTGCCAGGTTATTTATGGGGAGCGCTTAACAACAGCTTTATTCTTAATAGAAGTTGTAAAGAAACCTGACACATTTATGAAAATTATTCAGTTTTTTAAAAAAATTCATTACACTCAGAAGACTATAAAAACATAATGACTAAGCCTTTACTAAGTCAAAGCTTACGTCAACGTAAGGGATTGCCTACACTAACGTCATTCATTACGACACCTTTACCAACCACCATGATTTCATAAAAGTGTAAAGAAAATGGACACTTTTTTGCCTTCTCATTAAATCCTACAGTAACTTCATTCTAATTTTGCAGCCATGCGCCTATCATTTTTTTTCATAGTATTGATTATCTCGGCCGAGAGCTTTGCATCAACATCTGCTAAAGACTGGGCAAAAGTAACCCAACCGACACACACTACCGGCTTATCCCAAAGTATCGGCACTTATACTGCCGGTTGCTTACGCGGTGCGGCGGCGTTGCCGGTAACCGGCAACGGCTATCAAGTAATGCGCTTATCACGGACGCGATTTTACGGGCATCCTGATTTACTCAGTTTCATTAAAAAAATGGGCAATGCAGCGGCCCAGCAGCACTGGGGAACCTTATTGATTGGGGATTTAGGACAACCACGCGGCGGACCGACGTTAAGCGGCCACCGCAGTCATCAAACCGGATTGGATGTGGATATATGGTTTCGCCTTGCGTCTGAAGCGACTGGCTCGCAGTTAAGCATTGAAGATCGTGAAACTTGGACGGCAACTTCCGTACTTGCCGAAAAATCTGATGCTATTAGCCCCAAACATTGGTCGCCGATCAACGAACACATTCTTGAAGCGGCCGCAAACCTGCCGGAGGTAGAACGTATTTTTGTTAATGCCAGTGTCAAAAGACAATTATGCGCAAGCAGTAGAAGGCAAAGCTGGCTCAGAAAAATTCGCCCTTGGTACGGACATGACGACCATTTTCATGTCCGGCTCAAATGCCCTGCTGATAATCCCGAGTGTCAAATTCAAGATGCCGCCCCCAAAGGAGACGGCTGTGATGCCAGCTTGGCATGGTGGTTTTCTGCGGAGGCTAAAGCTGATTTGTTAGCGCCCAAAAAACCAGCAACAGTGCCGGTACTTCCGGCTCAATGCCAAGTGGTATTAAATGAATGAAATTATTCGGCCAACGGGATCATATCTGCCAACTTTGGCGCGCCTGCCCGTTCGATAATTTCGACCGCATTACCATCCGGATCACGACAAAACAAGGCCTTACGGCCAGAGATACTTAAGGTATAAGCAACGCCTGACCTTTCCAGCAGCTCGCGAATAGGCTCCAGCTCTGACACAGTCAAGGCAAAATGCCGATCACGACCGCCATGCGCTGGGCGGCCGGTGACCGGATCCGGATTGCTCAATTCCATAATATGAACTTGCTGTTCACCCAACTGAAACCAGGCGCCCGGAAAGCCCATATCAGGGCGATGCACCTGCTGCAGCCCTAAAATATCCCGATAAAATCGTAATGATACTTCGGTATTAGCGACGATAACGCTGGCATGGTGTAAAGCAAAATCGGGTTTTAACATGATTTCCTAATAGTTAAGCGGTTAAATAGGTTGGGTAGCGTTAATTCAATTACAAAGTTTTTATTTTTTCCAGAATTTCCTGGGCATGACCTTCGTGATTCACACCGTAAATGACATCGGCCAAGTTGCCTTGCTTATCGATAATAAAAGTAGAGCGCAAAACTGCCATGCTTTTAACGCCGTTTTTTTCTCTTTCCCGCCAAACACCGTAGCTTTCGCAAAGCTCGCCTTCGGTGTCGGCTAATAAATCGACCTTAAGATCGTATTTTTTGATGAAATCGGTGTGGCTGCTGCAGGAATCCTTGCTTACGCCAATAACGACTGTATCCGATTTGGCAAACTCACTTGCCAACCGGGTAAAGTCGTTGGCTTCAATGGTGCAGCCCGGCGTGTCATCTTTGGGATAAAAATACAGCACGACATTTTTTTTACCTTTGAAATCGGCCAAATTGACGGTGTCATTATTTTGATTTTTGCTACTGAAAAGAGGCGCTGGTTGTTGTGCTTGTAACATTGGAATCTCCTAGTGCTTTACGTTGGATTACGCCCGCATGATAGTGAGCCGGTTAATTAAAGTCCAGGCATTCACCGGCCGCGCAATCAATGGGTTTGCATTAGGCCGTCTAGCGTCAGTCCGCAACTGGGCACAAAGACTGTCATAAAAAAAATAACTTCCGGCTGCTCAGACTGTCCCAAGGTTTGCACCAAATGCTCTGCCGCGGTTTCAAACTCCCTGTTACCGGCTTTTAATTCTGCCTGGCATTTAAGATAGGCGGAGATTTTATCAGCCGCTTTAATAAGACCGGCATGCTCTTCAGGCAATTGCTCATGATGAATCAGCGCCATAAAATCCGCCTGCAACTCGCCGGGCAGTAATGCCACTAATTCTGTTTCGGCCTGCTTTTCTATCTGCTTGTAGGCCAAGCGAAT
>JAQTQN010000056.1 GCA_028712225.1 Methylobacter sp.
ACCAGTTTATCGGCACAAGCGCGTTATGCGGCCGGTACTCGCGAAATCCTGGAATGCTACTTTGAAAACCGCCCGATTCGTGACGAATACCTGGTGGTTCAAGCGGGTCAATTGGCCGGTGTCGGTGCGCATTCCTATAGTAAAGGCAATGCTACCGGCGGATCGGAGGAAGCCGCCAAATTCAAAAAAGGGTAAGCATCCTTAGTCACATAATTAATCATTAAGTACCCCCCAGCGTTGCTGGGGGGTACAAAGTTTAAAACACCCCAATATGCCGCGCGCTATTTGGCCGCCTTCGCGTATCGATTTAATCGGCGCTTCCAGCTCGATTGTCCGCTGTGAAGCAGAAGCCAAAAGCCCCGTCGTTCAGTCCATCACACAACCCCACAGGCTTTAGTAAAGGGGGTTTGAAGTCCAATGGTACGAAAAAGTACGTTAGCGGCTAACCTAATTCTATTTGCAGTAAAAAGCAATTACGGAAGAATGATGATATTTTCTGATGGCTGGTCGTCAGCCGTCGGCCAAAACCGGCCCGTCACGACAGTCCGCTTTGTGGCAATGAATATACCAACCGAGCAAAACAAAATGGTGCCAGGTTTATCGGCTCTACAAAATATAATCGATTGAGTCTGGATCTCATTGATACAAGTCATTTGCCCTCCATCTTTGGTTATACAGCTAGCCATCATGTAATTTGCTCCAACACTTCCAGTCCTGCCAAGTAAGTACTTTAAGAACGCCGACATTAAAGGCTAATTTCATAAGCTAGGCTAAAAGGATTTATGTAGGCGATAACCTACATATTATGCATGTAGGTTATTGTTTATACAGATATAAATTTTTCGCATCCAGCGGAATGCTGTTAAGCTGAGTTATAAGTAATAGTACCTAAGCTAAATGATCTTTAAATATAGATGCTTTCAATGATAAAGCGATATTATTCCCTATAGGGCCTGCCGCTCGCGCCTTGGCTTCCAAGGTGCGAGAGGTACTTACGAGCTCGATTATTCCTACCATGATAAAAATCATGAGTATCAGAAAATGAGAGATAAAAGAGTTGAATTAGGACAGCGTAGATGGAAAATCGGCGCTGCAAATCAAAATCAATCGAATCTGATTTCATTGTTTGCATTAAGTGCACTCATGTTTTTCGTTTCATCGGCAACAGCGACGACACCGACTAGCATAGTTTGGTCTACAAATATATTACCTAATCTTCAAGCCTCCTCTGGAGAGGCAGCATGCCAAGAAAGCTGGCATCAGTGGGAACTAATTAGTGGTTGGGCCGCAATATATGGTTATGGTGGAAGCGGATGGAATTCTCCAAATTACTCGGGTGACCAAACTTCAGGTGGCTGTATCTCTTATTATTGGTATCCGCAAGGTATGCCGCCTGGCCCCCCTGTCACAGGTGATACGGCTGCTTTTTATAGTGCTTATGCAAAAGTTACCTGTCCTACCGGTTCTGAAATTCGAGGGGGATACTGTTACACGCCAAATACTATCTTTCCACCTGAAAATAACAGTGTACCTGATACTTGTGCAGGTACTAATCCGTGCAATGCAGGTACAGGAAATAAATACCAACGTGAACTGGATTTTGAGAGTGTAGGTGCGTATCCATTACAACTGGAACGAGCCTATAATAGTAACGTAATTGGTAAAGGCCGCTTTAGTGAATATTGGACTGGATTTTATGATCGTTCCATCATAGCTAATAATGATGGCACAACCAGCACGGCAATAATAAGACGAAACGGAGGTAAGGCGCACTACTTCAAGTTAATCAATGGAGCATGGGTAGGGGATGCCCAAGTAGTTGGCACATTAATTCGCCAAACTGATGCTGCACTAACTTTGACTGGATGGATCTTCGTCAACGAGTACGATGAAACCGAGGTTTATGACGTGGATGGTAAACTGCTTGCGATCACCAACCATCAGGGGCAGAGCCATTTTTTAACGTATAGCTGCAAAACCATTTCTGCGAATTGTACTGTCGTCACACCTCCCACAATAGCTCGTATCGCAGGACTACTTATTACCGTCATGGATTCTGTAGGCCGAAAACTTAACTTTACCTATGATGGTTCGTCAAGAGTTAATACGATGACCGATCCTTCAGGCGGGGGGTATCTTTACACATACAGTGGGGCAGCCCCTGATGGCAACCTCATTTCTGTCACCTATCCAGACGGCAAGAAGAAGACCTATCTGTACGGAGAGACGGCGAATGTCTCGGCTACTCCTAACATAGGCGTCAGCTATACCCACGCGCTCACTGGCATCATTGACGAGAATGGCGCTCGTTATGCCAGCTGGATCTATGACGCGGCAGGCCGGGCTACATCTTCTGAGCATGGCGCTTTTGGTAGCGGCATCGATCATGTCGGTCTCACTTATACTGCACCCGATGTCAACGGCAATAGCACCACTAGCGTGATTGATGTTATGGGCGTCACACGTACCTACAACTTCAGTACGCTGCAGGGTGTAGTCAAAAGCACCGGCATCATTGGTCAGCCTTGTAACGATTGCAGTGCAGCCGTCACCTATGATGCCAACGGCAACGTCGCCAGCCGCACCGATTTCAACGGCAACCTCAGTTGCTACGCCTACGACCTAAGCCGCAACCTGGAAACCACACGCCTCGAAGGACTAGCCCCCGGCTCAAGCTGCCCGGCCAACCCAGCGACTTACACGCATAACGCGAACAGCATCGAGCGCAAAATCAGCACCCAATGGCACGCCAATTATCGGCTCCCCATTCAAATCGACCAACTCGGCCAACGCCTCAATTTCAGCTATGACGCTTCCGGCAACCTGCTGCAAAAAACCGTTACCGACACCGTAACGAATGCGGCGCGTACCTGGACGTATACTTACAACAGCATCGGCCAAATCCTCACCGAAGACGGCCCGCGTATCGACGTCAACGATATAACCACCTACAGCTATTACAGCGACAGCACCGCGACCCATAAACCCGACGACTTGAATACCGTCACCAACGCTCTGGGTCACGTCACCACCTACACAGCTTACGACGCCAATGGCAGAGTATTAAGCATCACCGACCCCAACAGTCTGCCGATTAGTCTGGCTTACGACCCAAGAGGCCGACTCACCCAAAAAACCGTGGACGGCAATATCACTACCTACAGTTACGATGCTGCCGGTAATCTCCTCAAAGTCACTCAACCTACCGGCGTCAATATCAGCTACAGCTACGATGCCGCGCACCGCCTTACCGACATCAAAGACGATGCCGGTAACTCCATTCATTACACATTAGACGGTATGGGTAACCACATTAATGAGGACATAGTCGATCCTTACGGTCAACTGATTACCGCTTTAAGCCGTACCATCGACGCGTTAAATCGTGTACAAAAAATCATCGGAGGGCAGTAGCATGATCTCTATACGTTCTATGACGCCGTCCAAGATGATCGCTATGTTAATGCTATTACTGGTGTTGCCGGTCACCCTGTCGGCTGCAACTAACGATCCCAGCATCAACTACCAATACGATGCCACGGGCAACCTCACCCAATACAGCGATGGCTTGGGCCGCGTCACCGTCCAACACTTCGATGCGTTGAACCGGCTCGTCAGCCAATTACAGCCCAACCCAACCGGTAACGGCACATTAGGTGAAATTCAGTATCAATACGATGCTCAGGACAATGCCGTTCAAATTACCGATCCTAAGGGGTTGTCAACCTATAATACTATCGACGGTTTAAATAACCTTAACCAACAAGATTCTCCCGATACGGGGACAAGCTTATACAGCTATGACCCGGCTGGTAATCTGGTCGGCAAAACCGATGCTAGTGGCGTAGTAGCCAGTTACCGCTACGATGCGGGCAACCGCCTTACCCAAATTCAGCATGCCAGGACAGGCTCAACGACAGAAACCGTGGCCTTGCAATACGATCAGGGAGCTAACGGCTTAGATCGCCTAACCGGCATGACCCCCAATTACACCGGTGGCATAATGATCTGGAGTTATGATCGTCAGGGTCGAATTATCGGCCAACAGCAAAGTACCGGTGCTCTTAACTTCAACCAACAAACTCAATACGACAACGCGGGTCGCCCTCAAACCCTCGTTTATCCCTCCGGTCATGTTATCGAGTTTGTTTATAATGCCTTGGGTCGGGTCAGTCAAATCAACGTCGATGGCGTACCGGCAGTGACTGGCATTACCTGGCAGCCCTTTGGCGGCGTTCAAAGTTGGACGTGGGCGGGCAGCGGCAATGCTTATGCTCGAAGCTACGACTTATCGGGCCGTATCACCTCGACCACGCTGGGCGACAGTACCCGCAACCTTGAATGGGATGCCGCCAACCGTATAATGCAAAGCGTCGATGCTCCCATCGCATCACCGGCAACCGCCGCCAACCTGCAAAGCTATGCTTATGACAACCTCGATCACCTGACTCAATATCTCAGCGCCAACACCCTGCAAAACTACAGCTACGACCTGGATGGCAACCGTACTCAGCGGATCAAGGATGGCAATGCTGTCGACTACAACTATGCCGCTAACAACAACCAGCTCCTTGCCGCCTCCATCAAAAACTACAGTTATGATGCCGCAGGCCGTGTCATCAGTGATGGAGTTAACCAGTATAGCTACAACAACAGCGGGCGATTAACTCAAGTCATTAACAGCCAGGGGCGAACCTGGTATTACTACAATGGCCTTGGCAGACGGGTGGGAAAATGGAGCAGCAATCCGCTTGATTTGGCAGGCGATGCCGATCATGACGGAAAAATAACCATTGCGGATTACCGCAAAACCACCGTCATGGTAAAAGGTTTAATCCCAATTGATCTTGCCGCCGACTGTGATCGCGATAATGCCGTCACCTTGGCAGACGTGAACTGTGTCAAAGTCAAATACGGGAGTGTCGACCAATATCAATTGGCATTCACCCATTTTGTTTATGACGAAGTAGGACATTTGATCGGCGAGTATCGGCAAATCGGCACACCGATACAAGAAACCGTTTATCTGGGCGATACCCCGGTGCTCATCCTCATGCCAGGCGCAACGCCGCAAATCTACACCATCGACACCGATCACCTTAATACGCCCAGAGTGATCAAAAACACCGCGGGCGCTATCGTCTGGCGCTGGGATCAGTCCGAACCCTTTGGCAATACCCAGGCTAACAGTAATCCCAGCGGACTGGGCGCGTTTACCTATAATTTACGATTTCCCGGTCAATATTACGACCGGGAGACCGGGTTACATTACAATATGGAGCGGTATTATGATCCGGATTCAGGAAGATACCGGCAGTCCGACCCGATTGGGTTGGCGGGGGGGATTAATACTTATGCCTATGTTAGCAATAATCCGCTAAGGTATGTCGATCCGCTGGGATTAGTAACTACTTTATTTACTACCTATGATTCTAATGTAGGCACTCACTCTGCATTGCTTGTGGAAACACCAGGTCAATCTCCAATTTTATATGATCCTGCTGGAAGTTATATGGAAGCTCAAGGAACAAGACCTACAGGTGGTTACTTTGATGGGGCAGATGCATCGTTTTCACAATATTACAATTATCAAATAAGCACGGGTAGTGCGGTTGATGTTGTTACTATCCCAACTACGCCAGCACAAGAAAAGCAGATTATTAAAAACATTGAACAGATTGGTGACCCGCGAGGATTCTCTTGCGCGGCATCAGTTTCCGCTGCCATTGATGGGGCGTGTGGAATTGAGGGTTCTAATCTTCCGGGGCTTCTTCGTCGCCAAGCCGATGCCGCATCGTGTCCAAAATAGCTTTTAATCATTTGGACATCTATGTTTAGAAAATTGCCAAGCTGGTTAATTAAAGCTTCAGTTGCCTTGATTGGTATTCCTGCTCTTGTTGTAAGCGTCTGGTATGCCGTTTCCTTTTTGCCATATTTATCGGAAATTAATACCTACGCTAAACAAGGGGAAGAAATCGTCAAAGATGTTAACCCGATGCTTTATCAAATTGCTGTTGCTTCTGAAACAAAAGAAGGCATACGTTCTTATGCAATGAGCAGAGCCTATTCAGATTTGGTTTATCAAAAAAATAGAAAAAGTATGCTTTCATGGCATGCAAACAATGTTCTATGGCATTTTGCAAGCTATCTTCATTTTGATGATCGTCAAATTTTTAATATTTGGGTGGCGTGCTCATTGCGCGATTGTGGGCTAGGACTCAAAGAAGCTGCGCAAGTATATTTAGGCAAGGAAATAAATAGTCTTTCTGTGAAAGAGTTATCTACTTTAATGGCGGTCGTTAGAAGTCCTTCAATGTACAAACCAGGTACAGAGAGTGGAAAGCAGCGCACTAATCAAATTTTAGAAAAAATTGAGAAGCCAAGCGCTCCGTAATTTGCTTGTTCTAAGGCCGCCGAGATCAACAATCGGCGGCTACCCTTGGTACCAATCCTTCAAATCAAATCCTCCTTCGCTGAAATTCAGGGAAGCAGCGAACCGGAGTCGGGAGTTGCTCGAATTTTAGTCGCGAGTAGCCCTATCGATACCGGCGTTTTATCGAGCATGCTGTTTGCGAAGGGAAAATGCAACCGGTCGATATCGAGGGCGTAAAGTCATTGCTGCGATGTTCGAATCCCCTTGTTGGGTGAGAACGATATTGGAGCAGGACGGCTCGGGCTTGCGTAGCAATTTAACCGTCGCTAAATTTTTGAGGATTTTTGGGTAGGACACCCATAAAAATCTTTACTCAAAAATAGCGACTCGCTTGAGATAGGATTGCTGTTTGCACTAGAAAGTAACCGCTTGGTGTCCGTGGAAAAAGGGACGTGGGTACAAGTTCAACAGCTGGAAATTTCAGAGGCTGGTTTAGTAGTTTGGCTGAAAAACTTTGGGGTTGTGAAAGTATTTAGGACGCACTTAAAAGACCAGGTGCGCCATTATATAAGCGCCTTGCCCAGCGATGAGACGACGGCGTCTTTTGATCAACAAGCCTTCACCGAACAACATGATCGGCATTTGGCAAATTGAGCAATATCAACGCGCAATCAAACAGGTATGCAACATTGAACGCTTTCAAGTTCGCAGTAAAGGCGCTATCAAAAACCATCTTTTTGCGGCGATTTGTGGCTTCGTCCAATTACAGAAACTCAGCTTCGCGGCTGTCATTAACAATTGCTATGGCGTGCAGCGAAATTTGTTCAAAGAAGTGATCGCTTCGTTTATTGGGGCTTTTATGTCGAAGATGAGGCATTTAAATCCAGAATTTCAGCGCGTGAATTCAAGTAATAAGTGCAGAACCCCACACTGTTTTGCAATTCATAGAAATGCACCGTAACATAAACGCTAACGTACGTTTTCGTACCGTTGGACTTCAATCCCCTAAAGGACGTTTGAACAACATGCTGAATATCAAGTGATTCAGCAACCCGCTACGACGGGCGTTATTGCTAACAGCAATGGTCAATCGCCTTCTCCGTACCGACTCAAGCCAAGCGGTGCATGGGTTGGACAAAAGTTACTATTCCCCACATTTCACACTTGTCTGGTCTCTGGACAACATGCCAAGCCACTGTTTAAATGTGCGCCTAAGTGGCACACATTAAATATAAGGATAACCTGGACTTGATGGCAAATGTAAAACCTCTTTTCATGGGGGAATTGATACAAGATTTTCAAAAAGCATTGGTGTCACTTGACAAGATCAAGGCCGATGCCTTGTTTCAACAAGCGTTATTAAGTCACTCTCCTATCGAAGTGGTGGAGCAGTTTGTTGTGCCTGCACTGGAGCAGATCGGTCGACAGTGGAGTGAAGGTAGTATCGCGCTTTCTCAAATCTACATGAGTGGCCGATTTTGCGAGAAGTTGGTAGAACAGGTTCTTCCTTCCTGCGATCCTGACCGCAAGCACCAGCCACGGCAAGCGATCGTGGTTTTAAACGATTATCACATGCTGGGTATGCGCATCATTTTCTCGGTCATGCGTGCCAGTGGTTTTGAACTGTTTAACTATGGGCGCATGGATGTCGTCGAGTTGGTGGAACGGGTCATTGCGGATAAGCTTAAAATTTTGTTGATTTCAGTGCTCATGCTGCCTTCCGCTCTTAAGGTACGGGAGCTGCGCACCGTTCTGGATACCCGCGGAATTAATGTGAAGATATTGGTGGGAGGCGCCCCCTTTCAATTTGACCCCAACCTGTGGCAAGAGATCGGAGCAGACGCCATGGGGCGATCGGCCGCAGATGCTGTGACCATTGTCCAGCGCTGGGCAGGAGAAATGGAATGAACTCCATGCAACGAGTACTGACCACCCTGAGCCACAAAGAGCCAGACCGGGTACCGCTATTTCTGCTGACCAATTTGCACGGTGCGAAGGAACTGGGGCTGTCCATCGAGGAGTATTTTTCGCGGGCCGAATATGTTGTTGAAGGCCAGATGCGCCTACTGAAAAAATACCGTAGCGACTGCCTCTATCCTTTTTTTTATGCTGCCATCGAGTTAGAAGCCTGGGGCGGCGATGTTATCTATCAACTGGATTGCCCACCTAACGCAGGGGCTCCTATAATTCAGCTCCCCGAGGACATCGACCATCTGCAACCGCCTCGCGTAGCGGATGCTCCCTGCCTGACACGCGTCCTGGACACAATAAGCCAATTGAAGGCAAGGAGCGGTGATACCGTACCTATCATCGGTGTGGCTATTTCCCCTTTTTCGCTGCCTGTCATCCAAATGGGATTCGACCGTTACATCGAGCTGATCTATGAGCAACCGGAGCGACTGGCTCGCCTAATGCAAGTTAACGAGGCGTTTTGCGTGGAGTGGGCCAATGCCCAATTAGCGGCTGGAGCTACCGCCATCTGTTATTTTGATCCAGTTTCTTCTTCCACCATTATTCCCCGTGACTTATATCTCAAAATTGGGCAGCAGGTTGCCAAGCGCACTCTAATACGCATCAATGGCCCCACTGCCACCCATCTGGCTTCCGGTCGCGGCCTACCCATCCTGGATGATATTGCCGCCACCGGCACCGCAGTGATGGGTGTCAGCGTATTGGAAGACTTGGCGGAACTCAAAGCGGCCGCCCAGGGTAAGTTGACTTTGCTGGGTAATCTCAACGGTATACAAATGCGACGCTGGACGACGGAGCAGGCCGAGGCGGAGGTGAAATGCGCCATTGCAAAAGCCGGGCGGGGCGGCGGCTTTATTCTCTCCGACAATCACGGCGAAATTCCATGGCAGGTTCCGGATGAAGTGCTGCTGGCGATTAGCGATGCCGTCGAACGCTGGGGGCGCTACCCTTTAGACTGGATCGAAAAATGACCACGGTATCGTTTACACCCGGCAAACTCTGTATCTTTAGCTGTCACAGCTTCCATCGCGAGATTACCGCGGTCATTGCACTGGAAGGCTGGGATGACGTGACAGCTGTTGCCTTCCCCGTTCATTGCGGTCGTCCGCCGGTGAGCTGGGATGAACTGCGGCCACTATTGGGCGAAGGCTGTACTCAGGTGGTGATGCTGGGTAATGCATGCCTTCGAGGATTAGGGAAGCCGCCTCCAACTTGGCCGCCAGTCCGTTTGCTGCATCAGGAACAATGTTTTCATATTGTAACCAGCGCAACCCTAGTGGCTGATGCCATCGAACGCGGTGCTTACCTGATCACCCCTGCCTGGCTGGAAGATTGGCAGGGACGCTTGACAGAAATGGGTTTTACTCCGGAAAATTTTCAAGAATTTTTTCAGGATTTTGCAAGGGAATTGATACTACTAGATACTGGTATAGATCCCCAAGCACCCGCACATCTGGCCGCATTAGCTAAAGCAGTGAGCCTGCCGACCACACACATTCCTATTGGTATCGATTACACAAGGCTCTTGCTGGCCAGAGTGGTGCTGGAATGGCGATTGAAAGAACAGCAACAGGAAAACCGCATCCGCGATGAGCAGCATGTGCGCGAACTGGCCGACCATGTGATGACAATCGATTGCCTATCCCGCCTTGCACAAATGATGACTGAGGCGGAAGCCATCACCGCTATCAAAGAACTCTTTCATATGCTGTTCGCACCGAAGGAACTGCACTATCTTCGGATTGAAAACGGTATGCCCTGCACTAACCACAATATTCCACCCACCTTGCTGCAGCAGATGCAACAACTCAATATCGATTATGCCTGGACGCCTGCCCATCAAGGTTTTTTGCTACGTATTGCTCACGGTGAGCAGTTACTTGGGCTGGTTGCTATCGAACGACTGGCGTTTCCCGAATTTCGCGAGAGTTACCTTAATTTGGCCCTGGCTATCGTTGGCGTATGCGGCTTGGCTATTGAAAATGCCCGCACTTACCAGCGAATCAAAGCGACGGAAAGTGAGCTGCGAAATCATAGGGAACGCTTGTCATTGGCCACATTCCACAATGGTGTGGGCATCTGGGATTGGAACCTGAAAACACAGGAGATGATATGGGACGATTCAATGTGCGCGCTCTATCATATTCGCCTGAAAGACTTTTCTGGGACCGTAGCGGCTTGGAGGCAAGCCTTGCATCCGGACGACCTTGCCCGTGGAGACCAAGAAGTCAAAGCTGCTCTTTCGGGTGAAAAACCTTTCGAAACGGAGTTTCGCATATGCTGGCCAAGCGGTGAAGTTCGCTACATCAAGGCCATTGCGGAAGTGTTTAACGATGACCAGGGGAAACCGTTACGGATGCTGGGCATCAATATTGACATTACAGCGCACAAACTCCTAGAGATTGAGTTGGAAAGGCAAGCTCATATTGATTACCTCACCAGCGTCAGTAACCGTCGTCGTTTTATGGAGCAGGCCGAACTCGAGTTCAACCGCGCAATACGTTACGGCAATCTGCTTTCCGTTTATATGATGGACATCGATGTATTCAAACAGATCAATGATGCCCATGGCCACAACATGGGTGACAAGGTACTAAAAAAGCTAGCAGATGTCTGTCGCCAAACCTTGCGCGAGGTGGATATTATCGGGCGCTTGGGTGGTGAGGAGTTTGCCGTTCTGTTGCCGGAAACGGGGCCAGAAAAAGCAATTGAAGTCGCTGAGCGTTTGAGAATGTCACTTGCAAATGCTGCAGTACCGTTGAAAGAAGGCCCGCCGCTGCACTTCAGCGTTTCTATCGGCGTGGCTTCCCTGACGACTAAGAATGACAATCTCGATGTATTGCTTAATTTGGCAGACAATGCCTTATACGAAGCCAAGAAATCCGGCCGGAATAAAGTGTGTATTGCAAAGTAATAACAGAGCGTGAAAAAAGCCGAACTTGGACCTTGGTTGTTGGAAGTTAGATCGGGAAATGAACTCAAGGCGGGAATATGAATTGCTAAAAACATTAGTTTGCCGCTGTTCGTTTCTTGATTCAAACCTGCTTTCACAGCTGATATTTTTTAGCAGCCCGGATGTCTCAGAATAGCCGAAATAACACATCGGATAGCCAGCCGATCAGCACCGTAGTAGCCCTGGATTGAAACCTTTTGAGCGGCCACTTGGTAGGCATTTTTATAGTTGATTATCATCATCAGCTCTAGGGAAGCGCTGATTAAATCCTTCGACAAGCTCAGGATGAACGGTAACTTATTGATTTCATTCGTGGTGAGCTTGTCGAACCATGAGCGAAATCGATTTGTTCAGCGCTTCCCTAGGTGAACTTCATCGTGTCGACTGCTACTGTGCTGAACCGCCGCGCCGTCGCAATTCCTACAGAACATAACGAAATATTCGAAACGCAACATTACTTATTCTTGGGTATAACAACCATAATCGATACAAATCAACGACATAATCGCAACGAAAAAAACTGGCATACCGGTTGCTTTATCAATTTTAGTTGCCGCTATTTACTTTCATACACATCGAAAAGTAAACTGTAACCGTTGCTTACGGGCTCCGATTCGTTAAGCCGTTATGACGCTACTGCACATGCAGAGTATGACAATCGATTATCAGGTAATCCCATGGCTACACAAAAAACGCGTTTTCCCAACTCATCGTTACCCAATACCCTCGGTGCGATTCTGGCCGGAGGCTTTTGCATGGGGGCTAATGATGCACTTCAGGCAGCGGAAAAGAAAACCTACACCAAACCGCCGGTTGCCGCATTCTCCAGCCAAATGGCCGATCCTTTGCTGGGGTCCGATAAATACGAAAAACCGGTCTGGAATCTGCACGATGCGCTGGATTTACCCAAATGGTTATTCTTATCGGTCGATCAACGCACACGTTACGAGACCATGGACGGTAGTTTCAAAACCGGCGGTAAAGGCGGTGACCAACAGATTCCACTGCAGACCGATGTGTTTGTGGAAGCACGCTTCAATCACTTACGCGCCGGTGCCGAGTTGTTGGATGCCCGGCAGTTCGGCTCAGATAAAGGTTCCGGCATCAACAACACCCATGTCGACGAAGCCGATTTTATCCAGGGCTATCTGGCCTGGGCCGATCAGAATGTGATGTACAGCGGCTTGGGCGCGGAAGTGATTGCCGGTCGGCAAACTCTAAATTTCGGCAGTCGCCGCCTGCTGGCAAGAAATGCAATGCGCAATACCATCAATAGCTTTGATGGTGTGCGATTAAGAGTTTTGGACTACAACAACTGGCAATTTAATGCCTTTGTCACCATGCCGGTCGGCCGCTATCCGAATAAATCGGAGCAACTGCTTGATGGTTTCCACAGCTGGGACGAACCCGAATACCAAACCTGGTTTTCCGGCGGGTTTTTGGAAAAATACGACATCGCCTGGGGCATTAACGCCGAACTGTATTTGTACCATCTCGACGAAGGCGATCGCACTCGCAATCAAACCCGTAACCGTCGCTATTTCACGCCCGGCATGCGTTTTTATATCAAACCTGCCAAAGCGGAGTTCGACTTTCAGTTGGAATCGATCGGCCAGTTGGGCACGGTACGCGCCAGTACCACGACCACCGATGGCAAAGATTTACAGCATCAAGCCTGGTTTCAGCATGTAGACATCGGCTACACCTTCGACATTCCTTGGACGCCGCGCTTTGCGTTGGAATACGATTACGCCAGCGGCGATAAAAATCCGAAAGACGGCAAAGACCAACGTTTTGACACCCTGTATGGCGCGCGCCGTTTCGAATTCGGCCCGACCGGCATTTTCGGCGCCTTCGCCCGCAGTAACATCAACACGCCGGGCTACCGGATCGGCATTAATCCGCGTTCTGATGTACAAGCCTTTTTAAGCCATCGATTTTTCTGGCTGGCGGAAGAAAAAGACTCTTGGACTTCAGCCAATTTACGCGACACAACAGGCAATACCGGTAATTTCATCGGCCAGCAATTGGAGTTATCAACACGCTGGGATGTTAACAGCAGCCTGAATTTGGAAACCGGTTGGGCGCATTTGTTTAAAGGCGAATTCGCCAAAAATGCGCCCAAAGCACCGGACAGCCAGGATGTCGATTATTTTTACGTGCAGAGCCAACTGCGGTTTTGACGGTTTGGATCGGGATGAAAACCAATAAGCCGACTGTATTCGGCAGCGGCGCATTGATAGGAACGCTGGGCGGCTTGATCGGCCTGGGTGGTGCCGAATTTAGACTGCCTTTGTTGATTGGCCTGTTCGGATTCGCCTCGCTGGAGGCGGTGATCCTGAACAAAACCATGAGCCTGATCGTCGTGGCCTCGGCCTTGCCGTTCCGGGCCGGCGCCATCCCGTTCGCCGATTTGCTGGAGCAATGGCCGGTAATCCTGAATCTGCTGACCGGCAGCCTGTTGGGGGCTTGGTTCGGTGCCGGCTGGGCGCTTCGACTGAAGAGCGAAACCCTGTATCGGGTGATTGCGGTGTTATTGGTGTTGATCGCCATGCTGCTGTTATGGGGCCATAGCCCGGCCAGCTCTCATCAGCCCGCGCTGTCGGACAGCCCGTTGGTGCTGGCCGGAGTCGCGGCGGGGTTAGTCATCGGCCTGGTTGCCTCATTGATGGGCGTGGCGGGGGGCGAATTGCTGATTCCGACCCTGGTTTTGCTGTTCGGCGTTGACATCAAGCTGGCCGGCAGCCTGTCGCTGGCGATCAGTCTGCCGACGATGCTGACCGGCATCGCCCGTTACAGCGCGGACCAAAGCTTTGCGGTGGTTGGCCGCAACCGGGGCTTCGTGCTGGTGATGGCGGTGGGTTCGCTGTTCGGCGCATTTATTGGAGGCCAATTGGTCGGAGTGATACCTGCCGATGTGTTGCTGCCGGTGTTGGCTGCGATACTACTGATTTCGGCGATCAAGGTCTGGCGGCATGGTTAAGCATTTATACCCTACTGTTTTTAACCTTTTGGAGAACTTTATGCTACATCATCGTTAGATC
>JAQTQN010000259.1 GCA_028712225.1 Methylobacter sp.
CGATATGGGTATTTATCGCAAAGGTGATTTCGTCGGGCAAAAATACCCCCAACAACAATGGATCCAGAAATGATGTGTGATTGGCAATAATCAACACCCGCTCGCCGGCTTTTTTATAATTATCCAGCCCTTTGACTTCAACTTTATAAATAAGAGTCAATAACCAGCGTAACACCACTTTTAACATGCATCCTCCCGGACATATAAATGCCGCCAGAGCCCCGCAAAGTTAGCTTTCGCAAGCTTTCTCCGCATGGGTTGGCGGCTCGAACAAATTATTTGGCAGATTATAACCAACCCTGCTAAATCAGCATCGAACAGTTATGTTACAAACGCTTAAAATCGGCTTCTTGCTCAGGTGATATGTCGCTTGGATGAGTAATATGCTCGAAATTAATTTGAGTGAAGTTGCCGCCCGCTTCGCGTATTTCCAAGCTGCGCACCTCGGTGTCACCTGACAAGACAATCGTGCTGATAATTTTTTTCAGCATCTCATCTTTAGGCGTTAATTCTAATTGCCAGGCATTTTTTTGATCGATGCCGGTGATAGTAAAACCATCCGTAAGCTCCGCTAAATCGCCGCCCAGCATGGCTTTAAACACCTTTCCAAACGCAGCGGGAACGGCTTGTTCACCTTGGCCGGTCAACAATTTCGACTCATTAACCAACAATATTGAAGGCACCGGCGTCAGTGTTTTCCAAATTACGCCTTTGCTTTGATGATAAGTAAACGAGCCTGTGGAAATTAACGGTTTGCGCAACACCTTCAAGTGTTTTTGTTGGTGAAAATCGCCTTGGGTGATGGGTGTTTTTATTAATCTGGCCGAAATTTCCGTTAATGCAATTTCCCCAGCAGAACTTTGGTTAACAACCAATAAAACCAACATCAGTGTTTTTATTGCTATCCACCTGATGTTGCCGACATTCAAATTAATTCTCAAACGCCACGTCCTCATAAATGTCGCCTAATCTCAATCCAGCCTGATAATTATCACACGTGACAATTAACGTTTCTTCATCATCAAGGAATGCTGTTTGCCATTCACCGTCAGCATCGCGTAAAAAATACTCAACTTTTAGAGAATCGGCACTGACCAACAGGTAATACTGCAAGCCAGGTATTTTTTGATACGCCAGCAACTTTTCGCGCCGATCAATCGCCATCGTGCTGGGCGATAAAACCTCAGCAATAAAGCAGGGCTGTTCTTTGTAAGCATCGGCAATATCCTGACGATTGCATACCAACATCACATCAGGATAGTAATACGCCTTACCCTGCGCCAACCTTAGTTTCATGTCGTTGACAAACACCCCGCAATGCCCGCCACGCGCAGCGGCACGCAATTGAAAGGCTATATTTAAAGTAATGCGATTATGGCGCTCACCAGCCCCCGCCATTGCATAGAGTTGACCATCGACATATTCATGACGCACATCGGCTGTTAGCTCATAGGTTAAGTAATCCTGTTCACTTAAATAAGTCAGCTTGTGTAATAAACTCATTGGACTCTCCTAAAACAAACAAGACAGATTGATTGATTGATTGATTGACATAGTACCGGACTCTACAAAATCCCCAGCTTTTCTAACAACACCGCAGGCGATGCAAAACACATTTGTTGTGTTGCCATGTCTACCGCCACTTGAATGCTGTAGCCCTTAGTTAATCTAGCACCTGACTGTTTATCGGTAATCAGGTAATTTATTTTCAAGCGATTTTCCCATTCAACTATTTCCGCCCTGACGGTAACGATCTGCCTAAATATCGCCGGTTTTGCATAGCGAATTCTAAGATCAATCACCGGCCACGCGTAACCGGAATCGCGCATTTGCGGATAGTTGTAATCGATAGCGTCCAATAATGCACAGCGAGCGATTTCAAAATACTTCGCGTAATGCCCATGCCAGACGATTTCCATCATGTCGACATCGTGGAAGGGAATTTCCAGGTCGATTGTGTAATAAAGTGTTTTAGTCATTGGCTTTATTTGATTGGCTCAGCAACCACGACAAGCTATTAACAGTCCCTCCTATCGGCTTGTATTCCGCGCCGACCCAACCGGAGTAAGGTGCTTTTTCAATGGCTGAAAAGACCTCGACAAAATCAATCCGCCCTGTGCCTGGCTGCCCACGACCGGGGCAATCGGCAAATTGAATATGGCCGATTTTGTCGGCATTTTGCAGAATAAACTCTGCCGGATTTCCGCCCATCATTTGAGCGTGATAAATATCGTATTGCATCAATAGATTGGGATTATTTTGCTGGTTCAGCACGTCCAACATCTGTGGTCCGGTGTTGATGATAAATCCCGGCATGTCGTGACTGTTGATAGCTTCGAATACGGTTTTGACAGCCAAGGGAGCAAAAGCTTGAGCCGCAAAGCTCAAATTCTCTTGGAAAGTATCCAGGTATTTATTTAGTCGGTCTAGCTGCAAACAGCGCCCCGGCAAGACGTTAATAACTTCCGGTTGTAACAGTTCGGCATAAGTGACGGCTTGCGCAACGGCCTGTTTAAATTGCTCCCGTTTTTCCGGCACACACGCCAAGCCTTCGCCGCCTTGTAACAAATCATCCGCGTCGACATTAAACAGCACCAGTTTAAGGCCGGTTTTATCCAGTGCCTGCTTAATCGCCGTTGCGCTTAACGAGTAAGGGAATTGTATTTCGACGGCTGTAAAACCCTGATCTTTGGCGGCTTGGAAGCGATCGATCAGCGGCACTTCAGTAAACAACATGCTGAGGTTGGCCGAAAATTTAAGCATCAGGCTCACCAAACAATTTGATCAGCGTTGCGGGGTCTTGTTCCAGGTAACCATGACTGCCATGCAACTGCATCAGTTGTGCGGCCAGCCCGGACATGGGCGTAGCGCTGCCCTGTTGACTGGACAACTCGACCGCCATATTTAAATCTTTCAGCAAGGTTTTTACACGCCATTTAATCGGCTCAAAAGTATTGGTCGCCATTTCCGGCCCGGCGATTTGTAGGGGTTTGGAATCGGCAAAACCGCCAGCCAGTGCGACAGGTATTTGCGTAGCATCCACGCCCGCCTGTTTCGCCAGCGCCATCATTTCGGCAATCACCAGCATATTGCAGCCGACAATCATCTGGTTACAGATTTTGGTGACCTGACCGCTGCCGACCTCGCCCATGTGCGTTAATTGCTTATACAACGGCGCCAGCACTAATCGGGCGACAGCAATATTGTCAGCACTGCCACCGGCCATAATCGCCAGTGTGCCTTGTTCCGCACCCGCAACACCGCCGGATACCGGCGCATCGACCCAGCCCACCGCGCAATGCTTTTGCAGTAAATCCGCCAATTGCCGGGTGTTATTAGGATGAATGCTCGATAAATCAATCAATAATTTACCCGCAGAGCCATGCGGCAAAATATGTTCTCGCACCACGGATTCAACGACATTTGTATCAGCCAAACACAGCAAAATAACATCGGAGCGCTGT
>JAQTQN010000260.1 GCA_028712225.1 Methylobacter sp.
ACACCGTGTAACCTTGCTTGGCGAGGTATTCACCGTAATCGCGCAATTCAGCCGGGCCGGCCAACAGCCCATGCACCAGCAATATGCCGATATTATTGGCGTGTTCCGGGCGGATAAAGAACGGCGAAGGATCGGCGGAGGCGGTTTCTTGTTGGTTGATGTCGGCGAATTGTGGTTTGGAATAGAATTTTTTTTCCAATGCCAACGCTCGAAATTCATCATCAAAATGCCAGACAGACAGTTGACGCGGATTAATAATGGCAAATTCATCGATCGCGGCAATCAATGTGTCACGGATGACCCGAATGGGTTCGGCTTCATTGTGGTAAACGGCAATGGGATTCTCCAAGCGAATCCTGTCGAAGTCGAAATCCTCACGCAGCTTCGGCAGAAATTGGTAGCTGTTGCCTTTATCCTGGAGCAGGCCGGTTTCTTTGGCGACGCAGATAAAATAATCAAAGCGCTTATTGCTGAGTTTTAGTAAATCACTGTAATCATCGGGATTTAGAAGGCTACGGTGCAAATGCACGTCGGTATTGGTCTGCAAGCGTTTAATGGCGATATACAGCACGCTATAAAACATACTTTTTGCAACCAGCGATTGGCCCTGGCTGAGGAAATGCATAATCAATGTCGACGCCAGATGACTTAAGTTGACAGTCAGGTTGCTATACATTTTCTCCATATATTGATCGCGGGCGCATTCGGCATTGTTAACAAAATACCGGCCCAGCAAGCGTTGGCTCCAGGTTTTTGAGCTGTCCTGCAATGCAAATACATCATCCACAGACTTGATTTGCGGCGCGACCCGGCGCATCAAATAATGGGTGCGCCAATCCCAGACGCAACAGGGATTTACCGGCGAGCCCATGCGAATGTCCATATCGGTATTTTTAAGAATGATATTGCCTTCAATCAACAGTTCTTCGGTTTGGCGCAGGCTTAAATTTTCCGAAAACAACTCAACACTTTTGAATAACAGATTTTCTGAGGCGCGAATCGGATAAAAAGTGATGTTGGCCGGGACGATGCGCGTGGGTTTGTTGGCGGACGCCAATAACTGATCGACGCTGTCGAAGTGCAGCTCTTCTTTCCATCGTAACAACAGCTCGGTTTTTTGTTGCTGGTGTGCATAACGAATCGCGGCTTTAAACGCTTCCACACCTTGTCCCAAAATTGCCGCGCCGGTGTGCTGTTTACGACGATTGCCGGTAATGCGCGAAAAAATACTGTACTGGCCTTGTTTGTCGATGACGCGATGGTCTTTAATCATGCCGCCTTCAGGAAAAATAATCACCTTGCGGCCGCGTAAAATTTGCCCGGTCAATTGCGCAAACAAGCGCGGATGATCGTGAGGAAACACGCCAACGTGTTTTAAATAGCGGGACAGTACCGTGTCGTCGTTAAAAAATTCACCCGCAGCAATTGCACAACTGTACGCCCCGGTTTTTTCATAAATAAGAATTTGCGGGATAAAGGTTTCGAAGCGGGAAAAATGATTGAATAAAAAAATGTCGCCTTCCAGGACTTGCGGGTCGGCATGCAGCGCCAGCTTAACGCCCAAGATGCTTTTAACAGCATTAAACAACTTAGCCGAGCGGTTATACAGCGCCGTATCGATGTCGGGCCAATCATGTTCGTAAAGGAGTGGATTCATATCAGCTGCCTCATGTGAAGGGCTAAAGCCGTGTAGCTGCAGGCGGCGCACGGCGCTTTTTCGCTTAAGATCAATATAACATGGCGTAAGACTCTGCCAAGAATGGGGCATCGGCCCTGAACCGCTTAATGTCGATAGATTATCGTCGTATAAAAGCAGGTAACTCGAACATTAAAATCAGCCAGTTAGCCTCATTTACATAGGCTCATATAGGTAGCTCTACGTATTGACGGTGCTATCAAATCAGCAAACAATCCGGCTTGATATAAAAAATTAGTAACTATTCAGTCTTTAATCTGAGAGAGGCTATGCGTTTATTGTGTAGGGTGGATAAGCAACGCGCATCCACCGCATTTGCCGGATGCGCTAGCGCTTATCCAGCCTACGCATGACGGCTCGATCAAGAGACTGAATAGTTACAAAAATTATTTATCTTTCAGGGAGGATGATTTTTTATTTTGGTTGGCTTGCAAGGCTTGATCGATGTTGATGTTCTGCCGGTAGCAGCCTGTTTCGACACAAAAGATTAAATGTCCGAGTGACTATGTCATTTCGTGTCATGTCGTAGTTAAGAGGAGCACGTCATGCCTGCAACACTCTCCTATCCCGGCGTTTATATCGAAGAGATTTCCAGTGGCGTTCGCACCATTACCGGTGTGGCGACGTCTATCACCGCATTTATCGGTCGAGCCCAGCGCGGACCAACCAACGAAGCAAAAACAATCAACAATTTCTCCGACTTTGAGCAGATTTTTGGCGGCTTGTGGCTCGACAGTACGCTTGGCTACGCGGTTCGGGATTTTTATCTCAACGGCGGCAGCCAGGCGATTATTGTCAGGCTGTTTCACAGTGATTTCGCTGACGAAATGGCGCGTAGCGCGGCACAAGTTGCCGCTCAGGACGTTGCCGATGCGGCGATCGGTACCGATGCTCTCGGCGCGGCCGCGGCAGCAAGAGCGAAGGCGAATGGTTTTACAGCTGATCCTGAAAAGACTGCCGCCGATAAGGTGGCGGTTGCCGCTGAGAATGAAGCGGCCAGGGCGGGTGCCGATAAAGACACCGTTAAAAAAGCGGCAGAGACCGCCGTTACCGGCGCTGCGGCTTATGCCAAAGCCAAACTCTGTGTCGGCGGGATTAAACTGGAAGCGCTTTATGAAGGCGGCTGGGGAGCTAATTTGCGGGCCAGTATCGATCGTAACAATATCTCGGATGACACCTTATTCAACCTGACGGTGACCGATACCGCACCGGGCGGCAGTTCTGAGCGGTATCTGAATTTGTCAGTTGTTGATGGCCCTCGGCGTATCGATAAAGTGTTGGCGAGTGAATCCAGGCTCGTTGTCTGGGATGGTAACTGGCCGCCAACGGCGCTGCCGGATCTTGCCGCGATTAAGACAGCTATTGATGCATTAACGGCGGCTAATGTCGCGCTGGCTGCGGACCCAACCAATACTACTAAAAAGGCCGCAGTGGTTAGCGCCCAAAATACCTTATGGCCGCTAACTCAAGATGCTGTCAGCCAAGCTCAAAACAAATACCTGCGAGCCAAAGCGGACCGGGAAAACAAACAGAACAGTGGCGCGTTGCAAACAGACATCGATAATGCAAAAACCGCAGAAAAAGAAGCTAAGGTTATTTTAGATGCTGCCAGAAAAGCGCTGGCAGACGCTGTTTCGGACGGTTCATCTCTAAGCATTAACGATTTTCTTCCGACAAGTAGTAAAAAGAATAAAAAAGGCCTGCACGCACTCGAACAAGCAGATCTTTTTAATCTGCTGGTGATTCCGCCTTATA
>JAQTQN010000261.1 GCA_028712225.1 Methylobacter sp.
GGGCCGGTAAGCTCCAATTCGCTAAAGATAGCGATGGTATCGCGTGCCATTTGTTTGCTTGCCACATCGGCGGAATTTCTGCATAGAAGAAAGCAACCGATTAATACCAATCCCAATAAGTTTTTAATTAAATCCTATTAATTCTTCAATGTCATTAAGTTAAGCCGTTCGTGGTGAGCTTGTCGAACCATGAACGGATTAACCATTCACCCTTCGACAGGCTCAGGGCGAACGGTTAATCCTTAACGGGTTCTCGTATCCGAAGGCCTGATGCTTTTCAATCCCGCAAGACTGCTGATCGCATCATCAATGTGCTCAGCGGCTATCATTCCCAGTCCAAACGCAAGGCCGTTGCTGCCTTGCCCTGCAATCGGATAGCGGTCTAAGGAATATACGCCGATACCCAATGTATCGGCTTGGGCGGCAATAGTAGCTGCCTGGAGTTGGCCCTTCACTAAGGCAGTCAAATGCAAACCACATTCAGTCGAAATGGGCTCCAAAAAATCGCTGCAATAATGACTGAGTGATTCGATCAACACCTGGCGTCGTTGGCCATAGCGTTGACGCATTTTGCGGATATGGCGCGCCAA
Organism: Methylobacter sp.; assembly: GCA_028712225.1. Taxonomy (GTDB): domain Bacteria; phylum Pseudomonadota; class Gammaproteobacteria; order Methylococcales; family Methylomonadaceae; genus JABFRC01. Next base: position 591 of record JAQTQN010000261.1, read on the forward strand.
ATGTCCTTCAGTAATAAAAGCAGCCAAGGTTTCCTGTTCCAGAATCGGGCTATGCCAGTCACTAAATCGCTTAACCGACAGCAATGCTTGCCGAGCCCATAACGGCGTTACCACAAAACCGAGGCGAAGTGCCGGAAACAGGCTTTTTGAAAACGTGCCGATATAAAAAACTGAGCCGTTGCGATCCAGAGTTTGTAAGGCATCGAGCGGTTTGCCGTTATAGCGAAACTCGCTGTCATAGTCGTCTTCGATAATCACTGCTCCGTGAACTTGTGCAAAATTCAGTAAAGCTATTCGGCGGGCCATCGACATCGTATATCCCAGTGGAAACTGGTGCGTCGGCGTTACATAAATCACCTGGGTGCCTGGCGGTATTCGCTCGACGATGATGCCTTCAACATCGACCGGTACCGGTATCACCTTTGCTCCAGCCGCTGCGAAGGTGATGGCAGTAGGCCGATAACCGGGATCTTCAATCGCAATCGTAGTTTTACCTGCGGTTACCAGAATTTTAGCTAACAAGTCTAAGCCTTGTTGAATTCCGGCTGTTACGACGATATCGTCAGATTGGCAGGCAACCGCTCGCGAAATTGACACGTGTGCGGCAATCGCTTCACGGAAACCGGCTTGGCCTTGTGGGTCGGCATAAGCCGTTGCCGCCTTAGCCAGTGTCCTTTGTGATCGAACTAACAGGCGTTGCCAAGTTTGAAATGGGAAAGCTGATTTATCAGCCAATCCCACTCTAAAGTCATATCTGTAATACGGCGGCAAAGTCGCCGCCAAAGCCGGAGGATTCCGCCAAAACGCGTTGAGACGATGATCAGCAACCGGGTTGATTTTTACTGTGTCGGGTGGCGTTAATCTGGGATTATTGTCAGCCACAAATGCACCTGAACCCGGACAAATCAAGATATAGCCTTGATTCTGCAACATTTCATAAACCGCCACTGCCGTATTGCGCGATACGCCAGCCAATTCGGCGAATTTACGGGTTGACGGCAAACGCACGCCGGGTTGCAGTCGTCCGGTCACAATCGCTGACCGCATTTGCTGATGCAATACACGAAATAGATTGCGCGAGCCTTGCGGCGGCAGAGTAATCGAAAGCTCAAAAATTGGATCCATAATATTTCGATAATGTGGCACTTTTTCAAGTCCAATATTGGCTTTAGTATTCCACAAGACCGCTAAATACGGTTAAAAATAAATACCTTAGAATTTAAACACAATGAAGCAAACGTTTGAAAATACTTCTGTTCGTGATTAATCCGGACAGTCGATTTTAATACTCAGGAGCAAGTAAATGATAACGGTCGTGTGGGATACCTGGCTAAAACCCGGTTTGGAAGAAGAAGGCCTCCGACTTACGCGACAAGTATGGTCGGATATGCGCAGCTTTGACGGTTATGTATCGCATCAACTATTTATCGACCAGGATGCGCCAGGGCATATTATTGCGCTTGCTAACTGGCAGCACCGTACAGATGCCGACACCGTTCGGGAAAAATACCAGGACTCCGAGACAATCCGTCAACTCATTCCGCTACTTGCCCGTCCCCGGGAACGCTGGATGACCTGCGAGGATGAGACAACCCAAGCCGCATGAAGTTATTTTAATATGAGTGAGTTCATTGAATATCTTCATGAAGTGTTTGAGCTATTCGGACCGATCAGCGCCAGAAAAATGTTCGGCGGCTATGGTATCTATCATGACGGCTTGATGTTCGCGTTGGTATCGGACGATATGCTTTACCTAAAAGCAGATGCTGAAAACGTCAGTTATTTTGAGCAGGAAGCACTTAGTAAGTTCGAGTATAAAAAAGACGGCAAGGTGATGACGATATCTTACTATCTGGCCCCTGCCGGGATCTTTGACGATCAGGAACAAGCCGCAATATGGGCACATCGTTCATACGAAGCGGCGCTGCGAGGTCAAAGATTGCAAAAGAAAAAGCGCAAAAAGTTATGACGCATCGGCGTGGGTAGCAAAATATTCAACTCACTGTCGATTTTGTCGTGAGATAGCATTACTCACCCAACCACAGGAGCACGACGATGACCACAAACATCAAACCTATACCCGACGGTTACCACACTTTTACACCCTATTTGGTCGCCAAAGGCGCAGCCGATGCGCTTGAGTTTTACAAAAAAGCCTTCGCTGCAAACGAGTTATATCGCCTCAATATGCCCGATGGAACAATAGCCCACAGCGAATTCAAAATCGGCGATTCGATATTTATGCTTGCGGATGAAAATCCGCGATGTGGCGATGTTTCGCCTTCAACACTGGGCGGCAGTCCGGTTAAATTGCATCTCTACGTTGCCGATGTTGACGCCACTTTTGCCAATGCGATTAACGCGGGTGCCAAAGAAACCATGCCGCCCACTAATCAGTTCTGGGGCGATCGCATGGGGGCTATAGCCGATCCGTTTGGACATCTGTGGTTGATCGCCACACATGTCGAAGATGTCGATCCAAGTGAGTACCAAAGCAGGATGGAAGCTTTTTTTGCCGCGAATTCAGCATAGAAGTTGAAATTGTAGGGTAGGTAGAGCGTAGCGAAACCCATCGCAGATAGCCGAAGGTTACGACGGTTTTACTGCGCGCCATCCATCCAAACCTGCCGGTTAACAACGAAAACATTGGAGATGCCAATGAACATAGAGCCGCAAAAACAACACCAATGGCTACAACAATTGCTCGGCGACTGGACGTATGAATCTGAATGCGTGATGGAACCGGGCAAGCCGCCTGAAAAGTTTAAAGGGTCGGAGCATGTGCGCTCGTTGGGGCCATTTTGGGTGCAGGGAGAAGGGCAAGGTGATATGCCGGATGGTAGCACCGCGACCATGGT
>JAQTQN010000262.1 GCA_028712225.1 Methylobacter sp.
CTTTGGGCCAACCGGCCTTGCGCCCAAAACGTTTTTTTGCCGAGTAAACAAAGACCATCAGAATAACGCCAAGCCCGACCCAACCGACGATATGCCCTGTTTGCGTATGACCGAACGGCCAACCGGCTTGGAAACTGAGGAGCATTTCAAGCAAAAGACCACCGGCAATCGCCGCGATGAGGCAACCTATTACGATGAGAAATCGTTGGGTAATGACAGTCATGTGTTTATTCCTTACCAGAAAACACGAACAATCAATGAAGGGCTCGATTGATTTAAGTGCTTAGCGCTTTTTATTGTGTACTAATTAACCAAAGACTCTGTATGGAATATAACATTATTGCCCCAAATGCTTCCGTCTCTGTCGTAGATCAAGAGTTAGCTTTATTAGGGAGTGCTTGAAGACTGGAAATAACTTGATGATGGGGTTGTGAAATCGCCGTACCAAATCCGGGCACGACGACTACCGAAAATCAGCGCCTTGTCGGCGGCAATATCAAAACTTAAGTATTTTGCACAACGATGTTAGGGAACTTGGTAGAAAAATCCTTTCCTCTCAACGCTAGTTTAGCGGCAGTTTTACGGGCGATTTCTTTATAAATCTGCGCCGGTCTGCCATCGGGATCGGCGGCGACGATGGGTCTGCCGACGTCTGCATATTGGCGGATGCTGATGTCTAATGGCAACGAGCCAAGCAGGTCGATTCTGTTGCGTTCAGCCATTGCTAAACCGCCGCCTTCGCCAAAGATGGCTTCTTCATGGCCGCAGTTGCTGCAAATGTGGATGCTCATATTTTCCACCAAGCCTAACACCGGCACATTCACTTTCTCGAACATCGCTAAACCGCGTTGGGCATCAAGCAAGGCAATGTCTTGCGGGGTGGTGACAATAATCGCACCACTTACCGGAATTTGTTGCGACAGGGTCAATTGAATGTCGCCGGTGCCGGGCGGTAAATCGATAATCAGGTAATCGACATCGATCCAGTTAGTGTCTTTAAGCAATTGCTGCAACGCGCCGGTAACCATCGGGCCGCGCCAGATGACGGCCTGGTCGGCTTCAACCAGGTAACCGATCGAGTTGGTTTGGATGCCGAAGGAGACTTTCGGTTGCATGGTTTTGTTGTCTTTGCTTTCCGGAAAGCCGGATAGTCCGAGCATGGTTGGAATGCTCGGCCCGTAAATGTCCGCATCCAAAATGCCTACTGTGGCACCTTCTGCAGCCAGCGCTAACGCCAGATTGACCGCCGTGGTGGATTTACCCACACCACCTTTGCCGGAAGCGACTGCAACAATGTTTTTAACATTGGGCATGGGTTTTAAGCCTTGCTGTACGGCATGAGAGACGATTTTTACAATGACTTCAACGGTAACATTGCCAATGCCTGGCAGTGTTTGTAAGAGTTGTGCGACGCCGGTTTTGAGCTCTTCAATATAGCTTTTTGCCGGATAGCCCAGTTCCAGTTTAACCGTAACGTTGTTGCCATCAATGGTAATAGCTTTAACTGTTTTGGCAGTGATTAGGTCAACACCGTTGTTGGGGTCGATGAAAGTTTGTAGCAGATTTTCTACATCTGACTTGTTTATATCTGTCATGATTTTTCCAGAATGGGGAAGTTAAAGTAAATACCAAATAATTTACTCAGGATATAAGGCGCGAGCCTATTTTTCAATACGCAAATCACGCGGGGATTGATGTCATCATCGGTAAGCAGGGTTTTATGCAATAATATTGGCATTATTTTTTCGTAAAACTTGCAGCATTAAGACCATGTCCAATAGAAAAATTCTTGTTACCAGCGCTTTACCTTATGCCAACGGCCCCATCCATTTAGGCCATTTGGTTGAGTACATCCAAACCGATATTTGGGTGCGCTTTCAAAAACAACGCGGCAATCTTTGCTACTACGTCTGCGCCGATGACACCCATGGCACACCGATTATGCTCAAGGCTGATCGGGATGGAATTACTCCCGAAGAATTGATCGCTGCCGTCGGCAAAGAGCATTTAGCTGATTTTACTGAGTTTGGCGTGGCATTTGATAATTATCACAGCACGCATTCTGAAGAAAACAAAATCTTTTCCGAGCTGATTTACGAACGCCTGCGCGATGCCGGCCATATCAGTTCGCGCAGCATTACCCAGGCGTATGATCCCGTTAAGAACATGTTTTTGTCTGACCGTTTTATCAAAGGCGAGTGCCCCAAATGTGGTGCGGCTGATCAATATGGCGATGGCTGCGAGGTTTGCGGCGCAACATATTCACCGACTGATCTAAAAAATTCGGTCTCGGCCATTTCCGGCGCCAAGCCGATAGACAAAGACTCGGTGCATTACTTTTTCGACTTGGCTAACTTCACCGACATGCTGCGCAGCTGGACGACCGCCGGACATTTGCAACCGGAAGTTCGTAATAAATTGGCTGAATGGCTGGACGGCGGCCTGCAACAGTGGGACATCAGCCGGGATGCGCCGTATTTTGGCTTTGAAATTCCCGATGCGCCGGGCAAATATTTTTATGTTTGGCTGGATGCGCCGGTCGGTTACATGGCCAGCTTCAAGAACTTATGCGACAAACAAGGCTTGGACTTTAACGAGTTTTGGGGCAAAGGCAGCGATGCCGAGCTGTACCACTTTATCGGTAAGGACATTATTTATTTCCACGCCCTGTTTTGGCCCGCCATGTTAACCGGCGCTCACTTTAGAACGCCCAGTGCGATATTTGCCCACGGCTTTTTAACCGTGAATGGGGCAAAAATGTCCAAATCGCGAGGTACCTTCATTAAAGCCAGAACGTATCTGGCGCATTTGAACCCCGAGTATTTACGTTATTACTTTGCGGCCAAATTGAGCAGCAGCGTCGATGATTTAGATCTTAACTTCGACGATTTTACCCAACGAGTGAATTCCGATTTAGTCGGCAAAGTCGTTAACATCGCCAGCCGTTGCAGCGGTTTTATTGCCAAACGTTTTAACAACGTGCTGTCTGGGCACAATGCAGAACCGGGGTTATTTGAAGAATTCGTTAACGCCAGCCAACAGATTGCCGATTTTTACGAAACCCGCGAATTCGGTAAAGCCATGCGCGAAATCATGGCGCTGGCGGATAAAGCCAACCAATATATCGACGAGAAAAAACCGTGGCTGATCGCTAAAGAAGAAGGCAAAGACCAGGAATTGCATGACGTATGCTCAGTGGGTATAAACCTGTTTCGCCTGCTGGCCGCTTATCTCAGCCCAGTACTGCCGGTGCTGGCAGCCAATACGGAAGAGTTTTTGAACCTTAAGCCGCAAACCTGGCCGACTCAAGCTACGCCACTAATTGCTCACACCATTAACGCGTTCAAACCATTAATGACCCGCGTTGAACCCGACAAAATCGCCGCAATTATCGAAGCCTCTAAAGAAAACCTAGAGAAAACCGCCGACGCACCCAAGGCGCTTAA
>JAQTQN010000263.1 GCA_028712225.1 Methylobacter sp.
TCAGGAGCAAAGTTAGATTGCCCAATTCGCTTTGATGTTATAGCAATTTCAGGTGATAACAGCTTAGAGTGGATAAAAAATGCATTTTAATTCAAACCTCAGATTGGTGGCCTTTGAAATCTGTAATAGAGTTTGCTCAGAAAATCAGCCCGTGTAATCGACATATCGAGCTGACAGGTTGAAATTTTTTAAAGGCTATGTCACTGTTAGTTAGAGCCTGCTCAGTAAATGCTATCTTACTGATTTAATGAGTGAATCAATTCTTTTGGATGATATTAAATGCACGGTTTTTGAATGACATACGCTTAAATCTGTGCATCCGTTTTACGCAAAGTTGAATTTGTTTAGGCTGCATCGAAATAAATTTGTTTTAGAATTAAAATAAATCAATGACTTATGCTGAAATCTATAGGCTTTGCAATGCATTGAGACTTTTTGAGTAAGCTCTAGTTAGTGGTTTAAGTAATAGTGCAAAAGACAATTAACATTTCTTCAAGCGAATTCGATAAGGTAAGTTTTGCCAATGTTGGCGAGAATATCAAACAGGTTTTGCTTGAGTGACAAAAAAGAGCTGTAAGCGGAAAAAGGCATCCATTCGTATTTTATTTTCCGCCAAAGAATTTCTATCAAGTTCAGCTCTGGTGAATAAGGTGCGATGGGCAGCACCGTCAATGTTAGTTGCTCCCATCGCTCAAGATTGTCCTTGAATTCATGGCTGGTGTGGATGGGCGCATTGTCGACCACCAGCACGGTAGGGCGGTGCAAAGCGGTCAATGCAGGCCACCAGCGCTGCCGTGGTGATACTGTCTTCGAACACCCAAGATTGGAAAGCGCCGCTTTTGTTCATAAAACCCACTACATTCAGGCGTTTGCTTTTGGCGCAAGGCACTTCAATGATTGCCCCGACGGGCTGCCAGGCGTAGGGGACAGAAGGCTCTAATGTGAAACCAGATTCGTCAAAATAAACCAAGTCTATCTGCTGCTGTTGCGCTTGTTCAGTCAATGCCGTTAATTGTTGCTGGGATTGGGTGAACAAATCAGCGTCACGTTTGGACTTTAAGGATTTCCTGACGCGTTTCCAAACCAGGCCAGCTTGTTTACACACCCGTTTAAGCGAGGCGATGCTGACAGGAATGCTCCAGTGTTCGGCCAGTTGCGCCAACACCGTCTTGAGGGCGCGGGGCGATTCCTCAACTCTGTCAAGCACATAGCGTTTGGCCTCGCCAGTCAATTTGCAGGGTCGACCGCTGCGCGGTTTATCCAGGAGTGCGGCGATACCGCCAGTTTCCCATGCCGTTAGCCAAGTTGACGTGGTTTGCCTGCACACCCCAAAAATAGCGGACAATTCTTTTAGGCTAAATCCATTATCACTTAATAAAACGGCTTGAGCGCGTACCCGCGGGACATGGCTGGGATGATACCGTTTCATGTTTTCTAGGGTCTGGATTTCTTCAGCTGAAAGGGCGTTTACAAAAAGCATCGAAGGATGACAAAGTCCAAATTTTGGTAGGGTAACAGTTTTTTTGTTAAATGACTTTTGCACCACTACTTATACTCTTTTCATACAAATCAATGAGATAGTTGGCATGATGAAAGCCGAAAAACTCAAAGCATTCGATGAATGCCCTTGAAAATCTAACGCCACACCAAAGAGGGCTAGTAACGGCGCACCTTCACAAACTCGGACACATCTAATCTGTCAGCCCACTCATTGAAAGTCGCGTACTAACCTTACCCGCCCAGGACAAACGCATTAAATTTTTAGCCCATTACAATTCGTCGTGGCTTTAAATTTTCGTTTGGTTTTACAAGCTAAAGTCAGCTTCTCGCATCAACCGGCCTATGCGTCGACGACTAGCACCTCGATCTTGGTTCTTAACGATTTTGCAATCGTCGAGTCCCATAAGTCGCGCGGCTTTCCTTAAAAAACTTCTGGATAATACCTATTAGCGCAAACTCATCCTTCTCGGTACGAGTTTGAATACGATGATTCCAGGCGTAGTAAACGCTTCGAGAAACTTGCATGAATCGACACATCGAATCGATTGGGAATTCGTTAGTATGCTGTTTGATCCAAGCGTACCTTTCGGCAACAACTGCTCCTGCGTTGCCGAAAGCGCCTACTGTTGATGCTGTACCTCCTTGCATGCCCGGTAGCGGGGCAGGTCCCTGCAATCGACCGTTGCTCCTTGGCAAAGTACGCTGCCGCCTTATTTAGCAGATCGCGTCCTCTATTAAGTGAGCGATTTCTTTGTTCAAGCGCTTTAATTCTTCATATAAATGTTCGTCAGTACGCACTGTCTTGTCCTGCTCCACGGGGCGACTGTATTTATTGGCCCATGTATGCAGTGAATTTTCGTTAACGCCTACATCCTTGGCGGTTTGCGAAATGGGTTTGTCAGATTCATTTGCCAACTTGACTGCTGACACTCTGAATTCGGCTGTATAAATTTTGGCTTTCTCTTGGCTCATTTAGGACTCACACTCTTTTTCAGAACTTAGATTCAACTCATAAGTGCAATTCATTATTTAACTGAATTGGAAGGACTAACAGCTATAGTTTCGGGCTTTTTCAATCCGACCAAAGATGATAGAGCTTATGAAAGAGTATAAACAGTTATCCGAACTACAAAAATACCAGATTGACGCGTTAAATAAAGCCGATAAAAATCAGAAAGAAATTGCCATGATGATAAGTGTGGTTTCAACTATTAGTCGAGAATTCAAGCGCAACACTGGGCAGCGCGGCTATCGCCCGATAGCAAGCCATCTTAAGGCGCTGGAACGAAGAAAGACAGCGGCCGCAGAAACTTAATCATCGGCCACGAAAAACACTCAACTACAAAACACCCCTTGCGGTATTTTTGCTAAACCAGAACAGCCAGTCGCATGATTACTGGAATTCCACTTCAGAATTGAATTCGCGGAATATTTTAAACTGTGTGTCCGGTTTAGTGTAGCCACATCAGTGTTACGCGAATTATCCGGCAAGGACGTTGAAAAGTTTGTGGATTATTCACTTATTACTTGAGTTCACGATCATTATAAGGATAGACAATACGGCTCGTTCGTATTGGCTAGGAAGTGCTTGCTTCGCTGATTCGCACTTGGCAAACGGAACTCTTAAAGGTACCGACAATATTAATTCGATTGATATACCAATAACTTTTCATAAAAAAAAGCCCCCACTATTATATTAATAGTGGGGGCTTTAAATTAGCACTTAAAATTACTACTTATTTAGTATTTTCAAGACTAATAATCCTATTTTTTATTAGATAAAAGTAGGAATTAATGGAGCATCAACTGTCACCATTTGACGGTTACCAGCTTCATCAGAAAAGAACAACAATCCAGCAAAACGGCTATCTGGATCATAAATCAAATCTGCTAAGCGATAAACTTCCCATGCTGCATCAGATGCAGTTACTTGAACAG
>JAQTQN010000003.1 GCA_028712225.1 Methylobacter sp.
GAGGGCTAGCCCATCGCCATCTACTAAATTAAATTCTTTGTCTTTGGGTTTAGCTTGTTTTACTTCGGTATTGGTAGGGGGTTGAGTGACTCTAGCCATTTTAGTAACACCGCATTTGATGATCTTGGGTCGATGTTACTATGCGTGTTACTAAAACCCTAGGATTTTATAAGACCTTACAGGATATTATAGGCAATAAAAAACCCGAAAACCCTGTATTATCAAGGTGTTTCGGGTTTAGTTTAACTCTTCTAAAACTTATAAGTGGTGGAGGCGGCGGGGATTGAACCCGCGTCCGTAAGTACTCCGCTGTAAGGTCTACATGCTTATCCCACACTTTTGATTTAGCCGATAACTACCCGTTGGGCCAAGAAAATTATCAGCGATTCCGTAAGGTTTTAGGGCATCCGCTCCGGACAGGCTTCAGCACGATCTTATGTAATATGACCTCTGAGCGTCCAGCGAACCGAACTCCACCCGCATAAGCACAGATGGTCAAAGGAATGGGAGCTGTGTTTAAGCAGCTAACGCCATTGAGTAGTTTTCGTCATTTGCGAATACTTTTTTTCTGTAGGATTTACGAGGTGTACAGTCCTCGGCATGCACTTAAAGTTTCGCTACCCACGTCGAAGCCATGTCGCCCCCGTGGATTAATAATTTAACAAATAATTATGTTAAATACTACACAATTTTTATTTGCCGTTAATCAACCAGCATTCTTGCCAGTGGATCCTTTTCTTGCGCGGGCTGCCGTGTTTTTTCCGGCTGTTTTGCGCATTGTTGAATAATTTCCAGCAATTGCTGGATTTGTTCGGCGTGTTGCTGAACGATTACTGTTATAGAGTCTGAAACTGAGATTTCAAGGGTCGTTAGTGCTTGATTTAATCCTTTGTTAAGACCTCTGATAGCGGTTTTTTTCAGCGACGGTTGAGCTTTTTTAATAACGAAGAAGGGTATCAACCAGCTCAAGGCAATCGCCAAGGTGCTGTGAATAGCAAAATCAACGCCCAAGTATTGGCTGTGGGTGATGTTACTGGTGTAGTAGCCCATGAACACTTGGTAGCCGACCCAGGCCATAACCGTTAACGGCAGCAGTATTTCGGCGAGGCGCATGGTTTTTAAAAAAATCCGTTGGGCTAAGTTGCCGGGATTGGCTAAAGCCTGGCGCACGGCAAGCGCACTTTGGTCTAGGATGATTTTTTCAGCCTGTTCGCGGATAGGTGTCAGCTGCTGCCTGACGGGCGCGGTTGGCATGCCGAGTTGACTGGCATTGCTGATAAATTCATCCAGGGCATCATCCAGCCTGCTTTGCGCCCAGGTGTCCCAAAGCACAATTTGATTCATTGATGGATGGGTAATCAAGTCGGCAGTGTGCTCGGCATAATAATTAGCCGCTTGCTGTATCGGCCAAACAAATCCTTGCAGCAGGAGTTTGGCAGAGTGATGCCATTGCTGTTGCCATATTCCAGGCAATTGCTGAGCGGCGTTATCTTCACCAAGTTTCGGCACGATCTGTTGCAGGCGCTGTGCGAGTTCTTGTGTGCGAACTTGCAGCCCGCGTTGTTCGAGCTGTTCGATGGTGTGCTGGGTTGCCAGCGTTACTAGGGTTGATTTTAATGACTCGAACTCATCGCTTGGTGACACTGGATCGCAGATGGTTTTGAAGATGATCGGCTCATTAAAACCGGCTTGCTGCAGTTGCTGGATGAAGTCTTGGTATTGTTCGGTTTGTCCCCTATCCCACTGATTAAAGACAAACAGCCAGGCATGTTTACCGCCCTCGGCAAGCAAGAGCCGCCAGGCTTTGTTGTCGCGATAACGTTCGGGACTCACCACATAAATCAGTACATCGATGTGCGGCAGCCATTGTAAGACTTGGTGTTTGTTAGTTTGCTCGGTGCTGTCAATATCGGGCATGTCAATCCAAACGATGTGTTGGCTGGAGTCATCCTGATGTGCCGCGATATTGACTTGGTCGACAGGGAATTGCGCAGGCAAGTGTTGCAGCGTCACCGTGTGGTGATGGTACAAGGTGACTTCTCTGGAGGTGGGTCGTTCCACACCGGCTTTGGCGATAGCTTTACCAGCCAAGCGGTTGAGCAACGAGCTTTTGCCGACGCCGGTGCCGCCCATAAAAGCGACAATCAACGGTCTGGATTGACCAAGATCAAATAATGCGGCGGGTGCTTGTAATTCAATATCGCTGATAGCGTGCAAGCTATCTTGATTGATCCAGCCGGCCGCTAGAGCTTGTTCAGCCCAGCATTGGGCGTTTTTAAGTAAATCAGAGTAATCGTAAGCCATGGCGTTTTTCTTTAAGTTGGGCTTCTGCCGCCTGGAGTTGTTCAGGGGAAATGTTGAAGTTCATAGTCGAAGACACTGACGCGGGCAACTGCCTTAAGCTTTCGCGCAGGCAGTTGATAAATAAGTTTTGTTTTACGGTATTGAGCTGCTGTTGTTTGAGTTCGCGTTCTACCTTACCCATATAACTGCCGATAGCGCTCTCTGTCAGTAATGAGGTAACGGTGAACATCGCCGGGGCAATGATCAAATCGTGCAAGCCCACGCCGCCGGTATTGAGCGCTAGTGCAATGGCCGCCGCATCAGCGGTAACGCGGGTTGCACGCAGGCTATTGAGGGCCAGCGGTTGTTTTTGCAGCTGTTGATATAAGCGGTGCGCGGCACTTTCCACGTCCTGTTGAAAATCCACATGATAGCTTTTTGCGGCATCATCAAATTCGAGCAACAGCCTTTGTTTTTGATTGCGCAGCACGTTGGAGAGCTGTTGCCACCACTGATTTTGACGGCTTTGCTCAGTTTCATCCAACAAATGATCCGCCAATTGAATCAGCAAGTGCTCGGCGATTTGTTTGAGCAATGCCAGCTCATGGCTGCTATTGGCAAGATGCAGGCGTTTTCGTCCCAACTTCATCATTTGTCGGACCGGCCAAGTCAGTATTTTACGCGTACTGGCCAGCACTCCGGCTAAGCCGGGTATTTCCAGCAGATTTAACAGTTCTGCCAGCGCATATTGAAAGGTCTCATAATGATGCGGATGATCGAGAAAGTTCTGCTGATACGAGAGTAGAGCCTGTTCAATGTTTTGTTCAATCAAATCGTGCCAGTGCTGTAAGGCTTGATGTTCAGCAAGTACCGGTTCCAGCCAGATTGGCCAATATTTTTGCAGGTATTCTTGCTCTAAGCGCGCCTGTTTTTTTCTTGTCGAGGTCTTAGCGATGCGCTGCAGCAGCTCTTGCACGTATTCTGGTAATACGGGCAGACCAAGCTGTTTTTGATAATACAAGGGTACGATTTTCGGCGCTGCATCGCTTCTGGTCTGTTGCCATTTCTCTTGTAGCGACCGGATAAGCACGGCTTCCGAGCCTTCTACCAGTTTATTCAAAAAAATCAGGGTAGGCTGGTTTAAGGTCTCAATAGCAGACATCGCATCCCAGACCGATTGATCAGCGTATTTTTCTTTACTGACGACTAAAATGATGACATCCGCCAACGCAACCGTCCTGAGTACGCCCTCCCTGTAATTGGCGGCGTCTATTGAATCAAAATCCGGGCTATCCCACACCACGCAAGGGGGCAGGTTGGCAGAGCCGATCGGGGTTTCGGCTAGTGAGTAACAATCGAAACGATCAGGCGTGAGTTGCGCGGGCGATAGCTGCTGAAACCGGCCGAAATAGCGCTGTAAGCTTTGACAGTCTTGTGTCGGTAGCCAATTACAAAATCCCTGGGGATGCACGGTATAGCCTGCCAACGGGCTCACGCCAGCTATTGGACTGTTTAATAACACGTTAACCAGTGAACTTTTGCCAGCCTGGGTTGGGCCGATCACGGCAATTTGCAGAGGCAGCTTCGGCTCGGTAGCCAGCAGCTTGCCTTTGCGCAAAAACGCTTCAGCCAACAGCAATTGATCTATGCGCTGTTGATACTGAGAGGCGTTGATTTGATTACCTTGCTGGTCAAGAACCAACTGGTAACGCTGTTGTAACGATAGGATAAATTCCAGCATACATGGTGGCTGAGGGTTATAATAACCTTGCATTTTACTTTGTTTAGTAATTTGGCGTATCAACATCACAACAACAATAAATACTCACCGGGACCTGTACTTAACTTGAGGTTATGTTTATGAAAAAACTCTCTGCTCTCCTGCTTGTTATCGCGTCACTCGCCTTGGTTGCTTGTGGAAAAGGCGAACAAATCAACGGCCACAATACGAACACCGCTTATAAATCGATAAAAATGATAAAAAATCGTTTGCCGGCTGATAACCGTATCGAATATGAAGTTTCATTCTGGACTATCCGTGATTCGATTAAAGATGATGGTGAATTTTTATCTACAGTGGACGGTAAAAATCCACAACAAATTGTTGAGTTAGGTAAAGAATTTTATCAAAAACGCAAAGTTGCCGGATTTAAGGAATATGAGCAGTATGCAAGCTGGGAAGAAATGATTGCCAAATTTGGTAAAGAAAGAATTGAGCAGGACCGGTCTAAAAGCAAAAACAAAAAAGATCAAGTCGATTCTTCTCGCGACAACGTGATGTATAAGCTCGACAACATTTAATCGTTCTAATGCAGGGTGCGTCCGTACCCTGCTTTTTATCGTCCAGGCAGGGCTTTTTGACTGCCTAAAGCCGCAACAAATTGACTAGCCTCGGCGATGGTCAGTTCCATTGCTTGAATCAGCTGAGAAATATCCACCCCAATTTCAATAAACTCGTGCCGCAATGCCGCAATCGCTTGGGCATTGAGGTTATGTTTAAGATACAGCACTTGATCCTTAAACGCCGCCAGCACCGGCTGAATTTTCGACTCGGCGCGCTGCATGGTGCGAATTAGCCGGGCATAGTTTTGCCGAGCCATTTTTAATTGCTGGCGACTGCTGTTACGCAAGGCGCGATTGGTATATTCATTTAGCTCGTTTTCCCATTCCACAAACAACGCTTCGCTGACTTCTTCTATCGCGCGGATTCTATTGCTCACCGACTCCGATCTAGCGCAGCAGTATTGATACTGTCTATTGAGCAAGTTGTATTTATGCTCCATCGGCGTGTCATTGACATGAACCAGACTTTTAAAACGCTCCAGTGCGTCCTGAAATTCATCGCGCGTTTCTTGCAATCCAGTACAGGCCTGTTCCACATGGCCCACAACAATGTTGCGCTTAGAATCACCGATAGATTCCCGCGCCTGGTAATAGGCCGTCCGGAACTTTTTGGCAAGAAACCGGCTGATTAAATTAAATGCGTCTTCGGCCATGAATTTGTCTGCGAGTTAATGATGTGAATGGTAAAAGCTGCGTTTTGCACAGCTGCACAAAATGCATTGTCGATTGTACCCCGGGCTGCCAGCTCAGCTAAATTTTGGTCAGGTTCAATGACGGCAGACTTTACCAAAATCAAATCACTGGCAGATACCGCACCGGCCAACCAAGCTGCCAAACTGTCTGAGGTAATGTCCCAGCTGGCCGTTATTCCGGCAACATCAAGTTCGTGAATATTGGGTGACCAGATCAGCGTTTGTGCCTGGCCTGACTGCGCCTGAATATCGGCAACGGTTTCGGCTATCGTAAATTGGCTTTTCAGTCCGTTGATCAGCAGCGCCATTTGCTGCATCGCCAGCAAAGCCATGACATGGGCGGTGCGATCATCAAATTGCCAGCGAAGTTGTGCCATTCTGACCTGATCGGCAAATACCCCACCACCCGGCACAATCACCACTGAGTCGTTTTGGTAGTGTTGTTCTATCTGCTGCAAACAATCAAGCAACGTACCGGATTGCT
The DNA here is from genome assembly GCA_028712225.1 of Methylobacter sp. Lineage (GTDB taxonomy): Bacteria > Pseudomonadota > Gammaproteobacteria > Methylococcales > Methylomonadaceae > JABFRC01. Next base: position 5,803 of record JAQTQN010000003.1, read on the forward strand.
CCAGGCTGCCGCCTAATTTAACTACGATCACTGCTTTGCAATTGCTTCAATAGATTCAGCATTGCGGCGGCTTTATCGAAGCATTCTTGATATTCCTCTTCCATAACCGAATCGTTGACGATGCCGCCGCCCGCCCAAAAGCGAATAGTTCCGGCGGAATGTACCAGTGTTCTTATGGCGATATTGGTATCCATATTGCCATCGAAACCAATGTAACCGATGGCACCGCAGTAAACACCGCGACGATGTGGTTCAAGTTCTTCGATGATTTCCATCGAGCGAATTTTAGGCGCGCCGGTGATGGAGCCGCCTGGAAAGCAACTTCTTAACAAATCCAAAGCCTGCTTGTCTTCCGCCAACTCGCCGGTCACCGTGCTGACCAGGTGATGCACGGTCGCATAGCTTTCTACATCAAACAGCACCGGCACTTTAACCGAACCGCTTTTGCAGGTTTTACTGATGTCGTTGCGCAGCAAATCGACAATCATCAGGTTTTCGGCACGGTCTTTTTTACTGTGTTGTAAATCGTGTGAGTGTTGAAGATCTTCGGCTTCATTAATACTGCGGGGTCGCGTACCCTTGATCGGCTTAGTCTCGACTACACGGTCAGTCAGTTTTAAAAAGCGCTCCGGCGATGAACTTAATATTTGCACGTCGGGGGTTGTGAGATAGCAACTAAAAGGTGCCGCATTTAACTTACGCAACGTCTGATAAGCGACCCACGGATCACCCTCGCAAGGCGCAACAAAACGCTGTGCAAGGTTGACTTGATAGCAATCGCCTTCTTTTAGATATTGTTTGATTTTATTAAAGGCCGTCGCGTACGCCTGTTTATCCATGTTAGCTGTAACCGGCCCCAACACTTTGAAGTCCGTATGCGCAGGCTCAACAGGCTGGCGGCTAAATTGGTTCAGCAACATTTGCCACGTTGCTTCATCGCAGTGCTGGGCTATCAGGTGAGTGCTTTGCTGCTGATGATCGACCACCACTGCCCAGTCATAAATGCCAACGGCCATTTCGGGGATATGTTCGGCATCTTCGGCAAGTGCCGGAAGTTTTTCTAAACGACGCGCCAAGTCATAAGCAAAATAGCCAATTGCACCGCCATTAAATGGCAAGTCATGGGCTTCACGGCTGTAGCCTGCCAGTTGTTGTTTAACTAATTCGAAAGGATCGGCACCGGACGTTTGGGTAACGCCATCACGAGTAATTTGGGTGACGTCACCTTGGGTTACTAAGGTACAACGTGGTTCGGCAGCGATTATGTCGTAGCGGCCCTGAGTGCAGTGTGGATAACCGCTGTCAAGAAATACGGCCCATGGCTGGCTGGCGATAACAGAAAATAGCGTCGCGCTATCTTGAAAATACGGCAACGAGCATAAACGTTGAGTCGGTGAGGGCATTGAGTATGTTTGGGAGAGTTAAAACGATAAGCTTAGAAGCGGCCAGAGATGGGCATTAAAACAATGCCCTTCGCATATCTTAAATCTTGGCGGCGTTATTTACCAAAAAACTGTCCGAATGCCCGACTACCTTCGCCGGTTTTAATGGTATTAACCACTTTTAAAGTGTTGCCGTCGATTACCGACACCGTGCCATCAAACCAGTTAGCGACATAAACATGACGATCATCGGGATGGGTGCTGATACCTTCCGGTTTATCACCCACTTTAATAAGAGCAATTTCTTTTAAGGATTCAGTGTCGACAACCGACACGGAACCATCATCCTGGTTAGTGACAAATAAGCGGCTGTCATTGAGCGCCAGTGTTGTCGCATAGGGCAGCATGTTGACTTTGACGGTGCGTATCGGCTTCATACGGTTGGCGTCAACCACAGTCACATCGTCACTTTGCACATTGGCTACGTAAATACGCTCGCCTTTGCTATCGATAGTCAGTCCGAACGGATGCTTGCCTACGTCAACGGTCGCTTCGATAGTTAATGACTTGAGGTCAATTTTCGACACCGAATTACTGAGTCTATTGGCGACGTAAAGCCATTGATTATTTGGACTGATAACCAAGCCGGAGGGCGACTCTCCTACGGCAATTCTTTTAATCACTTGCCAATCGCCGGCATCCAGCACAGCAACCGAATTGGTATACCAATCGGCGACATAAACGCGCTTACCATCGGGAGCAACAGCAATACCCAAGGCGCCATCGCTTACCTCTACTTTATTCAGAAGCTGATGGGTATGGGTATCCAGCACTGCAAAGCCTTTACCTTCCGGGGTGCTGACATAGCAATAACGGCCATCGGGTGATACCGCAATGCCCGCCGGTTTACCCGGAACAGCAATGGTATTGACGACCTTAGCTTGGTCGGTATCAATCACCGAGACGCTGTCATCTAATTGATTGCTGATGTAAGCATAAGGAGCAGCCATGACATGCGCTGATAAAAAAACGGTAGCGACAAACATCGCTACCGTCATTTTGTTCACTGAGAACACAGAAGCAGCCTTACTTTTCAGCAAGTGCTTTTAAGTTTTCAAGACCAGCTTTCAATACTGTGGTTACTGCAGTATTAGCGGCTTCTTCGTTCATTTCTGCTGGTGGGTTGTTGTTCATGTAAGCGCGGTAATAACCGGCTTTCCAGGAAACAGTAGTGGTATCGCCATTTGGAGTGACATCAATGCTGGCTGCATAGTTATCAACCGGGAACACAGGTACTTTTTCTTCAGCGCCGGAATGGGTAATGGTTTTTGCAGTGCTAATGTCGGTAATCTTATAAGCATAAGACAAACCTTTTTCGTCATACTTTTTCAATTCTTCGGTGATGGTGCCGCCGTCTTTTAGTGTTAACACGCGGGTTGCGCCTTTAGTGTTGCCACCGTTAACAGTTACACTTTTAACCGCCGGTAGCCAAGATAAATCGCCGTAATCTTTAATGATCGACCAAACTTTCTCAGCCGGTGCATTGATGGTAATTTCCTCGTCTGTTTTTTGACGAACAGGACCGTGAGCACTGACTAAACCGCTAAACAAAAATAGTGCCGCCGATCCAGCCAAAATAACTTTCTTCATAGTAACCCTCTTAAATTATTAACATAAAAACCAAACCCGAATCATATGATAACGGCATGCAACCTGCTCCGCAATAAGCCTGGCAGCGGCTGTTAACGCCAGGAAAAAACCTTGGAATTGCTTGGTCTAAAATTTACCTGCTTTTCGCTTCCGCTTGTTGCGATAATAAGCCCACATTAATTATTAAAGGGTACTGTTTCGCATGTGGTTTAAAAACTTAAGTATTTTTCGTCTTACCGAAGAGTTCGCTCTAACTCCAGTCGAATTGGAAGAAAAGCTCGGTCAAATCGCTTTCCGTCCTTGTGGTCAGCATGAAGAAGCCACTTTCGGCTGGACTGCGCCTTTAGGCAAAACATCACAACAGCTGGTACACGCGGCTAACGGTTTTATGATGATTTGCGTGAAAAAAGAGGAAAAAGTCCTGCCGGCAGCGGTAGTCAATGAAATGCTTCAGGAAAAAATTCTGGAAGCCGAAGATCAACAAGGCCGGAAATTAGCTAAAAAAGAACGTGCCGCAATTAAGGATGAATTGATCTTTGAGCTATTGCCCAGAGCTTTTACCTTTTCCAACAAAACCTATGCTTACATTGATCCTAAAGGCGGCTGGATAGTCGTTGATGCCGCATCAGCAAAAAAAGCTGAAGATTTACTCAGCCTGCTGCGTAAGTGCTTAGGCTCATTACCTGCCGTTCCGCTTAATACTGTCGATAAACCAGTAGCCATCATGACCGATTGGTTGATCAACAACCAACCGCCTTCAGACATCACTATCGAAGATGAATGCGAACTGCGCTCGCCGGAAGAAGAGGGCGGTATTATTCGTTGCAAACGCCACGATCTGTCGTTGCCGGAAATCAAAAATCACCTGGATACCGGCAAGGAAGTGATTAAATTGGCGGTCAGCTGGGCAGATCGTTTAGCTTTTATCATTGATGAAAATCTGGCAGTAAAACGCCTGAAATTTCTGGATTTAATACAAGAACAAGTCACCGACACCGAAACTTCAAGTGAAGCCGAACAATTCGATGTGGATTTTTCCATCATGTCATTAGAATTGGCAAACTTTCTGCCACGGCTATTGGAATTGTTCGGTGGCGAAAATAAAGCCTAATCAGCCATAAAACACTCGGCATGCCGGTCAGCACTGAGTCTACTCCGGCATGTCAATTATCACTTCGGTAATGCTTCCTAGTCCCCTAGCATGTTGAGCACAGCCATACTGTCTTAACCAGGCCATTCTTATGCCTTGATTAACGGGTTGTTTAGACGCTGGATGTTTTTTGCACCGTTGTTTTTTTGGAACTCATTTTGTGAGGTGGATCGTAAATCCAGTAACTTCTTCTAAACTATATCCCACTATCAGCCCGTAGCCCGATTTCATCTTAACCACCATGATTAATCAGCAACATCAATGTGAAAAATGCGCCGTCTAATTACTACTTTGATTCTGCTGGCCCTAAGCAGATCAGTCACGGCAAATGATTCCGACACTGAAGACTTAACCAATCTTTCCATCGAAGAATTACTCAACGTCGAAGTAATCAGCTCATCACGACTGGGTCAAAAAACTAACCAAGCCCCCACATCGGTATCAATACTGACCGCCAGTGACATTCGCACTTTTGGCTGGCGCACCTTGGCTGATGCGCTTAACGGAATGCGTGGGCTGTTTACTGCCAACGACCGTAACTACAGCTTTCTTGGGGTACGCGGCTTTGAAAAAAATGATTACAACTCGCGCGTGCTAATGATGATCGATGGCCTGCGTATGAATGAAAACATTTATGACACCGGCAATATCGCTCAGGAATTCATGCTGGACATCGATTTGGTCGAACGCATCGAATATATTCCAGGGTCTGGGTCGACGATTTATGGTGCAAATGCCTTTTTGGGCTTTATCAATGTCATCACCAAAAAAGGTAAAGCCATTAATGGTGCTCAACTGGCCGGAGAAGCTGGGAGTTTTGATACTTATAAAGGCCGGGTCAGTTATGGCAAGCAATTCGACAACGGCACAGATATTCTATTTTCAGCCTCACATTACGATAGCGGTGGCGTAGAAAATCTCTATTTCCCCGCACACGACAATCCCGCCAGCAACAACGGCATTGCCCATAACATGGACACCGAACGCGCAGATCGCCTGTTCGGAAAAGTGCAATTTGAAGATTTTACCTTCAGCGGTGGCGTTGTCGACCGGTATAAACAAGTGCCAACAGCGTCATATGGGCAGGTTTTTAACGACCCGGATAATCACTCTGTCGATAGACAATATTTCGGCAATATTAACTATCAAAAAGCCCTAAACGATAAAAGCTCCTTGCTGCTAAAAGGTTTTTACCAAGGCTACGATTACCAGGCCAAAGATATTTATAATTTCAACGATACGCGAACTGTCTCTATTGATAAAACCGTCGGCCGCTGGTTTGGCGGCGAAGCGCAAATCACCACCAATGTGTTTGACCGGCACAGACTGATATTTGGCTTGGAATATCAATACGATCTTCGTCAGTACCAAGTAAATTACGACGTTGATCCTTATTATCAGTATCTGAACACCAACCGAAATGGTCATCGTGTTGAAGTGTTTGCCCAGGATGATATTCAAATACTGGATGATCTGGTCTTTAGTGCCGGACTCCGCTTTGATTATCATCACCAAATTCAACATTTGCCGGTTAATCCACGCCTTGGGTTGATCTGGAATCCGTTATCCAGCACCACCTTTAAACTGCTTTACAGCTCGACATTTCGCGCACCCAATGCCGCACAGATGGATGCCAACCTGTATTACTTCGGCGTTAATTCAAAACTTCAGGAAGAGAAAATAAAAAGTTATGAAAGCATTGTCGAATGGCATTCATCAGATGGTTTAAAGCTTTTCGGCTCTTTGTTTTATAACCATATGGAAAAGCTTTTAGGCTACAACAGCGATGGCTATGTTGCCAATATCGATCACTACGACGCCTATGGTGCAGAATCAGAGGCTGAAAAACGCTGGGATAATGGACGCTTGTTGAAAGCTTCGTATACCTTTAGCTTCCTGAGTGATCAACTGAAGGATGGTGCCCGGACGACCGGATCACCGCAGAATGTGTTTAAACTGCATTATGCCGAACCGCTATTTAATAACTATGCAAAACTCGGGGTAGAAAATATTTACATCGGCAACCGCAAAACCGAGCAAGGTAATTTGGCGGATGCTTATGATCTGATTAACGTTAATCTGACTTCAGATCGACTAATGCAGGGCTTGGATGTATCGCTGGGTGTTTATAACTTATTAGACAGCCATTACCAAATGCTGGGCGGGGGCGTGAACAACATCTTGTTGATGAATGGCCGCGAATTTCGTGTCAAATTGCAAGTCACGTTTTAAGTCGAGCTATTTATTATGACTTTAAAACGCTGCTATCTAATCCTTTTTTTGCTACTCGCAACGGCTATTGCCGATCAAGCATTCGCCGAGTCCGGTAACGAAGAAGCGGTAAAAACAGCTTTTCTATATAACTTTTTTAAGTTTATTGACTGGCCGAAAGCCGCTTCTACAGAAAAGGTTTTAAACTTGTGTACAACTAATGACGACCATTTAGGTGACAGCCTATGGGTGCTTAAAAATAAAACCATTGGTAACACCCCTATATTTATACGTCGTGGCATCAATGATGACACCCTAAAAACCTGCCATATGGTATTTATCAGCGGCTCTAACAATGACGAAGTCATCATTAAAAATTTAAAAGGCCTGCCGATAGTAACGGTTAGCGACATGCCAGGATTCATCGATCACGGCGGTATGATAGGCTTGGTGCGAGCCGATAATCGTCTCAGTTTTGAGATTAATATTGATACTGTAAACGCCAGTAGTGTGCATATCGGCACCCAAATGCTTAAATTGGCGAAAAGAATCAATACTGAAAAATAGTCTGTTAATGGTTACCAACGTCTTATGAAACCACATAAATTTTCCGACCTGCCCATAACGAACAAACTGCGTCGTTTGCAGGCAATGACATTGGGTCTGGCACTAATACTTACTTTGTTGATTAGCAGCATCACCCATCTCTGGCATCAGCACCGAGACATGTTGGTTGATGTTAATTCCACAGGGAATATGATCGGCTTTAATGCCTCAGCGGCCCTGCTGTTTGACGACAAACAATCTGCAACCGATATTCTGTCGGCGTTGCGTAGTAAACCCAACATCATTGGCGCCCAGTTATATACCATTGAAGGGGCTCCATTTGCCCACTACAGCGCAAACGGTTATTTTATCGGTTTCCCAAATCTATTATCAGACGCGGAAAACCAGTTACAGCAACAAAGCATTATGTTGCTTACTCATATTGTGATCCAACCGATTTACCATAAAGACGATACCGTCGGCTATCTATACCTGCTGATCGATTTACAACCAATGTGGTTAGGGCTGTTGAACGAACTAGGCCAAATATTGCTGGCAATGCTGGCGGCTTTTGTCGTTAGCGGATGGTACGGACAACGCTTGGCGGCATTAGTTTCAGCCCCATTGATTAGCTTATCGCTAATCGCACAGCAAGTATCGCGGGATAAAAATTACACCGTCAGGGCGCTAGGTGAAAGCGAAGATGAAATAGGCCAACTGGTAAAAAGCTTTAATCAAATGATAGAGCAAGTTCAGGAACGCGATAACGCACTGGGAAACCAGCGCGATCAACTTGAAACCGAAGTTGCAGCCAGGACGATAGATTTACGACAGGCTGTCATCGAAGCACAAGCTTCAAACATTGCTAAATCCCAGTTTCTTGCCAACATGAGCCATGAAATACGCACGCCGATGAATGGCGTGCTGGGTATGACCGAGTTGTTAATTAATACTGACTTGACGAGTCGCCAAAAACGGCTGGCTGAAACAGCTTATCGATCCGCAGAGTCATTACTGGGGGTTATCAACAACATTCTGGATTTTTCTAAAATCGAGGCCAGCAAGTTTCAATTACACATCAGCGACTTTGATTTACGTGCCCTGCTGGAAGAAACCACAGAAACACTGGTCAGTCAGGCTCATCATAAAAATCTTGAATTAATATTAAATTTGCCGGTTGAATTAAACGATATTGTGAGCGGCGACATCGATAGGCTGCGCCAGGTATTAATTAATTTACTGGGTAACGCCATTAAATTCACCCATACCGGCGAGGTGCAGTTAAAAGTAAGCTATTTACCAGCCAACCAAGAACAATGCATACATTTATTATTTGAAGTAACCGATACCGGTATCGGTATCCCACTTGAACGACAAAACACTATTTTTGAAAGTTTTACGCAAGTTGATGGCTCCATTACGCGTCGGTATGGAGGCACAGGCTTAGGATTGACAATCTCTAAACAACTGGTTGCCCTGATGGGCGGTAATCTGGAAGTCAGTAGTAACGATGGGCAAGGTTCTAAATTCTACTTCAGCTTACAGCTGGAACGCAGTGCTCAGCAGTCCTTGGCAAAAGCGGATATAAGTGCGTTGCAAGGCATGAATATTTTAGTGGTGGACGATAGCGCCACCAACCGGGAAATTTTGTACGAACAATTAAGCCACTGGGGGTGTTTGTGTGATTGCGTAGCCAGCGGCGCCGGAGCCCTGGCGCATTTACAGGCAGCGGTACAGCAAAATAAACACTATCACGTGATTTTATTAGATTGGCACATGCCGGAAATGGATGGTCTGACTCTGGCAAAAAATATCAAACATGACTCGCGTTTTCCATCCGTGCCAATGGTCATGTTGAGTTCTGACAACATAGCTATTGATGCCGAAAAGGTAAGTGATTACGGGATTAACTTGTTTTTAACAAAACCGGTCATTCAACAAAAGCTATTGAAATGTTTATTGGAACTTTTCGGAAGCGCCGGTACCCAAGAGAAAATCGCTCAGGCTATGCTCGTTGATCAGAGCCCAAAAACGATCGTTACTATTTTGATTGCTGAAGATCAGCCCATTAACCAAGAAGTCGGCGCATGTATGCTGGCCGCTATGGGCTATAACGCAGAAATTGCCAATAACGGACAGGAAGCCGTTAACGCCAGCGCGGAAAAACACTATGACTTGATTTTAATGGATTGCCACATGCCGGAACTGGACGGCTTTGACGCAACTAAAGCCATACGTAAACGTGAGTTGGCAACGCCTGAACAATACCATGTGCCAATTATTGCGCTAACGGCGGACGTACAAAAAGGGATTGTTGAACAGTGTCTGGATGCCGGGATGGATGGCTATTTAAGTAAGCCTTTCAGTCGGAGCCAATTGCAGGACGCATTAACCAAATGGTTGGTGACCAAGCAAAGCGAGACGGTACCGTTAGCATCAACTATTGCCTTGGACACAGATCAAAAAACCATTGTTCCTTACATTACCGAGCGTCGCGGCATAGTTTTAAACCAAGAGGCACTAGAAAATCTCCGACAAATTACCACCACTACCGGCGAAACCCTGCTAAACAATGCCATCAGGATGTTTTTACATTCTGCTCCCGAAGCTGTTCTGGCATTACGTAACGCCTTCAACATTCAAGACAGCGCTGCATTAAGAAAAACCGCGCATAGTTTTAAATCAGTGTGCGCCAATTTGGGGGCTCAAGCTTTAGCCGATGCTTGTGCGACCGTTGAAAGCATAGCCAAGCAAGGTAAATTTACTGGCGTAGCAGAGTTACTGTCGGCTATGGAAATTAATCTACCCAAAGTCATTAATGCCCTAACTAAAGAATTTGATAGTGCAGCGCTTACGAATTCGGCTAACGTGAATCAGCAAGCTCAACCTGAATTAACCAGCAAACGTATTTTGCTGGTTGATGATGACAGTAATTTTCGTTTAATCACTAGCGCCGCATTGAATGCATCGGGTTTTTTAGTTGATCAGGCTGTCAGCGGCAACGAGGCGCTTGAAAAAATCACCAAGCAGGAGCCGCCGGATTTAATATTACTGGACGCGGTAATGGACGGAATCGATGGTTTTGAAACCTGCCGATTATTACGTAGCGCAGATAATATGGCTGATGTGCCCATCATCATGTCAACAGGCTTAGGTGATATCGATTCTATCAATCGCGCTTTTGAGGCAGGTGCCAATGATTTCGTTATAAAACCTTTAAACTATCCGATCTTAATGCATCGACTAGGATTTATTTTAAGAGCCAGCGCGAACACTGCTGAGCTTAAATGTAGTAAATTTCAGTTGAGTGCCGCCCAACGTATTGCTCGCCTGGGTTACTGGACGTGGGATTCAAGGCTTAACCAATTTCAAATTTCCGAGCATTTGGCAGAATTATGCGGCATAGATTTAGCGTCTTTTAACAAAACCTTAGAAGGCTTTATTGCACTAATTCATCCGGATGATCAAGAGTTTGTTAAAAACATTATTACAGCGGCACGTAATAAGGCAACAACTCAACATGCTGAATACCGCTTACAAGTAAGCCATTCCGATCCTATTATTGTCCACCAGGAAATTGAAGCCATCACCGAAAACGCTCATTCCATTATTACCGGTACGGTTCAGGACATTACCCATAAAAAACAAACGGAATTGCAGATACACCGCTTAGCCTATTTTGATAATCTGACCGGCTTGGCGAGTAGAGCGTATTACTATGAACGCATTGAAGATTTCATTAATGCGGCCAATCGTCGTAGCGAGCAGTTTGCATTTTTGTTTCTTGATCTGGATGGCTTTAAAGATATTAACGATAGCTTTGGTCATGATGTCGGCGATCACTTTCTTAAAGCCATTGCCGAACGTCTAAAACATGTCGTTAGAGACATTGATTTTGCAGCTAGGTTAGGCGGCGATGAATTTTGTATTATTCTGAATAATATCGCTGATGATGAAGGTATTGCTGAGGTTGCAGACCGTTGTTTGCGACAGATTAATCAACCCTTACAGCTGGATCAGCATCAGATAAAACCTCGTGTAAGTATTGGTATTGCCCTCTATCCCAGAGACGGAACAAATGAAGTGAAGCTAATGAAAGCAGCAGACGCCGCTATGTATGCCGCTAAACAAGCCGGTAAACAGCGCTATATGTTTTATTCAGAGGATATGGCCAGCCAGGCGATCAGCCGTTTGGAAAAAGAACAATCCTTAAGAGAGGCGTTTGATCAGGATCAGTTTGTGCTGCATTATCAACCGCAAATATCCATGCAGACGGGCAAAATGGTTGGTATGGAAGCTTTGATCCGCTGGCAACATCCTGAAAAAGGCCTGGTTCCACCGATTGAATTTATTTCGTTAGCCGATCAACTAGGCTTAATTACGGAGTTGGGTAATTGGGTATTGCGCGCTGTCTGTCGACAAATTGTGCAATGGCATCAAGCCGGATTACCGTATTTACGAGTCGCGGTGAATATTGCCCCGGCGCATTTTCAAAATCCCGAGTTATTCAATACTGTTAACGAATTACTGCAACAGACCGGGATACCGCCGGAATATCTCGAGCTGGAAGTTACCGAAAGTACAATACAAGCAGCGAGCTCACTTAATGTCTTTCAACAATTAAGGGCGTTAGGCGTAAAAATTGCCATTGATGATTTTGGTACCGGCTATTCTTGTCTCGCTTCGTTAAAACAATTACCTTTGGATTGTTTAAAAGTAGACAAGGTTTTTATTGATGACGTCTTAACCAATCCGCATACTGCATTACTTTTGGGCACTATTATTGGTTTAGCGAATGCCCTGGATTATGCATTGGTGGCCGAGGGCGTTGAAACCAAAGAGCAAGCGTTGATTATGCATGGCTTAGGCTGTCACATCATCCAAGGCTATTTGTTTAGTCGTCCGGTAGCCAGCGACCAAATCCCCGCTCTGTACAATGTGGATTTCACACTACCTAAAAATATTGGATAACCAGCCAAAATAACCCATGCAAGAAATTAATACTGAAGATGTGCTGGCACAGTTTCTGAAAAAATTTAATGGGCCAATACGCATAGCGCCATTAGCGATAAATATTCATATCTTGATGCAAGCGCTAGCCGACGACGACATAGATCAGCGGCAATTAGCGGCAGTGCTGCATCATTATCCTGTGATTACTGCCCGTTTGATCGCATTAGCCAACTCTGCATGGGCCTGTCCCGCGACTCCGATTACAAATATCGAAACGGCTTGTATTAGACTGGGAACCTCGGTTGTTAAGGGTATCAGCATTGCGATAGCCGTTGCCTCTTCTTTCAATGCCGCACGCTGTCCAGTGTTTGATTCAGTCCGTTTCTGGACGACCAGCATGCTGGTCGCTGAAGGAGCCAGATTGCTGGCAACAAAACTATCCGGCAAAGAAAAGTACTCCCTGGATTTCGAATACACTGCGCAAACCGCAGGTATTCTTCATAATCTGGGCTTGTTGTGGTTGGCTGACAATTTGGCAACAGAAACGGCAGAAGCCCTACAGTTAACCGCCGCAGACCCGTTATTAACCGTCAAGCAAGCATTAGTGCAGCGTACTGGTATTGATTATTGCTTGGTCGGCACGTGGATAGCTACGCAATGGCAAATTCCCGATGAGTTAATTGCCGTAATACAACATCATCGCGACAATCAATATCAAGAACATACACCTGCACTGGTCGTACTGGTCGGTGCTGCCGCTAGAATGATGTCTTTAATATTTCAGGAAGCTGGGGAAATGGGGCATAATCAAGATCTGCACAATTTAGGCATAGATGTTGATTGGCAACGCCACGTTTTTAAGCAACTCATTAATAAATTTGATTCAACTCGAGAGCTGTCTAAGACGTTGTTTTTATAAGGCTTATGTGTTTTAAATTATGCAGTATTTCTAATAAAAAACGAGCGAGGTGAGTTATGTCATTATCAAAAAAATTAGCGGCAGAGTTTATTGGAACTTCTTGGCTGGTGTTAGGTGGGTGCGGAAGTGCCGTACTTGCTGCAGCTTTTCCTGACGTCGGAATCGGTTTTTTGGGCGTTTCGTTAGCTTTCGGGCTAACGGTATTAACTATGGCATTTGCTATTGGTCATATATCAGGTTGCCATTTAAACCCGGCGGTATCTTTGGGACTTTGGGCGGGTGGCAGATTTTCAGCGACAGAACTTGGCTACTACATCTTGGCGCAAGTTGCGGGCGGGATTCTTGGTGCCGGCGTTTTATATCTAATTGCAACCGGCAAGGCTGGCTTTGAAATTGGAGGGTTTGCATCCAATGGCTATGGTGAACACTCACCTGGTGGTTACAGCTTGGCGGCAGCATTAACGACAGAAGTGGTTTTGACGTTTATGTTTCTGATCATCATTTTGGGGGCAACCGATAAGCGCGCACCGCAAGGTTTTGCACCTATTGCGATTGGCTTAGGACTTACGCTGATCCATTTGATTAGCATCCCTGTTACCAATACGTCTGTTAACCCCGCAAGAAGTACCGCCGTTGCTATATTTGCCGGCGATTGGGCAATATCGCAACTGTGGTTATTTTGGGTTGCGCCGATCGCCGGAGCCATTATTGCCGGATTTGTGTATCGTTGGCTTGAAGCTGAGGATGCTGCTTAAATCAGTCAATATAGAAACTGTAAAGCGGGGGGCATACGCATTTCCGCTTTACCGTCTTAATGATTTAACTGCCGTATTAATAGAAGCCTTTTTGACGCATTTCGGCCTCAAAAAGCTGTAGGTATTTTGTTTCCGGGTGCCGCCGAATGGCCTCTTCCAGTAGCTCTAAATCGGCACCATCAACATCAGCGGCAAATAAAATCATTAAGCCGCCATCATTAGAATCAATAACCGTTTCCTGCAGTTGTGCGATTACTCCACCGCGTTCAGCTTTAATCAACGCAAACTCATAAGCGATACGTGGCTGATTGGCGTTGATAACAATCGATTCAAGCAACTCCAAATCTGCTTCCGGCAGATCATGGGCAAACCGATAAGCCAATTCGGCATCGTCTAACGCAACCACTTGTTGTTGCAGTTGTTCGTTAAAGCCCTGTTCGCTGATTCTTTTTAATAATTCAACAGCTGTCATGGCTTGACCTCCCGTTCAGACACTTTCAGCAACTTGCCTTGCGAGCAAGCGTTCGGACATCTGGGCAGCAAAAAGTCTTATACATTCATAGGCTTCCGGCAATGTTTGTAGCAAAGTTGCCATAAGCAGTTCATCTGTAGGTTCTCTTCCGGTCAGTTGCAACTGTGATTTCAGCTGATCGATGTTTTTTAGGACGGATAAATCACCTTCAACCAAGGCAATAATGATGTCAACGCTGTTACTGACTACATCAGATGCCTGATTAGTTTCCTTGACAATAATGCCGCTTTTCCAAAAGGCGAGCCGTAAACGTAAGCCTTGTAAAAATCCGGAGCTCCAATACCAAAGCCGATCAAATCCAGCATCATCAAGAGCACTGAAGTCATATGGAAATTTAAGTTCATTTTTAAGTAAGGCTTTGTTGCTGGCTTTAACAACGGCGGTAACAGCATTTTTTAAGTCTTTTGATTGTTTGCCGGTTAACTGGGGGCGCTCGCCAAAAAATAATTCGGCCATCCAGTCGGCCGGATCAATGATGGCGGGAGTAATGGCTAATGCATAAAAGAAACCGCTAAGTCCGTCTTGATTTAGGTGCTCATCTGTTGGCACGCAGTTGTTGAGTTCGGCTTCCAGTTTACGAAGTAATTTTTTATCTATCATGGGATAAGCTCTTTGAAAGTTTCATGAATTAAGGGGGGCTGGTAACGGCTTTAGGTGTTTAGGGTATCCATTAAATCAATCATAAATTCCATGTCTTCATCTTCAATGTTTGCCCAAACGTCAAAGCTAAGGTTTTTTAACACATCTCTTCCCTTCTCGTCGACATTCATCGCCAATAAACTTTCTCTTAATTCATCACGCCGGTGGGCTAATCTCGGTCCAACTAACAGAGCATGTTGAATAACGCCAATTTGGCTTTGTACTAATATTCTTAGTTGTTTTTTAATGATGCTGGATAAATCGTCATAGGCTTCAGCCAAAAAAATACCAACATCCGCGTCTTCGCGCAGCAATTGTTTGGCGACTAACACATAACTGTCACAGACTTTTATTTGGACATTGTCGGTAGTCAAATCGGCAGGTTCCAGCATGATCATACCCATTAATCTGACATCAGGGTCTTCCGTGACGGCTATCCGGCTACCTGGCGATAATTCGGTGACATCGGTAATGGCGCTTGCTTTATTGACAGCGACGATGGCTTCATCGGATACCCCTTGTACCTTAACCAACGGCAGAAAGCCTTTTTCGCGTACCAGCATCGCAGCATCAAAAGGGTTGGCGTAAATCAAATCAATTTTGTCGATGTGGATAGCATCACGCTGTGCTTGAAAACTGTTATATAGCTCCAGATGGATGGCTTCGCCGATTTGTCTTTGTAGCCAGGTATTAAAAATGTACCATCCGGAAAGATGGTCGGGGCTAAAGTCGGGGCTAACGGTTAACTGGTAAGGCATGTTGCGTCTCCACGTTATCAAGCAGGTGATCAAAACAGGGTAGGGTAAAGTTTAATGGACTCTTCCACTTTAGATCGGGATGGTTTGCGGCGTACTGAGGTATAGCCTACAACTTGGCCATGTCTGACATTGGGTATTACTGTTGCTTTCACCCAATAATAGCCGCCATCTTTACGCAGGTTTTTAACATAGCCTTGCCATTTTTCGCCTTTGCTAACGGTATTCCATAAATCTTTAAAAGCGGCGGGTGGCATGTCCGGGTGTCTTAAAATGGAGTGTGGAGAATTAATCAATTCCTCTTGGGTATAGCCGGACATTTCAACAAAGGATTTGTTTACCTGAGTGATTATGCCGTTGATGTCGGTTGTTGAGACGATAAGTTTGCCATCAGGGTAAGGCGTTTCTGTTTCTGTATATAAGCAAGTGCGGCGTATGCCGCCGTATAAGTCCAGAGTTACTTCCTTGTAATCCCCGATTATGTGTTCCGGTTTCATATCATAAATCATGGGAACCATCTTCTCCGCTTCGCTGCGCTAAGGAAATCAGCCTGAAATTCATCAGGCTGATGGGACATGGTTTTGGATCTAGTTATAAGCTTTGGCAAGATTGGTAAATAGAGTGCGGCTCATTCCGGAAATTTTTAGAAATTTCTCTAGTTCTTCAGCAATGCTGGATTCTTGATAGGATTGTTGCATGATCATCAATGCCAGCCCTGTTACTGCGTTAATGGCTTGCAGTGCTTTGCTGCATTTGTCGAGGTCAGACCCCATTTTGTCTATGACTAGTTTGATGATTTCAGTGTTAATCAAGGTCATGGCGCCAGCCATAAATTCTACCGGTAAGTTGACTTTGACATGAATATCACCAACTTTGTACATCCCCTCGGCAAACTGGGCATCAACATCAAGTTCGAATAGATTTATCATCCATTTTAAATGCGCGGCTTTTAGATGCTCAATGCGGCCGGCCAAGTATTTTTCAGCAGCCGGTATAGTCGCTAACTGCTCGTAAAAGCTGTCGGTGACCTGTTTAAGATGCGGTGTTATCACGGGGGCGATGTCTTTTAAACAAACCTCCAACTCTGGTGTTAAACCTGAAAAAGTTTTGCTATACATAATCAACTCATTAAAGTTTTGTGCCATACAAATGCTCCAAGTTCAGTAAGCCGGAATTACAACAACTCGGCAATGCTGGCTGCCGCACGTTTTACGTCAAGAAAGATCAAGCCCAATTTGGCGTTGGGTTTTGCTAAAACAGTCAATACCGATTCGGCCCCAGCATAAGTCATCAATACATAGCCTTTGTCACCTTTAATCAGTACTTGTTCCAGCGCTCCCCTAGCCAATTCTTGCGCGGTTCTGTCGCCTAATGACAGCATTGCTGCACTCATTGCTCCCACCCGGTCTTCGTCCATGCCTGCCGGTAGAACAGACGCTATCATTAAACCGTCAGTCGATATGACGCCTGAAGCTTCGATATCGCCTGATGTACCATTAAGTTCTGTTAA
Source organism: Methylobacter sp. (assembly GCA_028712225.1). Lineage (GTDB taxonomy): Bacteria > Pseudomonadota > Gammaproteobacteria > Methylococcales > Methylomonadaceae > JABFRC01. The sequence goes on from JAQTQN010000003.1 coordinate 22,805, forward strand.
AACAGATGTCAACATATCTGCGCGCATAGTTTTTCCTTTTTCTGAGTGATTAAAAATTAATTGTTCTTAGTTGCGTAACGAATAGTTAACGCCCACACCAAAGATACAAATTCCGGCTGGTTAAAATGGGGAATGCCGGAAACTGCCATCACAAAGCGGTTATTGCCGATAAATAACGGCCAAAAACCGACTTGGCTGTTACCGAACATGTCGATCACCGCCCAGGCATGGCTGCCTAGCCCCATGTTGTTGAGCAACAATCCTGAGCGGCGCTCATGGACGGTTGCAATTTCTGCACTTAACGCCGACAGCTCCTCAGCGACTTCATGCGGAAACCCTTGACTGGCAAGATAAAACCCTTGTTGATCTGCGAGTAATACCTTGCCGTTTTCTGAGAGCGTACCGAGTAGGTCGGGTAGAATATGTTCTAGCGTATCACCTGGGTAGTCTTGAGCGTTTTGCAGGCCTTGTATCCAACCCAGTTTCTGGCAGTGGTAGAGCAATTCCAGACACTTTTGCTCATCCTCAAGACCCATTAACTGCTGTAATGTTTCAAGTGTTAATGCTGGAGTTTGTCTCTGAAGCAACAGGTTCCTGAGGAATTGCCGGGGTTTATCAATTTCCGTGGCGCAAATAGCGTAGTAAGCGCCGACGGGTGTCGGATAAAGATGAAGCCCTTTGCTCAGCGCATAGTTACTCATAAACCTTCCTCTGCTCCGGGATCCAACGAAAATAGCAACGATTGAACCAATACTGAAACATCATTTCTAACCCTGGCATCAACGGCAAACACTGGCGGCTTTAACCCCAGTGTTTTAAGTTGCAGGTGATAATCGTCAATAGTGGGCGTCATACTGACATCCATCTGTGTCACGCCTATGGCAACACCGGTTTCGCCAATAAATTTATCAAAGGCTTCTAAAAAGAATTTCATATCCTGGAATGGATCTGCCCGGGTATTGTCCAGCAGTAACACCAAACCAATGCCACCATTGATCAAAATGTCCCACATAAAATCGAAGCGTTCTTGACCAGGTGTTCCGTAAAGATGGATTTTTTCACCGCCTGCCAGATTCATAATGCCGTAGTCCATGGCAACTGTGGTTGCGGCTTTTCTGGTTTTGGTCATATCGCTAGCCGCCGCGTCGGTTTTTATCGGCGGTACATCACTAATCGAATTGATGGCTGTGGTTTTGCCTGCGCCGACCGGTCCGGTAAAAATAATCTTGTATTGACTCATGATATGTATGATCCGTTATGCGTTACTGCCACGTAATTTGCTGATGATACGGCCTAACAGGCCCTTCTTTTTCGAGGGTACGATTACCGGTGCTTGCACTAATTCGTCGGCTTCCCGTCTTGCCTGGCCAACTAAGCCTAAAGCGTAGGCGGCACTGATAAATACAAAAACATACTGAGGTTTAATATTGAGCGCCTTAATAATCTCTTCTACCGTTTTAGGTTCCTGAACCAAAAGTGCGGCAATACGCATCGCGTGCGGCGTAATTAACAGGCGGGTAAAATTAGGCCAGTTTTTTAAGTACACAGGATGTTCCAGATTGATAGCGTCAGGGTACCGGCCTTTCGATGTCCAGCAGGCCACTTTCCAGAGGAAAGCATCCAAGTTATGGAATTTTTCCGGTTCATCGTTCAAAGCGGATAGATTTGCTTTAAACGGTGACAGCTGCATTTTTTGACCGGTAAGCCTGTCAACTTTGACATTGGCAAATGCTCTTAATAACTTGTCGTCGGCGTCCAGCCAGATTTTACGGCTTTGCGGAAACAGCACGACTTGCCGCCAGCCTGTGTGTAACTGGAGGTTTTCGCCTTTTTCATGACTGGTGTTAATGGCGAATTGAATATAATCCTGAAAATAATCTTTGGGGTTATATGCTGCCTTGGCAAATTGCGTCGGGTCATTGACATCCACGCCGGGCACTACACCTATGTATGCATTAAAAGCCGCCTCGTTTAACTGCATTGCGGTTTGATGTTTATTGCCCTTTTGTGCGTCAGTATTACGAGCGTATTTTTTCAGTACCGGTTGCTCGGCAGCGGCATCATTTGCAATTGGATCGTTATTAGACTGTTGACTCTCTCTAGCTTGCCGGGCTTGCTGCTCCAGTCTGGCTTTAACCTCGGCCAGTGCGCCAAGCATATCTTCGGCTTTAACCGGCTTTTTAACCAAAACGACATTGTCCAATTTTATGCTTTGTAAAGATAAGACAATAATCGGTCTGGACAATGGTTTAGCCGCATGTTCCGCCAATAATTGTTTGGCATTGTGACTATCACCATCGAAAATATCAATGTCCGCCGAGGCTTCATCAACCACCACTGCAGCACCTTTGCAAGGCCCTTGTAAGTACATAGCCATGGTTCTGATGCTGCGCTCATTCATCGCATATAGAGCAACTCTAAGTGGGCGTTTTATCTTATCCATTTTGATTTAGCTCTTTGAAATACTCGCTCATAGACTGCCATTCATCCGGCACCTGCAGGCCCGAATCTGTTAATTTGCTGTACATGCGATTAAAACTGTCTGCATCTCGGATTGATTGGTAGAGTATTAACAATTCCTCATGCAGCTCCAGCCTATCGGGTTGCTTCAGAATGGCAGTTTCAAGCACCGCCTGCGCCTCCAGCAGTTGACTGTATTCAATAAAATCACGAGCCAGGACTAGGGGATCGACGTCCAAGTGACGCTTGCCTTCGGTAAGTTGAACTATATGGGGTGTGCCGATAAGCCCCTTGCTGAATAGTGAATAACGGTTGCCCGGCAGCAATTGACTATCAATTTTGGTGTGTTGCAAATACCGCTGCAGCGTTTTTAACTGCTTTGCGCTCAATGCAGATCTTGCGCCGATAACCATACGACGACTGATCGCCTCGCCGCGCCTATTCAAGACAATCAAAAAATCCACCAACGCCGCATAAAGCTGTTCATCAAGCTTCGCCTGATAGCAGTAATAAATTCGCTGCACATGAGTCAGTAAACACTTGGGTGTTTTAGCAACCCTAAACACTAATGTATCTAAAAGACCGGTATCGGGCAGTGCATCGGTTACGAACAAGTTTTTGCTTTCCTGTAGAGAGAAAAAGCCGACTATTACCGGCGCAAGCGGTGTTTCGTCATTACAAGTAATCAAGGGTAAGTTAGTGTTCATTTTGGGTTTCCCGATAACATCCGGTAAAGCCTAGTTTAAAGAGGGTTTTTTTCAAGGCGGTAGCATGACAAACTTTTAATCAGTTCAAAGTTACCCTATCCTGTAGACCATTTTTTTAATCATTAAAGAAGAAGCCATGACCGAAGCAGCTACATTATTTTCCGATGCCAAACTTGTTATTCCCGGCGGTGTCAATTCTCCCGTTCGTTCTTTTAGCGGTGTGGGCGGCACGCCGGTATTTATCGACCGTGCATCGGGCGCTTATATTGTCGACAGTCTGGGCAACAGTTATATCGATTATGTAGGTTCCTGGGGACCGATGATTTTGGGCCACGCTCATCCGGAAGTGATTGCGGCAGTAAAAACGGCCGCTGAAAAAGGCTTAAGCTTTGGCGCACCGACAGAAATTGAAACGCAAATGGCGCAACGGGTTTGCGACTTGGTGCCTTCCATCGACATGGTGCGTATGGTCAGCTCCGGCACCGAAGCTACCATGAGCGCTATTCGCTTAGCGCGCGGCTACACCGGTCGCGATAAAATCGTAAAGTTCGAAGGTTGTTATCACGGTCATTCCGATTCTTTATTGGTTAAAGCCGGTTCCGGCGCACTTACCTTTGGTGTGCCCAGCTCTCCGGGCGTACCGGCTTCAGTTGCGGAAAACACGCTCACCCTGACTTACAACGACAGCGACGCAGTCAAAAAACTGTTTGCCGACATCGGCGAACAAATTGCCTGCATTATTGTCGAGCCGGTAGCCGGCAATATGAACTGCATCCCACCGGTGCCGGGCTTTCTGGAAACCTTGCGTGAAGTGTGTGACCACTATCAAAGCGTGCTGATTTTTGATGAAGTGATGACCGGCTTTAGAGTTGCATTAGGTGGCGCGCAAGCTGTTTACAACGTCACGCCTGACTTGACCACACTAGGCAAAATAATCGGCGGCGGCATGCCGGTCGGCGCATTTGGCGGGCGGCGCAAGATCATGGAATGCCTTGCTCCATTAGGCCCGGTTTATCAAGCGGGTACATTGTCGGGCAACCCCGTGGCCATGGCCGCAGGCTTAAAAACCTTGGAACTGATTGATCAGCCAGGTTTTTACGAAACGTTAACCGCAAAAACAGAAAAATTAACTTCCGGCTTGAAAGCCTGTGCCGGTCAAGCCGGTATTGCTCTTAGCACCAACAGTGTCGGCGGCATGTTTGGGTTATTTTTTACTGAAGAGGAGCAAGTCACCCGCTTTGCCCAAGTGATGGCATGCGATCAAAACCTCTTTAAACGTTTCTTCCACGCTATGCTGGATGAAGGCGTATATCTGGCGCCGTCCGCATTTGAAGCCGGTTTTGTCTCTATCGCCCACAGTGATGAAGATCTGGATAAAACCCTGGATACTGCAGAAGCTATCTTTAAACGCTTGTAAATCTTTTGGGCTTTGCGGCCATTGTCGTAAAGCCCGTACCCATTCGAAATGAATACACTAGCTATCATCCCTCCCTGGTTATGGGCTTCATTTGGCTTATTGGCTGGAATAATCATCACGCGCCTGGTTTCAGGTAAAGATAAAGCTTCATTTCAGCAATTTAAAACCGATCTCGCCATCGCCGAAGAAAAACTCAAACAAGCTGCCAACACCGAGGCCGAATTTAAGCAGCTGCAACAACGATTTTTAGCGCTCAGCCAAGAAAACGCCAAACTGCAAGCGAGCATGGCGAGCCAAGCCAGTCACGCCGCAGAAAAAATCCAGCTGTTACAAAACGCTGAAGCCCGCCTGACTACCCAGTTTGAAAACCTGGCAGGTAAGATTTTTGAAGAACGCAGCAAGCAATTCACCGAACACAACAAAACCAGCCTCGACCATATCGTTACGCCGCTACGTCAACAGTTAGGCGAGTTTAAACAACGCATCGAAATGGTCTACGATAATGAAAACAAAGACCGAATCTCCCTGCGCGAGGAAATTATCTCGTTGCGGCGCGATACCGCACAAATGAATCAAGAAGCCCTGAACCTGACCCGCGCCCTAAAGGGCGACAAGAAAACCCAGGGTAATTGGGGCGAGATGATCCTGGAGAAAGTGCTGGAAAAATCCGGGCTGCGCAAAGGCATTGAATACGACACCCAAGGCGCCTACCGTGATGAAGACAATAGACTGTTCAAGCCCGACGTCATCGTGCGTCTGCCGGAAAACAAAGACATCGTCATCGATTCCAAGGTCTCGCTGGTTGCGTATGAGCTTTATTGTTCAACCGAAGACGATCAAGAACGCATTCAAGCCTTAAAACAACATACCGACGCTGTGCGTGAACACATCAAAGGCTTGAGCAACAAACATTACGCCGGTCTCAAAGGCTTGCGTTCACTGGATTTTGTACTGCTGTTCATACCCATCGAATCCGCGTTTATTGCCGCCTTCCAGGCTGATGAGCGCTTATTTACCGATGCCTTCGAGCATAATATCGTCGTCGTCACCCCCACTACCTTATTGGCTACTTTGCGTACCATAGAAAACATCTGGCGCTACGAGCGCCAAAACGAAAACGCTCGCGCCATCGCCGATAAAGCAGGCATCGTCTACGACAAAATTCGTGGCTTTGTGGAAGATTTGGACAAACTGGGTAAGCAATTGCATACCGTCCACAGCACTTACGACGGCGTCATGAGCAAACTCACCCAAGGCCAAGGCAACTTAATCCGTCAAGCCAGCAGCTTTGTCGATCTCGGAGTTAAGATTAAGAAAACATTGCCTAAATCAATTACTGAGCAGGCGGGGATTGAGACGAATGAAGACTGAGTCGATTTACTAAAAATTTCTGTCCGGATATAGTCGATGGCAATTTAAAAGCGATTTGTTCAGCACTCCCAATCAGCGCTTCTAGTGTGCTACTAAACATATCAAACGTGCTCTCTTGACCGCTCTAAAAAACAGGCGCTGATTTCAGGCACTTCGAAAAAAATCAACAACATAAGAAGAAATCTGTGCTCAATTTTAAAAAAAGTCGGCCATATTTGGGTAGCATCTGCACTATACAAAGACTTTATCCATCCCTGGACAGCGGCAAAACCTTGCTTATCATCAGCACGAGATAACAGCAGTGCCGCTGCCGCAAACATTTACCCTAATGCTTGCCGGACTGGGCATGTTTGGCGCAATTGCACAGCGACGTAAACAGCATGAAGCGATGGCTTGATTGACACGACACACGGCTGCTATAAAAAGCTGTTTTCAGCAAAATGTTACCTTCCGTTGTTGGATCAGTTTTCCATACACACCAAGCCTGTAAAGCTAGTCGCCTGATATAGGCCATTGCCTTTAATTTCAAGATTTCCATGACCGCCTTTGAACATTTTGCTGCCACCGACCATGGTGACCAGCTCAATTGGATTGTTGCTTGGATCCAATAAAACGACGTCCTTTGAAAAAACGCGTCCTAGTTCGACGGTACCTGCCTTTAGACGAATAGTTGATGCCGCGGTAAATTGGCCGACGTTATTTACTGTTAAGCCGGAAAAGGACGTTCCTGTTACCGGTTTGCCGTCCCAGGTTGCTTGTAACGTGCCGGAAAAACAGCTGTTAGCACTGCCAAAGAAGGTGACATCAGGGAAATGCCCATCTCTGTCTTTCAAAATATTACAGGCAGGATCAGGAACTAATTGATTTATTGTGCCTGTGATAGGCTTGCAAACATAACTATCCGCTAGGGCATTAACAGACGTTAACGCAAACAAAACAGCGGAGATAGACGTGAATATTTTCATAATGCGGTACCTAAAAGGTTAATGATGGCTGATACCGCAATGATGGGATATTGCTGACAATTTTTCTGTTCGCTGACGAACATAGAAACGAATTTTTAGATGTGCTTTGCGAAGCGTAATAAAAACGGCTGTAAAAATGCGCTGCTTTCAGGTGTGTAGACACCTTTTGACGCATAAATCGTCAAACTCTCGGATATATAAGAAGATGATAAGCGACTAAAGGTCAGCGCTGACACTTTGGCCGGGGTATGTGCGTAGCCTTGAAAGCTGACTTGCCGGATTAGAAATAACCCGGCCGCCTGCGCAATGACAGTAAATTGCGCTGTCGCATAGATAGGTAGCAGCACGTAAAACAGTCCGCTGGCTGACAAGCATTGCTCGACGGCAATGAGTAAATCGATGTAAGGCAAACAATCAGTGTGTCGGGCAATATTTCTTAAGGCATCATCGGCTTTGCTGTGTTGCTCAAAAAACGGCGGATTGCTGATGATAATGTCGTATTGTCGATCGGTAGTTGCCGCATAACGTTGAATATCCTGGAATATCGCCGTTAGCCGATCTGACCAGGGGCTGTTACTAAAATTTATCGCAGCTTCTTCATACGCTTCACTGGTAACTTCCACTGCGCTAACTTGTGCAGCACCCAATTGCGCTGCACATAACGACAGCACGCCGGTTCCTGTGCCGATGTCCAGCACAGTATCTCCAGATTTGACCGGTGCCATTGCACCGAATAACAAGCCGTCGGTACATATCTTCATGCCCGATTGCTGCTGCCGGACGGAAAACTGTTGGCAGCGGAATATGTTCAAGACAGTCCCGGGTCGTTTTGTTCGCTTTTCTCGCCGGGCAGTGTGGCTTCCAAATTAACTTTCTTTGCTTTCGGCAGCCATAAACGCCCACTGGAAAAACAACTCCAGCCCCATTTCAACCAGTTGAGTAACGACACCGCCAGCCATAACGACCAGGCCAGCATTAATATCCGATAAACAATTAACGGCACTGAGATGACGGTAGCAACGGGCAAAGTTGCTGCGCTTCTGTCCTGATACCAGTTAAGGTTGAAGGCGGACGATTGATTACCGGAAATTTGCATTTCCGGCGAGCCCAGCAAGCCTTGTTCAACCGCCAAAAACAGTAAGCCCAACGATAATAAAGTCAGGCCAGCGATAAGTACTTGTAACAGATTGAAATAACGCGACTCAATATCGGCGGCTTGCTTGCGCCAACCTAACAACATCAGCCAACCGATCACTAGCCCGGCGGCTTCAATGGCAATTTGGCTAAGGCCAAGCAACAGCAAAAACCATTGCCAATGTTTTAACGGTGTCAGCGGAATTTTGCTTAACGCGACCGCCAATATCACGATCACCAGCAGCACGCCCCAGAATAAAACCGCCGGTCCGAAACGCGGGCCTAGAGTTAACAATACCCAGCGATCCTGTCCTAAGCTGATGTTCAGTCGGCTGTTAACACTGGCGACGCCCAAATCAACATCTGGGCTGCTTAATATGCCTGCGATGCCGGTGGCTTGCTGCCAATTCAGGGTAATGTCTTGTTTGCCTGGATTGACCGGCAAGGTGAGTTTTTTGCCTTCTTGCCGTATCGGTTGCAGTTGGCCGTTGATAGTGACCGATTGCAGCGCGGCTTGTTCCGGTAAGACGATGCTGTGCTGGCCGCCTTGAGAGCTGCGCAGGCTGATGCTGAGTTGCGCTTCCTGGCTGCGTTGCCCCGGTTTAATGCTCAAACTGCTGCTGTCGATAGTTAAGGTCTGGCCGTCAACGGTGTCCGGTCGGGTAATGTTCAGCGTCAGTTGTTCGCCGGGCCATGGGTGCCATTCAGCCAGCCATAGCCCTGTATTGTCCAGATGCATCATGGCAATGCCGGAAGCTTCAAGATGCCAGATGGGGCTGATGTCCGCTTGCCAGACTTCAACCCAATGCTCGTTTTGCACGGCGGTTAATGCGATTTTGTCGGTTTTTTCCAGCGTCGACTGCCACTCAATAAGCGCTTGGCCGGAAGGCATGTTGACGTCGACATTACCGGATTTAACCCGAACGCCGGGCGTGGTTACCGACTCGCCAGCCAACAGCGGCACCGCAAGAACCACGGCAGTATCGGCTGGAGAAAGCCGAACCACGCGAGTCACCACACGCCAGTCCAGGCCCAGTTGCAAGCTACGCTCAATCCGTACAAACGGCGGAAATACCGCCGACGTTAGGGCTGATTTATCGGCTTGATTACTTGGCGATACTGCCGATTGCACTCGAGTAAATTGCAATTGCTCATCGACCAGTCCGTTTTCTTGCAAGCCCACCACGTCCCAACCTGTGCCGGTCAGTTTTACGACGTTAGGTTTTAGCGGTAACGGCAAGGTGAATTTGCTTAATGCTGGCGCGGGGGCTGTCAGCGTTACTTGATGCGGGCCTGCATTCAGGTTGAGCCACAAGCCGTTGTCATCACGATATAAGCCCTGAGCATTTTCGCCATCGACCAGCACTTGATTGGGAAACCATTGCTCAATGTCCGCCGGTAACGGCACCGCAACAGCTTGTTGTGCATGAATTTGCAGGCCAATCGTCAACTCTTGGCTGCTAATGTTAAGTTGCATCTGTGAAATTTGCGCGCAACTGGGCAGGCAATCCGGTGCTTCCAACAGCTTATTTTTTAAGGTATCGAGTAGCGCCTGATCGGGAAAACCAGCATAACTGTCCTGGCTCGGTAACGTTAGTGCGGGCAGTAATACCAACCACAACACCAGCGGCGCGACCGGTTTGATTTTGAACATGAACTTCTCAGCCACACCAAACATTAACAACGCCAACACGCTCACCAAGGCAACGCGGATAAAATTGAGCACCAAGGTTAAGGTCGGCGACAATAGCCATAGATCCACTTGCTGCCCAGCATCCACCGCGCCATTCCAAGACAACACCACTTTATGCCATTGCCATTGCGGTAAGCCGGGGCCGGTTTGTACTCGGGCTTTGGGGTCAATGCGTTCAAAGTTGACAGAGCTGTCAACACCTTCCGCCATGCTATAAGCCTTTTTCCTTAGCATTTGCCTATCTTGCATCACCATTGGCGCCGCCGGTTCCGCTGCGGGTGCCATTGATGCTATTTCAGTTGAAGCAGAATCAGCATAAGGTTGCGGCACGATGTCTTGCCAAGCTTGTTCCAATTGCGGATATAGACCGATGCGCAGTTGCGACACCATAAACGGCACGGTAATCAAGATGAGCGCCAGCCAGCAAAGATTGCGATAACCTCGAATGAACTTAAGAAACTTATTCTCGGGTAATACTGTGATCAGTGCCGTTGCGGCCAAAATATTAAGCCAAACAAAATGCGGCGACTCCGGCTCATGCCAAATCAGCGCCAGGGTGATCAACGCAAACACGCCCCACGGCAAAGACCACAAACGGCTGGTAGCAAGCGCCGCGATCAACACCATAAACAAGTCCAATAAGGTCCAACGAGAAATCCAGCTATCCGGCACATTATCAACACCGTTAGCGGCAACTAAGCGCCAGCCTGGAGGTAGATTGAGTTCGGCGCGTACATTATGAAAATTTTGCGCCCAACCGACTGAAGTCAAGTCACTAACGCTGCCTTCAATACGGCTGTCGGCATCCAAATTGATTTGGCCTTTTCTGACTTCAACGCCCTGTTTATCGCCTTGGCGGGTAATCAGCTGGTTGTTATTATCCAGCGTCACGCGGCCCAATTGGGTTTGCGGTAAGGCATTCAAGCGCCAATCGCGGGTCATGGTGCCGGTAATCCGGTCATTGACGGTATAGCCCGTGCCGGAAAAATCCAGCCACAGTTGCCGGTTGAGATTAAGTTGATTGGGTTCGGGCTCCGGATCGCCGCGGCGGATGACGTTTAGGCTCATCGCCTGACCTTGATCTATTTTGTAAGCGGGCAAGGCTTTCCAGTCATCCGGCAGATTGGTCTGGCTGGCGTCAATAGCGGCGGGTTGTGCAATTTCCACCATCCGCAGAGCGGGGTGTGCTTCAAATACCCAGACTTCCGAATCCGGCCAATTCTGATTATCGGTATTTAAGGTAAGTGTGTTGATTTCACTGATATGCCGGGCGAGCAAGTCAATCTGCCAATGACCGGGACGCACTTGCAACAACAGCTGCCCATCGGGCTCCAAGCGAGCGGGCAAGGCGCTTTGTAACTGCATGGGGATAAAATCGTCCAGCATCGGCTTGGCCAAACGGATTTCGCGTTGTTGGCCGGATACTTCCAGTTCAATGCGGGTTAACACTTGCAAGGGCACGTCATCGCTGATTTTTCTGAACACCTGAATATCCAGATTGTTTTGGCTATCGTCCGCTTTGCTTTGCCCGGTTTCGCTTTGCTTTAACCATAACTGACCATCTTTAATAGCGGGTGTAGCAATAGCACGGCCATTGACTTGCACACTGATCAAGCCGGTATCATCGGGTATTTGCAGATTATCAGGCAGGCTGTCCCAGAAAAATTCACCGCTGACTTGGTAAAGTCCCGGCGCCAGTTTTATCGACGGCACGCCGTCTTTATCCATCACCAGCGCGGTTTTGTTATTAGCACTAACGTTAAGCGGCCAATGCTCGTGGTTACCCGGCAAACTGATCCAGCTATCCTGATAGATTTTCCAGGTGATGGCAAAACTACCTTTGCCGGGTTGCAAATCCAGCGTCAACCGGGTCGGCCAGCTACAGCGCTTTTGCTCGACACTGTTATAAATAAACGGACAAGCCAGTTCGGGATTATCCTGCAGCACCCAGGCAATCCAGGGTTTTAGCGGCTCCGGTACTTGTTCCGGGGTTAGTGGTTTGGCTTGAGACAACGGCGCAAACAGCAAAGTGCTTAACAATATCAGCCACGGGGAAAAGGTCATGAGTGTCTCCAGATGTTAAAACGCCGCTATGAGTGCAAAATAAAACTAGACGGCCGGTTGCGGCAATCTTGCAATAAAATTCCTCTAGCTACAAGGCGTTAAGCCGTTCATGGTTCGACAAGCTCTCGGCAACTGCTCCTGCGTTGCCCTACCTCCTGCATGCCCGATAAAGCGGGGCAGGCTCTCCTTGCAGTCGACCATGAACGGCTTAACGCATCTTTAGACAAACACACTAACTCAGCTTGGGAGCAAGCACATGATTAAAAAAGCCAATTTATTTGAACAGCTTCCCAAGCCAGCGGCTGAAGAGAGTTTTGAAATATTGCTGGAAACGCCCGGTCTACGCTTAGAGCGCATCATCTCCCGCGCGCATGCCACACCGGTAGGAGAATGGTATGACCAGGACTGGCCGGAATGGGTAGTGTTGCTGCAAGGATCGGCATGCTTGCAGATTGAAAATGAGCCCGAGCCGGTGCTGCTAAAGCCCGGCGATTACCTGCATCTACCAAGCCATCTGCGGCATCGGGTTGAATGGACTGATCCGGAGCTGCCGACTATTTGGTTGGCGGTGCATTACGGGCTAGAAGAATAGGTGCTAGGTTGAAACTCGATTGATGGGCTTCGTACCTCAGCCCATCCTATCGCTCTGCGATAAATTCACTAATGAAAAAATAAAGCGCTACTGAAAGAGGTTCAATTAATTTGATTGGGTTTTGGCTCATAATTTACGATGATTCTTTTGCGCATAACGTAGAGCTAACGGGCGCTGCGCGGCTTTATCGCGCAGCGCCCAGCGACCGAAGGGAGCGAGGTTGAGCGCTATGTTAGACGTTGCGATAGTCATAGATAAGTACGGCATTGAATTCCTGAATCGAGCTCTGGAATTCCTTTTCCCACCAATCCGGAATGCCCTCTCCTCTATGCTCCAGCAGCGACGAAACGTAGGCAGGCAACTGTGAATGAATGCCTCGTTGGACGTATCTGCCTTCCGGTTCTTTGAGTTCGGAAGCAAAGTAGGTTTCAAAAAATCGTGAGAGCCGATCACTCGGATCTCTTGCGTAGGGGCAACACGCAATGCATGGGAGAGGCACTGAACGTGATAGCAAATCAGCGGCTGTTATGCTTTGCCGAACGCCAATAATGAAATCAGTGTTTAGACGATTAGCCCCTGCAAGATAAACACCATCGGTCTGAGACGGTCCATTCCCGCTTAGCGTTTGAAGACCTTGTGAGGAATAAAGTGCGTAAAGTGCCAGAGCATTCGCTTTCTTTGCGTCGGCACGAAGCATGTCGATCTGTAGGCCGTAACGGTTCGTATACGCTAGCCCTGGATAGTTGTCTCCAGTTGGTAACATTTTCTTTGCTTGAACCCTGAGCCGCATTGACTGTTTCTTGAAAAGAAGCCACCACTCCCAGTCAGCCCCTGTTTTGCGAGCTTCTTCATGCCGGGTAAAAGCGTGATAGAGAACAGAGGGTACATTTAATGAGACGTCGTACAGGAGATAATCAGTCAATGACTCTTCCTTCACACCAGGCTGGCTGACGAGCCACTGCTTGATATACTCCGAAGACTCGTGAAGTTGTTCGCAGATAGTTTTTTGGATGGGCATAAGTGGGCGGAAATAGATAGGTCTAACGTAAAGCTAAGGGGTGCGCCTTTCACGGAAGCATGGCGAAGCCACCGAAGCCGAAAAAACAGAAAACTTTCAAAACCGCCGCGATAAGGCGCGTCCCGCTTGAGCGTAATGTTAGGGTACTGCTCCACGTCCATTTGTGAGCAAGATTAGCAACAGTACGGTCGTACGACCGACTAGCAAAAAGCAGAAAACCCCAGCAAGGATACGCATTACTTTTGAAAATCGGAGCGTCCGGTAACCTGGAGCGACACTTTCATTTACTGTTATAAGAACAAAGAAGGAGTAAATTAGTAATAGCCCAACAATATAAACAATGGACAAGCTAATGATTGAGCTAGGTGTGTATGGTGCTGGCAACGGTAAATCGAATACGAGTGCAGCCAAGGCTACGCCACATGTCGTGCCAACGTAAGCGCCGCCGATACCAAGTGCGACGTTCGGAAAGTAGACACCAAGTATATGAACCCACCGAGTATTGAGGTCGGCAATTGGGCCTATGCGGGCAACGTGAAAGGAGAGAAATAGCAGTGCAACACTGCAAAGAAACTCAAAGGTTTTTGGCGCTCGATTTTCGTTTATCACTTCTATGATGTCTTTTTCATAGACTCCTTGTATGGCAACCGAAAATAGCAATGCAGACAACAAGAAAAAGGATAAGAAAGATGCACCCATCGATCGAAACGAAATAGGATGTGCAGCGAAGAATGTTTGGAGATAGCGAAATGTCATGTATTCAGAGCCCTAACGTAATATATAAGACATCACTTGTCCTATATTTAGCTGAAAATGTCCTATAAGCGAGAATGCTGTTATATAGTCTATTGATTTATAAGTAATTCATATTTTCAAAGTGGACAAGCCTATCTGGCAAAAAGCGACACCTGGAATATCGAATTAATTCAAAAGCGTGGGCAGCACCTTTTTGTGCCGACAGCGCTAACTATTAGCTCATAAAAGATACTCTTCTCGAAGGTATTTCAGCAAAAATCAATGGCTGAGTTTAAGTCGATAGCCTGGCGTTCCTATTTCGCAGCTGACAAATACAAACTCGCGTTTACCGCGCAGCACTTCCTCCAGTAGCCAACTGACAGCTTGGTCGGTGATGCTGTCAGTTGATTTTGTTGATTAACTTAACAAGCTCTATCAATCCCGACAATCTACCGGTAACAGTTTGCTATCCAAATTGCTGCTGCCGCAACGCCAGACTATTTGTTTGTTATCGTCGATAGATGGCACCAGTTCAATCGTATTTCCAAGATGGGCCGGTATGTCGATAATAATCCTAATACTGCCGGTATTGGCATCTAGGCTAATGGGTTGAACGCCTTGCGGGATGTATAACGGCGCATATCCGGCTTGCTCAAGAGTTTGCGGCAGGGATTTATTGGTCTGGTAATAGGCCGTTACTGCATTTGCTGCGATACGCGCTTCTGAGACTGCTTGGCTTAACTTTGCACGCGTTGTGTAGTCTTGATATGCCGGAACCGCGATGGCGGCCAGTATGCCAATGACTGCAATGGTAACTATCCCCGAACCAGCCCCGCCGCCAACGCCCAAGCGCGGGACAAATAGCGCTAACAGCCAAGCGATAGGGTGGCGAGCGGGTTGCTTTGGTTCATTTCCTTTTGCCAAGGTTTGCACGGCGGCAACACGTTTGGTCAGCCAGGGATAGTCGCTAATCAGCTCGTGCAATGACATCCAGAATCCGGATGAATTCCGCGTCTGTAACACATAACGATCAATATTAATCGTTCGCCAACGATTGCCACCTGCCGCCAATGCCGCCAGTCCTAAAGGCGCGCTGTCCGGATTGTGGCAAGCGGCCAGGCCATGCCGATCGCAGGTATATTCGCGAGCGCGGGAATAAGCGGCGCCAATTAGCGGCAGAAAAGCGGCTGGCGCAACTACCGGCCCCCACAGCAAATGGTTGCGTTTAATGTGGCCGATTTCATGACCGATATAAAAATTTAAGGCGTCAGGATGGGCTTCAAGCGCATCGACGACATCGGAAAATAACACAATAAAGTTTCTACCGAGAAAGCGGGTAGCCAATGCATTAAAGGCGCCGTCGGCATGCAATAGATAAGCGTCGGGGACTTTCGGTAATTCCAGTTTTTGACAGCATTCGCTGATGTGCTTATGTAAATCCGGAAATTGCTCCGGGGTAATTTCAACTGCAGTGCCTTTCAGGTAAGAAATAAATCCCGCTTGCGCAAATAGATAAAAGAGAAAAAAACTGGCGATATAGACCAGTACTATTCCCGCCGTTCCAACAATTAGCCCGCCCCAAATCGCTAATGAGATGATTAGCAAAATGATGAATAGGTATTTTTCATTTTTGTAGATAAGACTCACAGCTATTTCCCCTAATAGTTACGTATTAATTTCCAGCATATTATTAGCGTTAGGTCTCGTCTGTCAAAGGATTGGGTAATTGTGGGTTGAGGAGGCAACTCACAATTACCCGGTAATGCTAATGATTACGGACTGGTTGGCGTCGCGCTATTGCCAGATTCTGGCGGTGTGCTTTTTGGCGCCGGAGGTGGTGTAGGTTCCGGGGCCGGTGTAGGTTCTGGAGCCGGTGGAGGGGGCGGCGGTGCTGGCGCTGGTTCAGGAGTGCTTGAACTGGAACTACTCGAACTTGATCCGGAACTATAGCTGGGGCTGCTATCCATGCTGGAGCTGCCAGCACTGGAATCCGAGCTATAGCTTGGGTTGGAATCAGAACTTGAACTGCTGGGGCTGGATCCGGAACTATAGCTGGGGCTGCTATCCATGCTGGAGCTACCAGCACTGGAATCCGAGCTATAGCTTGAGCTGGAATCAGAACTTGAACTGCTGGAACTTGATCCGGAACTATAGCTGGGACTGCTATCCTTGCTGGAACTGCCAGCGCTTGAACCAGAGCTATAGCTTGAGCTGGAGTCAGGTACTGAACTACTGGCGCCGTTGCTGTTTGACTCGATGCTGACACTTGGCGTTGTGGTTGTGGAGCCGCTAGAGTCTATGCCTGATTCTGTATTGGTTGAACTTGAGCCATTGTTATCGCTTGTTCCTGAAGTGCTAGGTGCAATATTTGGATTGATAACGGTTGTGTCAGTACTTAGATTTGTAGGTATTCCAATATTCGGGTCACTGAATGTTGGAGCACTCGAACCCGAATTAGAACCTAAGCTAGGCACGGTTGCTGGTTCAGTGTTCGAGCCTGGGGTTGGCGTTAAATTGGTGTCAACGCTTGTGCCAATGGGCGGGGCGGCAATTCCTGTATTGCTATCAACGCTTGGGTTGACTGGTAATTCCGCGCTGCTGCCAGCAGTTGGGTTGGTAGTAGAGGTTCCGCTATTTGTTGGGATAACTACCTGTCCGGTAGTGGGCTCAAGCACTGGATTGACTATCGTCTCGGAGCCGTTGCCAGTAGTTGGGATAGTTGCAGTGGTGCCGCCATTTATCGGTATAACTACCGATCCATTACTGGGCTCCGTAATCGGATTGACAACTGCCTCGGCACCGTTATTAGGCAAAGTTGTAGGGGTAGGCGTTAAGCCGGTAATGGGAGCAGGGCTTAGGTCGGGCTTTGAACCATGCCTTGGTCTGCCGCCTGGGCCCGGTAAAGGTGGATTGTTAATTGAACCATTGTTTACCCAATGGCGTAGGGGACGATTCTCTGGGTGATGATCGCGATTCTTCTCATCATGATGCTTATTTTGATGACCTTCACGGTAGGCCTCATGTTCATGTCGATGATGATTATCGCGATGACGACGCCACCAGCCCCAAGTGTTGTAATACGGATCGCTGTAGATCGGAGTGCTGCTATAAGTAATCGTGTTGTATGTCCGGGGTCTAACGTTATTGTAAATGTTGTAATTAGTGTAATTGCTGCTGTAAGCAAAATATCTGGTAGGTGCTTCGGTAATCGCAGACTGTTGCAGTTTGCGCATATTACTCATCAGCTCATCAAGCATTTGCTCGGCAACCAATTCCATCACTTCTTCCCAATCCTCATTGGCTGTAAAACGTCGTTTAACCTGACTGTAGACCAAATACTCGGCATCGTCATATAGCTTGCCCTGCGCGAGCAACACATTGTCTTGATAAGACAAAATCTTCAGTTGCAGCCTAAGCGAATGAATCGAATCGTCGGTTTGCAGTCTATTCTCGTCGGTTAGCTGGAGGCGAATGGCGTTTTCCAACAACAGCAAGGCGTAGTTATTCTGGATGGGCTGCGACGCGATAGCGGTCGACGGGGTATGTTCGATGCTGATTTTGGCTAAATCGCGCTGACGAAAATCGACGATTTTACTTGCGCCACGACTGGGTGAAGCACTGCAGCCGATAACTACCAAGAGCGTCAGAACCAATAATACCGGTAGTCGATACTGAACAAGGGTCTGGATAAGTTGATGCATTTTTCTACTCCCACTAACAATGACTGTGAATGAAGCAATGCTTTAGCTAATTGGCATGACCTTGTATCCCATCCCCAGAGAAGCGAAGATTCTCGACAATTAGCGTTAAGCTCTAGCGTGAAAACTGAGCGTAAAGCAATCGGCTGAACATGATCTGAATGGATGATTTTTGCTGACCGGCAATAGGCTTTAGTGCATCGTGCGGTTATCTCGGCAGTTAAATTAAACTGTGTTATTTAACGTAATAAAAAGGACATATCACTCGATTTTTAAAAAATTAGTGCTGATTTTTCAGGCATTTAATAAGAGAGGTTGTTTTTCAAGTCATTGTAAATAATGCAATTATTGTTTTTTATAAGTTGTTGGCGCGAATCGTGCTTTTCTCTGCGTAGACAAGTTGGGAACAAGTATCAATGTTCCCTTGCCTCAGGAAAGAGTTAGTTGCCAGGGAGTAGAGCTCAGGCTCTTAAGCCACACCCGTCGCGAGGCGGGCTCGGAAAGCCACGGGTCTTGATCCTAACAAGACAGCCGGGCCGCCCTCTCAGTATTGGGGGGCTATGAGTGCATTCTTAAAATCAAGAATGCACTTAATCAACATAACAACAACTAGGAATGAAAACGATGACTCAATTTAGAAAATTGGCTATTGCAGGTGCGGTAACTGCATTGATGAGTGCAACTGCAGCGGAAGCACATGTGTCTTATAACACCAATACTTCATTAGCCAATGGTAATACAGGAACAGCCGCCAATTGGACCGGTGGATTACCAACTGGATATATCGGTCACTTGCCGGCAACCTGGATAGCAAACGTCCATAACGATGTTACCCCTAATGTGTCTTACGAAGTATCTAAAGCCGACGCTATAGCCGAGGGCGCACCTTCAACCTATAAAGTTGAGACATTAGCTAATAAATGGAACCCTGCACAAAGTTGGGGTAATGCACTTGATTTCGGTTTGATCGACTTGCATGCAGCCGGAGATTTATTGATTACAGTTGCGGCTGATGCGACTCAGGGCTCTGTTTTTACTCCGGGCTTTACTCTTTTTAGTGGCTGGGATACTTCTGCAACTAGCACTAAGCACGGTTCTTGGAACGTTGCGCTGCCAGCAGTTCCAGTTAATCCTAGAGGAACAACCGGCTTAGCTTATTTGGGGCAAGCATCGACTACAGTAGCCGGTGGTGTTGCTTCGTATCTATTCACTGGTCTGGCAGCTGGTCATTACAGTTTGTGGATTGGTGGTAATGGTACAGGCGGTACAGGTACAACTAACCAGAGTTATGTGGCCAACATTTCCGCTGTGCCTGTCCCAAGCGCAGTCTGGCTATTCGGCAGTGCGTTAGCAGGTGTTGTTGGTCTGCGTCGTCGCAAAATGGCTGCATAACAGATCATAGAATTCATCTGTTAAACAGAAACCCGGTGCATCATTTCTTGATGCACCGGGTTTTTTTATTGTGAATAGAATTGAGCTGTCAATTGTTATTGATACGTTATGGTTAAAAATCAGCTATTTAATACCATGAACATTAAGTTTTTCGATAAGCAGGCTACTAATACCGCTTGAAATATATGAGTTCGCTCTTTAAGGAAGCATCTTAATTTAGCCCGACAATTAAATTAAACTATGTTATTTAACGTAAAAAAATAAGCCATATCACACCCCCATTCAAAAAGTCAGTGTCGATTGCATAGGTAAGCCTGAATCACAAATCATTGTAAATTAATGATTTTATTTAAAAAATAAGCATTGGCACGAGTAGTGCTTTCCATTTGGCAGTTAGACAAGTTTGGCACAAACATTAATGCCCACTTGACCTCAGGAAGAGTTAGCTATCAGGGAAATCCAAGAGCTTAAGCTCTTATGCCACCCCCGTCGTGAGGCGGGTTCGGAAAGCCACGGGTCTTGATCCTAACAAGGCAGCCGGGTTGTCCTCTCAATAATGGGGGGCTATGAGTGCATTTTTCAAACACAAGAATGCGCTTAATCAACATAATAACTACTAGGAACTAAAACGATGACTCAATTTAAAAAATTGGCTATTGCAGGCGCGGTAACTGCATTGATGATGAGTGCAACTGCGGCAGAAGCTCATGTGTCTTACAATACCTTTACTACAACAGCCACATCTCAAACTGACGGCTGGACACGTACTTTTGACGGCGCTGATGCAGACGCTATCGCTACTGGTCCGGAAAGCCAAGGCAACAAAGGTACTTTAGCGCCTTGGCTCGGCACTTCAGGCGGTGCATTGCCTTTTGGTTACACAGGATCTTCACATTTGAACTGGGCAGCCGAAATTCACGCTGCAGGTGATTCATTGGAAGTTTCTGCCGCTGATTCCCTGGCCGATTATGGCGTTGCTGCTGAAATAGATACTGGTGCTGGCGCTTGGAAAGATACTAACGGTACCGGATGGAAACACCAAACTGACATTGGTTTGATTAAATCTAATGTTACCCAAAATGTGACTATTAATCTCTCTACTTTAGGCATAGCAGGCACGCCTGCAGGGCTCCTCGTCAATAACAATTTTGGCGTGACCGTTTTTACTGGCATGGACACCAATACTGGAAATTACAGTCATCATGGTAGCTGGAATAATGCGACAAAACCTGAAACTAACAGTAACCCGTTTGGTACAGCTAACCTGACTTACCTGACTCACGACGCAACAGTTGATTCAGTTAACGGTTTAACATTCACTGCGTTAGCTGGTCAAATTTACTCCATTTATCTGGGTGGCAACGGTGTTGGCACTTGGAGTCAAAACGTATCTGACTATAAATTAAACATTACTACTTCTCCTGTACCTGTTCCTGGTGCAGTTTGGTTATTCGGTAGTGCGTTAGCGGGTTTTGTTGGTCTGCGTCGTCGCAAAATGGCTGCATAACAGCAACAAGTTAGTCTTAAAAAACCCGGCACATCAGTCTTTGATGTGCCGGGTTTTTTATTGCATTGAGAATTGAGTAGCAAGCCAAGATAGTTATGGTTAGGTATTCCCCTCAGCCAATATGCTCTCCAGCAATATCATTCGTCATAAAAGCCAAGATTTGCTGCTGGTCAGTAAAATTACCGTACGCCAGCGCCAGCTTTACATAAACGGCTTCAATCGACAGGTTCCAGAGCATCTGCGCGCCGTGTTCCAACAGGGTTAGTGTGCTTTGATAGGCATCGGGCGAATGTATGGCCGGGGCCAAATAAATAGGTACATTTTCCGCTTTACAGTGTTTGATGAATTCGATCAGTGAATGTTGAGCGCCCCATTGTAACGAGGCGCAAGCAGTGCCGGAGTGATAGAGATCGTGTAGTACCGCGTCGACATTCTCCAAATCAAAGTGTCGATAATCCAAACCGGGATAAGGTTTTATCATTAAGATTTGGTCGGAAAAATTGGCTGTTAATGGCGCTATCGATATTTCAGGTTGTTTTGCCGACGGCGTAAGTTTTACAAAACCACCTTCTTCAAAGCGCATGGCACTGTTGCCCTGAACGCTGAAAAAATCCCCACTTAATTGTAACGAACAAGCCAGCCGGTTGCCTTGGTGTACTTGCATGGTTTGTTGCGGGTTACGGTAGGGTACATAAACACAGGTAGCGATTTGTTGACGAATAAACTCAACAGCACAGATAAAGTTTTCCAAGCCGTTAGCGCGCTCATCATCCAGCGGATAATTGCTGGACACCAGCAGGATCGGTAGCTTCAGGGCGTGGAAATAAAAGCTTAACGCGGCGGCGCTATAAGCCAGGGTATCGGTGCCGTGGGTGATGATGATGCCGTCATATTGGCTGGGGTTCGCTTTTTCAATGGCGTTAATAATGATTGGCCAGGCGGCGGGAGAGAGATTTTCACTGAGAATTTGCAGTGGCTGCAAGGTGTCGAATTGCAATTGTTGATGCTCGGGATAATGCTGCTCAAACAAATGCAGTAATTTGAACGGCGCATTGCCGGAGGTGTCGATGGTGCCTTCCGATACGGTGGAGCCGATGGTTCCTCCGGTGAAAACTAGCAGTATTTTCATAGTATGATGCGGGCCTTTAGTTGACGTCTTTCCAGAATAACAAAGCAAATCCATCAGTAAAATGAAAATATCTCTTATCGTCGCGATGGCGAGCAATCGGGTGATTGGTTTAAACAACCAGATGCCCTGGCATTTATCCGCTGATCTTAAAAAGTTTAAAAGCATCACCATGGGCAAGCCGATTGTGATGGGCCGAAAAACTTTTGAATCTATCGGCAGGCCGCTACCCGGCCGCACCAATATCATCATCAGCCGCAATTCCGGCTACAGCCAAGCGGGCTGTATTGTCGTTAATGATCTCGACAGCGCATTGGCTAGCACGTGTCAGCAAGCCGACGAGATTTTTGTGATTGGCGGCTCGGCACTTTATGACGCGTTATTACCGCGTGCCGACCGGCTTTACTTAACGCAAATTAATGCGGCTTTTGAGGGTGACACTTTTTTTCCTGAAATCAATTGGGATGAATGGCGGGAATTAAATCGCGAAGATATTGATAACGATCCGCAGGTGGCTTTTAGCTATAGTTTTTTACAGCTGGAAAGAATGGGTTAATTCAAGAGCAAAATAGGTGGTTGAAAAAAGGGGTGGGGAGGCGTAATTTTTCAAAAGTTAGCGAAAGCTAAGCTAAGAATTATTATAACTATAACGAGGAAGGCCGCTATGACAACCCCAAAACACGTCGATAGACGTCAGTTTTTGCAATATTCCCTGTTCGGTGCCACGCTTGCTGCCTTTCCGGGTGTGCTGCTGGCCGAATCCAGCCAAATTAAAACCAGTCCAACACCAGGATTTAATGCCGATGTCGAGCTTGAGTTTACCGCTCAAGACGCGTTCATCTCCATCTTCGACCAAGGCAAAAAAACCAAAGTACAAAAGTATTTCGCCAAACTGTTAAAAGGCCCTAAAGATACCTTGACCCAATTGCACGACACACATCTGGGGCCGATTGTGCATTTTGTCAAAGGCCAAAAGGTCAGAGTTTATTTTAACAATGAGCTGACCGAGCCCCATATTATCCATTGGCATGGCCTGCATGTACCGCAAAGCAGCGACGGGCATCCTATGTACACCGTTGAACCGGGCGAAAAATTCGTTTACGAGTTTGAAGTGCTTAATCGTGCCGGTACCAGTTTTTATCATTCTCACGCCCACCATTTAACAGCAGAGCAAGTTTATAGAGGCTTGGCGGGCTTGATTACTGTATCCGACGATGATGAAAAAGCCTTGGATTTACCTCGCGGTGAATACGATGTGCCGTTCGCCATTCAAGACCGGACTTTTGACGACAATAACCAGCTGCAATATTTGCACGGCATGATGGGCAAAATGATGGGTTTTTTGGGCGATACCATTTTGGTGAACGGTAAAAAAGATGCCGAATTTGCAGTAAAAACTCGGGCATATCGGTTCCGTGCATTGAACGGCTCCAGTTCCAGAATTTACAAATTAGGTTGGGAAGACGGTACGCCATTAACCGCCATCGGCACCGATGCCTGCTTATTGGAAAAACCGGAAACACGGCCTTACATCATGCTGGCCCCCGGTGAACGAGTCGATTTGTGGCTGGATTTTACCGGCCGCGAAGCGGGATCAAAACTGGTTATGTTCAGCTTGCCGCATTCCGGCACCATGCCTGCTATGTACGAGAAAATGCACAAGGGCGGCAAACATTCCGAAGCTGGAGGCGAACAACATCGCGGCATGGGCATGATGGGCGGCATGCAACATGGTGGCGATAACAAAACTGAAGCAGGAGATCATCAAGGTATGGGCATGGGAGGTATGCACGGCGGCGGAATGGGCATGATGAATGGTCTGGCCCAAGGTGCCAAGTTTGTGATTGCTACTTTTAAGATCACTGAAAAAGTGTCGGATTCGCCTAAGCTGCCGGAAAAATTAGTCACTTTTCAACGTTTGACTGCCGCTGATACCGACAATGCCGGTCAACCGATTCCCATTGCTATTTCTGAAGGCCCCATGGCAATGCGCTTGAATACTAAGCCATTTTCGATGGACGAAGTGATGGACATTGAAAAAGTGAAGTTGGGATCGATTAAAAAAATCAAAATTTTCCATGCACACGGCGGAGAACAAAAAATGGAGCACGGCGATAAAGCCGAGAGCAAATCAGGCGGCACGGGAGAAATGAGCGGCATGCAGCATGGCGGCGATAAAAAAACCGAGGCGTCAGGGCAAGCCGGAGGAATGATGGGCGGCATGGGTGGCGGTATGATGATGAGCATGGCTCATCCGATACATTTACATGGTCAGCAATACCAGATTCTATCCAGAAAAATCTCCAGCATGGGGTCGCCGGGATACGAAACCGTTAAAGACGGTTTTATCGACAGCGGCTGGAAAGATACCGTGTTGGTAATGCCTGGAGAAGAAGTTGAAATCGTTAAACCGTTTCAAGATTACAAGGGCTTGTTTCTTTACCACTGCCATAATCTCGAACACGAAGGTTTGGACATGATGCGGCAGTTTTATATCAGCTAAGAGGGGAGTTGTTGGGTTAAGGATAAAACCGGTCGAAATACCCCGCACTCGTCAAGCTTTGGCGAGTGCGGGGTATTTTTATGCGAGTCAGTTAGCACACATTAGAGGGGGCTCGAAACTTCAGTATTTCGATATGCCCCTCTCAAGCCTTATTTTTCTGTCTTAGCCGCGTCTTCATTTTTAGAAATGTTTGAAGCGATGCATTCCATAAAACTTTCCGTGAAATTGGTATGTGCTTCCGCAAGGGCTTTGGGCGAACCAAAGTCATTACGCAATTCTTCCAATGTCTTTTTAGGATCTGCCGCTTTGCCCAAGGTGAGCATTTTTGCGTAATTGCGATAAGCAGTCATACGAGCCGGATCAAAAGGAAACAGCCCTGGCATGTTGCTGGAGCTTAAGTCCACCACGCAGGCAGTCATTTTTTCGGGTTCAATTTTATAATCTTTAACATCCTGTTCTTGCTGCATTTGTTCTAACACGGCTTGCTCGTATTGTTGTTTGTCTGCGCAAGCGGTGAGCGATAAAGCAATAATGCAGATGAGTAATGGTTTCTTCATGGATGTTTCCGTTGGTTGAGTTGGTGTTAGGCAGAGATGTCATTATATCCCCGCCCAGGAAATAGCAGTTCGCTATGGATTTTCCAATTCTTGCATTGCTTGCGTCACCCAGGCTTCGGCTTCGGCATTTATATCAGCAGCTTTACGGCCTTTACTGATGATCGGCGGACCGATTTTTACGGTAATGGTGCCCGGATATTTTAAAAAACTGTAACGCGGCCAATAGGTGCCCGCATTCAGGGCAATAGGCAGTACCGGATAGCCGGATTTGTGGGCCAGCATAGCGCCGCCGGCACTGAATTTTGTTTCCGTTTTGGGCGCAATGCGCGTTCCTTCGGGAAAAATTACTACCCATAAGCCGCGCTGCAAACAGTCTGTGCCTTTAGTTAACAAGATGCGCATGGCTTCGCGCTGATTGTCCCTGTTTATCGCAATAGAGTCCGATGCTGCCAGCGCCCAGCCCCAAATCGGAAACCACTGTAAGGATTTTTTTAGTAAGGTGGTTTGCATCGGCAAAATGGTTCTTAAGGCCAATGTTTCCCAGGCCGATTGGTGTTTGCACAGCACAATGTAAGGTTGATTGGGTGCAATGTGCTCGCGGCCTTCGACGACATAGTCAATGCCGCAAAAAAACTTGCCCATCCAGACGACCAGGCCGCACCAGGCCGCACCAAGCTGATAGCGCACCCGCAATGAAAACGGTAACGCCAACAAAATCAATATGCCGATGATAGTTGCGGACAAAAAAATACAAACAAATAACAGGGCGGAACCGAGATAAACCCGCAAGGTTTTCTCTCTGTTTACGTTAGCTGGCTTGTTCATGGATAGTCTCAAAAACGGCTGTGTTATGTGGTTGGGAGGCTAATATTTGAAAATCCCCATTTGAAAAATGGGGGTAAAAAATTAGGCCTGCAATTTAGAAATGTCGGCGCAAGTTAAAAACTGGTCCGACAAGAAATTAAGCAAGGCCAACCGATTGGCGCGTAATTCAGCGTCATCAGTCATCACCATGACATTATCAAAAAACGCATCGACATCGTTACGTAACGTAGCCAATCTATTGAGCGTTGCTTGATAGTCGCGTTCTGCCAATAACGGCTGAATGTCTTTCGCGGCGAGTTGTGCAGCCGCTAACAGCGCTAACTCTTGCGGTTCCACCAATCGATCAATTAAGCCGCCGATGTTTGCCGCCGCAGGTGTGTCAGATTTTTTCAGGATATTGCGAATACGCTTGTTGGCGGCCGCCAGACTGTCTGCTTCAGGCAGTTGCCTGAAGTCTTTAACCGCTTGTAGCCGTTGTATAAAGTCCAAAGGTTGGGTTGGATTAACTGTGAGCACGGCATCAAACTCATCAGTGCTGTAACCCTGATCCAGACAGTAACCTTTCAGACGATCGAAAATAAAATCGGTGACAGAGTTACGAGTGGCTTCAATATCAAACTCATGAGTAAACAACGACAGGGCAACATCAATGCTTTCGGGTAAATCGAGCACCAAGTTGTTTTCAATAACGGTACGCAACACACCCAGCGCAGCCCGGCGCAATGCATAAGGGTCTTTATCGCCGGTCGGGATCAAGCCGGCGCTGAAAATGCCGGTTAAGGTGTCTATTTTTTCGGCAATGGCAAGCACGACGCCGATCGCGCTAGTGGCGACAGGACTGCCGGATTGTTTAGGGAAATATTGCTCTTCAATTGCCCAAGCGACTTCGACCGGCTCGCCATCGGCCAGCGCGTAATAACGGCCCATTAGACCTTGCAGATTGCCGAACTCACCGACCATTTCCGTCATCAAATCGGTTTTGGCCAGCAGTGCTGCGCGCTTGGACAGGTCGACATTAAAATTGAGCTGCTTGGCAATGCTTTCTGCAAGTTTGATAACGCGCTGGGTTTTGTCGCTAATGGTGCCCAGTTTTTCCTGAAAAACAATTGTAGAGAGGCTGTCAACGCGGTCTGCCAGAGATTTCTTTCTATCCTGTTTCCAGAAAAATTCTGCATCGGAAAGCCGAGGAGTCACCACGCGCTCATTACCGAGTTGAATGGATTCAGGATGGCTGCTTTCGATGTTGCTGAAGGTTATGAAGTGCGCCAACAAATCCCCTTTTGCATTTTTAACCGGAAAATATTTCTGGTTGGTTTGCATGGTGGTAATCAGCACTTCGGCAGGCAACTCAAGAAAACGCACATCAAAACCGCCGGTAATCGGCATCGGCCATTCGTTTAAGGCGGCAATTTCTTCCAGCAAATCTTCTTCGATATGTGCCAAGCCGCCCACCGCCGAGGCTGCTTGATTGGCCGCATCACGAATCAACGTAAGGCGTTGCTCAAAATCGGCAATGACTTTGCCTTGCGTATACAGAATGTCTGCGTAATTTTGCGGCTGGGAAATCGTTATCGCTTGCGGCGCATGAAAACGATGTCCATGGGTAAGCGTGCCGGTTTTCAGGCCTAAAATTTCCGTGTCAATCACCTCATTGCCATAAAGCAATACCGCCCAATGTACCGGCCGAACAAATTCGGTGGTGTTATTGCCCCAGCGCATCCTTTTAGCGATCGGTAAATCGGCAATGCTTTGACGAATAATCTCCGGGAGCAACTGCTCGGTGGCTTGGCCGTTTACCTGTTGGGTAAAGCTAAGCCATTCGCCCTTGTCGGTTTTTAAGCGCTCCAACTGCTCGAAACTGGTGTTGCAACTGGTGGCAAAACCTAATGCCGCTTTGCTTGGACTGCCGTCCGGGGCAAAGGCAGCCTGCAGTGCAGGACCGCGCTTTTCTACCGTTTTATCAGGCTGGGCGGCAGACAAGTTTTCAATCAACACCGCCAAACGGCGAGGTGTGGCGTATGCCTTACTTGTAGTGAAAGTGAGCTCCGCGGCGTTTAAGCCCTGAACGATATTGTTCAGTAAGGCATTGCTTAACTTCAGCAGGTTTTTTGGCGGCAGTTCTTCCGAGCCTAGCTCGAAAAGTAGATGTTTTTTATCTGACACAGGGGCGACCTTTGTTAATAGTGATTGTCACAGATTTTGTAACGTTGTGCTGTCGGCGTTATAGGGGTTGGCTTTTAAATACTCTATCCAATTAGCCAAGAGATTTATACCTATTGCATTGTTCATTTTTAAATCACGAAACAAGATTTTAAATCGGGGATCTTTTTTACTGAACTCACTTTTTGATTCATCTATTAACCCCTTTAACGTAGTCGGCAAATTATATCTAACGTGATCTAAGGTAATACCAACTTGCTGGGCCTCATTGAGAATCCATTGTTCAATGGGCGGATGAAATATTAAAAAATGATTTTTTTGTGGATGCTTATATAGCTTTAAATGTTGTTTTTCAGCAAGTAATGCAAATTCAGAAGTGCGAGATAATGGCCTTTTATCGCTATCCACAATACCTACTGCGAAATCATCTTTCAATTTGCCCAGCATTTCGTCAACCACTTTATTGCAGCTACGCTGGTGATTATAACCGCGTGCGCTACCAATTCTTTCAGGAGGAACAATCGTTTCAACCAAATTTGTATCGAGAAAGCATTCCGGCATAACGCATAAATTTATATTAGATTTCATCCGTGAATAACTCAGCATTAAAAAACAGGTCTAATCCATATTCGTAAACATCATTTAATTCAGCATCAGTCAGTCTTTTAATAACTGTTTGTCCATCTTTAAAATCTGCCATATAAATTGCCAAATCATCACGGTCTTTTTCTAAAAATGTATCGAGAATATAAGGGCTGTGCGTAGCAATAAAAAACTGATTGCTTTCTGAGTCAATAATTTCTCTGGCAATATGAGTGATATAAGGTGGGAAGCAGTGAGCTTCGGGTTCTTCAAAAAGTAAGATTGAATTTTTGTTAGAAGTAATTGCCGTTTTAAAAAATATTACCCTTTGCAACGTATCGGCAATAGAGCTGTAGGGCAATGAAACCATTGTTTTATTGTCTTTCAATGCTTTCATTATCCTTACTGTTTGATTTGTCTTATCAAGCAGAAGCTGTAATCCGTATCCAGTAAATAATCCAGATAATTCATCTTTTAGCTTACCTTTCTGGATAATATCGAAAAAATTAACTCCGCTAGGCGGTATCAGTCCAACGGTTTTTACAAGGTCTTGCGCTTTCGAAATAAGAGTATGAGGAAATTTATAATATTTAACTTTTGGAGATGGGTAATCATGCTTTTTATAAGAACCCACGAGACTGAGTTTATTGTCTGCAATCAAGGTGTGGCTTTCTGAGGTTTTAAGGTCAACAGTTGGCAAGTTTCCATATAATTCATAAGCAACGTCTTGGTTTTCTAAATTTATTTCAAATCCAACGAAACCTGATTCGGGTAAATATTCAACGCTACAAAAACTGCCATCATCAGCCTTAATATTAATTTTTTCTTCTATATTCCCATCAAAAAATAATTCGGCAATATTTTCTAATCTAACGAATTGCGTTATTTTTTTGCTCTTGTTGTATTTAATATAAGGCAAGCTAAACAACCCAATAGCCTCCAAAATATTAGATTTTCCAACATTCGGTTTACCAATCAGCAAGTTAATACGCCTGCAGTCGCTTAAAGTGACATCTTTAAGCGACTTAAAGTTGCGGATCTGTACCGAGTTGAAAAACGTTGTCATAAATTACTCGGCTGGAGTGTTACACATCGGAAAACCCAATGATTCACGCCGCGCGTAATAAGCTTCAGCGACGGCTCGGGACAAGGTTCTGACTCTTAAAATATAGCGTTGGCGCTCGGTGACCGAAATGGCGTGGCGGGCATCCAGCAAGTTGAAGGTATGCGAGGCTTTCAGCACCATTTCATAGGCAGGCAACGGCAGATTAACGGCAATCAGCTTTTGGCATTCTTGCTCGTAGGTATCAAAGCAGCCGAATAGAAAATCGACATTGGCATGTTCAAAATTGAACGCCGACATTTCCACTTCGTTCTGATGAAACACGTCGCCGTAAGTGACGGTGCCGTGCGGGGTTTTGGTCCAGACCAAGTCATAAACGCTCTTAACACCCTGCAAATACATGGCAATGCGTTCCAGCCCGTAAGTGATTTCACCGGTCACCGGTCGACATTCCAGGCCGCCGACTTGTTGGAAATAAGTAAACTGGGTGACTTCCATGCCGTTTAGCCAGACTTCCCAGCCCAAGCCCCAGGCGCCCAATGTTGGCGATTCCCAATTGTCTTCGACAAAGCGAATATCGTGCTCGAGCAAGTCAAAACCCAAATGGCGCAACGACCCCAAATATAACTCTTGGATGTTGTTAGGCGAGGGCTTCAGCATTACCTGAAATTGGTAATAATGCTGCAAGCGGTTGGGGTTTTCGCCGAAACGGCCGTCTGTCGGCCGCCGTGACGGCTGCACATAAGCGGTATTCCAGGGCTCAGGACCGATGGCGCGTAAGAAGGTGGCAGGGTGAAAAGTCCCCGCACCGACTTCCTGATCTAACGGCTGTAACAAAATACAGCCTTGAGCTGACCAGTATTCCTGCAAGGCAAGAATAAGTCCCTGAAACGTTGATATATCGTGGGTTTTATTCGACACGGCGGCTACAAGAGGCAATAAAAAGGGGGCCAATTATAGCTTAAAAATGTTGATGAAGTAGGGTTTGGACGTGGGCTAATAGCTGGATCTCTATGCGTGGCTTAGCCGATACATCGCTATCCAGTGTGGCACTAATAATGCTAGTTGCAGATATATGTCAAAAAATTACCGGGAGAGATAAATGAACACGTCAATGAAAACACAATCACTGATTTTGGAAAGAACAGATTTTATTGAATTATTAAGTGCCGAATTCAGTTTTGCCAAAGGTGTTGGGGTTTATGCGTTTCTGTCGTTTAGCGATATTGAAAAACTTTATAATCAGTTTCTAGGGGATACGGTTCCCGTGACGATTTTTGTAAGAGTTTTTGTCAAAAGATTTCGGTACACCAAGTAGATTGCTAATTGCCGGAGTCCAGATTAGATTGATGTGTGTGAATCAAATTACTTAATTAGTGGTTGAGTCAGTTATTGTCACAATCTGTTGATAGCTGTTTTTGAAGTTGTGTATCAAAATAAGCGCTTAATGAGTATTTTCTCAGTATTTGGACTTTCTATGAGTAAGCAAAAATTATCGTTACAAGATCAGTTGTTAAAGTCAGGTTTGGTAAGTAGTGCCAAAGCTAAAACGATTAAATCTAATAAGCACAAACAGACTCGTCAGCAACAAAAAAACAATGTCGTTGTGGTGGATGAAACGAAATTGCTGGCTGAACAAGCTCAAGCCGAAAAAATAGCCAGGGATAAAGAGCTTAATCAGTTGCGCAAGTTGCAGGATGAGCAAAAGCAATTAGTCGCCCAAGTAAAGCAGCTGATTGAGCTGAATCGGCAGCCCAAAGACGAGAATGGACTGGCTTACAATTTTAACGACAATAACAAGATTAAAACTGTATACGTTGCCAACGCGATGCGCGAACAGATTATTCAGGGACGTGTGGCAATTGTTAAGCTAGCGGGGGCGTATGAGGTGGTGTCTGCCGAGGTGGCAAAAAAAATATTGGACCGTGATGCGAGCAGCGTTATTGTTTTCAATCAGCAAGCTGATAATGCCTCTGATGCCTATGCGGCTTTTCAGATTCCTGATGATTTGATTTGGTAAGTCAAACTCTAAGATTGGCTTACCCTAAACAGCATTGGTTTCGGCCTTGCTGTTTAGCCTGATAAAGTGCTTTGTCAGCGCGTTCAAATACAGTTTCGTCGTCATCGCCTGGATTAAAATCGGCAATGCCGCAAGAGATGGTGACTACCACGGCACTGCCGTTGGAATTAAAGCCGGTTTTTTCAATCGTTGCCCGTAATTGATTGGCTAATATTAATGCCGATTCTTTGTTGGTATTTGGCAGCAACATCGTGAATTCTTCACCTCCAAAACGCGAGATAAAATCAGTTTCGCGAGAGTGGGCAGACAGTTGTCTGGCAATTAATAACAATACTTTATCGCCAGCCTTGTGGCCGTATGTGTCGTTAATGCGTTTAAAGTGATCAACATCCCAAACTATCAAACTGAGCGGCGCTAGATAACGTTTCCAGCGCGCTATTTCTGCTTCTAGGCGCTCGTTGTAAGCGGTGCGGTTGGGCAAACCAGTAAGTGAATCTCTGAAAGCTTGATTATTGGCGAGAATTAACTTGGATTTCAGTTCGGAAGATTCTGACTCCATGTTGGCAATTCTGCCGTTTAGTGCTTCTAGTTGTTGTTCAGTTTTTTGTCGTAGTGTTTGCTCGGTTGCACTATGACGCTGAATTTCCTGGGTAATTGTTGACAATCGTTCAGTAATTGCAGCTTTTAAAGGCTCTAGTGAAGTAGCGTTGGCTGAATTGGCTTGTAGCTGCTGCATTTGTGCAGTGACGGACTGGTCATGATGACTACGACTTTCTGCGGTTTCCGTTGCAACTGAACTGACGCCAATCAACGCTAAACTGACTTCCGCGAGCTTATCGGTAAGTGCGCCTAGAAATTTGTCGACGTCTTGTTGTTCTGCTTGATTGTATTGGGTGATTTTCAGCAGCAAATCGACGGATTTATTGAGTACCGGCTCAAAAATCGCCGTTGATTGAGACGATTCAACTAATAATTGTTTGACCGTTTGCGCCTGTCTTTCAAAAACTCCAGGAATTTTGATGCCTTCAAGCAGGTGCAGTAATTGCCGACTGACAATTTCCGTATCGATATGGCTATTGATAAGGCTATCGATGGGGCTGGTTTGATGCTCTGATTCCAGTGCATTAAGTAAGGTGCTAAAAAGCTGGTTGGTATTTTCGAACTGGTTGTCTTCGGCTTGCTTTTTAGCGCAGTGCAGTAAATGTTGATGTGTTGGAGAGGAATATTGCTGCAGCAAAAAATCAATCAGTAAGCTTGCATCCAATTCATGATTTTGCGGTGTCGTGCTTTGGAGCTGGGCGACGGCTTGGGTAAAATTTTCCAGCTCAGCTTTAAGTTTATGACTGTCAATACCAACTTTTAACTGTTCTCTGATACGCTTTAAATGCGGATCGAGTTGGCGGTCAAAGCCAGTGGCTGCAATCGACAAGCGGATAATGGCCCGGCACAAGAGTTGTTCGTGCTCTTGACGGCCTTTATCAGCTTGTTCTTGCTCGTCCAGCAGCTCCAGGTACTTTTCCCGCCACTTGTCTTTTTCATTAACTTCTTTTTTTGAGAAAAACATATCGAACCCGACTGCATCAATTTACAACATTTATACGACTAGCAATTATTTAGCGCTACTCTCTTGTTTGATCAACTGATTGATGACATCAATCATTTTTTCTTGAGAACCTGCCAGCGTGGCATTAGTTCTGTATTTGCCATTGACGATGATGGCAGGAACACCCGTTACGCCATAACGTGCAGCCATGGTTTTAGCCTGACGCATTTTTGCATCGACTAAAAATGAATTGTAGTTAGTGCGAAAATCGCTGTCCTTCACACCATGAGCGGCAAAAAATTTAGCCAGCTCATCTTCCGTTTCAAGTGATTGTTTGGCTTGTACGGCATCAAAAAGATCAGAATGGACTTTGTCGACTACGCCCAGCGCTTCGGCGGTGAAATAAGCCTTCGCGTGTTTGCCCCAAAGTTCGCTAAATACTGCCGGCTGGCGGATAAATTCAACATTTTTAGGCAGTGTCTTGGCCCATTTCGATAAGGAAGGTTCAAAGCTGTAACAATGCGGGCAACCATACCAAAAGAACTCAATGACCTCGATTTTGTCGGTACTTTTGGTTGGTTGTGCGGGTGTTACGGCTTCATAACCGGCAGTTTCGGCATTGATTATCGAGGTAAAGCTAAGCATTAGGCTGAACAATGCCGACGCTATGATTTTTTTGTACATTGTTAAATTCTCCTGATCTATTGATTGATGCTGTGACAGCACAATTATTTCATGGTCGATATTTTGTAAGAGACGGCTTTGATTTCTTCATCGGTCATTTTTTTAGCAATCATGTGCATAATATTTTCCGGATTGTTGCTACGTTCATCAGATTTAAAATCACTAAGTGCTTTGATGAGGTAATCGGCATGCTGCGATTTTAACGCCGGGAAAGAAGCCGGCTTGTTGCCTTCTCCATAAGGACCATGGCAAGCGATGCATGCGGAAACAGCTCTAGGAATGTCGCCATTCCGGTACAAATTGCCGCCTTGTGCTAACAGTGTTTCGATAGTGGCAGGTTTTTTTGCCGAGGGATCTTTTACATCTGCTGCTTTGACATCGTCATCATTGGGCGGAAGGGTGGGCTCTGCATTGGCAGACACTTTTTGAGCGGCATAATATTCGGCAATGTCAGCCATATCTTCGTCTGATAAGGACGTTGCCAATGGCGACATAACGGCATTCTTGCGAACGCCATCTTTAAAGGCTCGCAGCTGTTGAATGAGATAAGAACCATGCTGCTGGGCAAGCTTTGGAAATGTTGAGATCAAGCTGTTGCCATCTTCTCCATGACAAGCACCGCAAGCGGCAGCCTTTTGTTTGCCCGCTGCAAGATTACCTTGAGCGTGTACAAGGCTTGATACACTGGCCAGTGCCAGAGTGATTGAAAGTGCCAGCAGATGTTTCTTCATCAGGTTCCCCTTCGGAATAATATGATCAGTTATGGTAGCCTGTGTCGATACATGGCCGCCAAATTGTGGCCGAATTCTACTCTAATTGACACAGCTAAGCGAGACAGCGATGAATCCAATCTACATCCAGGCAAAATTTATAAATAGTTCTCCACATCTTAACGATACGCCGCCGGATCAAGGGCTGGAAGTGGCATTTGCCGGGCGCTCCAATGCCGGGAAATCCAGCGCAATTAATACGCTGACTCGGCAAAATTCCTTGGCCAGGATCAGTAAAACGCCAGGCAGAACGCAAATGCTCAACTTTTTTGAAATTAATGCTCAGCAACGTTTTGTCGATTTGCCTGGTTATGGTTATGCAAAAGTGCCGCTAGAAGTGAAGAAGAAATGGCACGAATTGATGGAAACGTATCTCACCCAGCGCAAATCTTTATGCGCAATTATTTTGGTGATGGACGTGCGTCATCCGCTTACCGAGTTTGATTGGAAAATGGTTGAGTGGTGTGAACACACAGGCTTGCCGCTGCATGTGCTGTTAACTAAAGCCGATAAATTGGCTTACGGCGCGTCTAAAAATACCTTATTGCAGGTGCAACGCGAGCTTAGTCATGTCAGTTTTCCAGTGACTATCCAGCTGTTTTCAGCATTAAAAAAGACCGGTATTGATGAAGTGCATGCGGCACTTGATCGTTTGTTTAAGCCATTTCAAGATGATCAAAGCGGAATTTCAAACCCTTCCTGAGCTAACTCGAAGTCAAAGCCGACCGCTGGATATTGCTGTAGTAAGGTTTGATAAATTGCATCCAGATCCGCATCGGTGCGGGTCGGTTCATGATGGGTGAAAAATAGTTTTTTCACCCTGGCGGCTGTTGCCAGTTGGATCGCGGATGCATAAGTCCCGTGCCCCCAGCCTCGCTTTGATGCGTATTCGCTGTCGGTGTAAGAGGAGTCGACAATCAGCGCATCGACATTCGCCATCGCGGAGACAACTTCCTGCCATTTTTCCTCAATTAACACCTGAAATTGCTCATACTCCTCGTCTTCAGGGTTATAGATATTTAGCTCAGGCTCATAGTCACCGGTAAAAAATAGCGACTGCCCGTCGCAATCAATGCGATAGCCAAAATTCAGTACCGGATGGCTGAGCACTATCGGCGTAATGGTGGCTTTGCCAATGTTAATCGGAACGCCTGGAATGAGGGTTTTATATTCGACACGGGCATTAAGCTGGGCCTCGCGTATCGGGAAAAAACTGTATTGTAGTTGTACCGTTAGGGCCCGGTTAATGCCTTCACTGGTGACCGGATCCTGACTGCCATAAACAGTGATGCGATTATTGGCAATAAAAATCGGTGTGAAAAACGGTAAGCCCTGAATGTGATCCCAATGCGTGTGGGTGATGAAAATATTGGCATGAATAGGCATTTCTTTTAACAAGTCCTGCGCCAATGCGTGTATGCCTGTGCCGGCATCAAGAATGATTAAGTCGTTATCGTCAGTCCTGATTTCAATGCAAGTCGTGTTGCCGCCGTATTTAACAGTGCGAGGGCCTGGCGTCGGGATAGAACCTCTTACGCCCCAGAATTTGAATTTCATTAATTGCCCCTTGTCTCAAAGGTGAATAAACGATTGTGCCTCAGATTTTATTGCTTCTAGATCGCCTAAGCTTTCAATTAGCGGTTGCATGGCAAAATCAGCAGGTAACTCATGTTGTAAGCCAAAACGCGCCGCTGTAGATTCCGAAAACGACTCTAATACCGGATTGCCGCCATCACCAAATCGTAAATGTTTACTGATTTGATTAGCGGCAAACACGCAGTCCTCCAACGCCGATTTAGTGCTGTCAAGATCATGATGATGCGCAATGGCTGCAATCAATTGTTCGGACAAGCCCCATTTTTCGGCCAGAATTCTGCCCGCTTGAGCATGATTGATACCAATGAATTCAAGCTCCGCCTCATGCAAAGGCATTTGTAGCAAGTTGCTTTTTTCTAGCGCCAGTTTGAATTCGACCGGCATAAATTCAGTGAACACCACTTTACCAAAATCATGCAGTAAACCGGC
>JAQTQN010000264.1 GCA_028712225.1 Methylobacter sp.
TCACTCACCGCAAAATTATCCAGGCTTAAATTATAAAAGCGGTCGTAATAGGCTTGAATATCGCGTTTGATTTGTGGGTCGAACTGCGCTTGTATCGTTTGAGTGCGGCCATGAAGTCGTTGTTGAACCACGCCGTTTTTAACCACTAATTCGCCATTTTTGAAAACCAGATGCGCCTCTGCAAACATGGTTTCTTTGTCGGCTTGTTCGCTATAGACGGCAATATCGGCAATGCCGCCGGGCAATAAATGCCCGCGATCAAGCAAGCCCAGCATGCGCGCGGCGGCGGTGCGGGTCATGGTGGCGATTTCATAAAGACTGAATTCTTTTTTCAGGTCTTTTAACAAGCTCATCGCCACGGCATCAGGATGTAAGCCGTCCATGCACTCCAAGCGAAAGTCGGCATCCATCAGCAAACGAATCAAATGCGGATAACGGGTAAACGGCCCGCCATTGGGATGATCGGTGGTAAAAAATAACCGCCACGGATCTTCTGCCAGCAAAAATATTTCCAGGCCGATCAGCCATTGCAGGCTATTCACAAAACTTTTTTGCTGATAGCGGTACGGCACCGCCCCACCGCTGCCTTCGCATTCGGCATCCCACATCACCCATTTGTTGGGGCTGGCATCATTGCGGCGGCTGTATTGAGCAATCACGTCGCCGGAAATCGTCACGGTCTGGCCAAACAACACCTGACCGACATCCATGGTGATATTGCGGTGTTTGTTAAAGGCGTCAATCAATTTCGCCGCGGCCGAAGAAAAGCCCTTGTCGCCTTCGTTGCCGTAGCCGTAAAACTGGATATGCGCCAAGTGCATCGGCAAACCCTGCGCGGCTTCCATGGTGGCGATGGCGGTATCGACATTACCGGGCATGCCTAAATTATTACAATGCACATGTACCGGGTGCGGCAGGCCAATATCGCAAGCGGCGCGTTGCAAAGTTTGCAAAATCTGCCGCGAACTCACGCCGTAATCGGGTACCACGTCATCCAAATCGAAGCTGCGCACGTTCGATTTAAACGCATTGGCGCCACCGGCGTTAATCACTTTAAGGCCTAAACAGCGGGTGGCTTGCAGCGTCCAGGCGACGTAATCGTTGATCTGGTTTTGACTGGCTTTTGACCGCATTAGCCGCAGTAAAAAATCATCGTTACCGAGTATCGCAAGGCCTGCGGTATCGATAATCGGAATGTCGGCCATTTGTAAATGCGCATCCAGCGCATTGGCGGGCAGCACGGCAGGTTCAACTACAGTGGTGTAACCCATTTGTGCATAGCGATAGCCGGTTTCGGTCGTTGACCAACGCGCGGTACTAAACGCATGCCCCAGCTTTCTGGCCATAAAGTTACGGTGTTGTTCCGGCAATAACAAACGCGCGGTATTAACGTTGCCTCCGGCGATATGACTGTGAATATCTATCGCACCGGCCATAACCACTTTGCCGGAAACATCAATATCGACATCCGGCACCACACCGGCTTCGGGCGAAGAAACGATCAGGCCATTACGAAACCATAGATCGTGAACCGTGCCGTTAAAGCCTTGAGCAGGATCGAACAGCCGCCCGCCTGTTAAGCGCGTCAGCACACCGGCCCCCGGCAATTATCTAAAGCAGCCTGTATTTTCTGTTTGGGCAGGTTGCGGCCGATAAATACCAGCACCGACTGGCGTAACTCATCGTCTGCCCACAGCGCGCCGATGCTTTCACCCAGCAGCATATGCACGCCCTGGTAAATCACTTTGCGATCACAACCGGCAATATGCAAAATGCCTTTATAGCGCAATAGGTCGTTGCCGTAATCGCGGATCATCACATCCATAAACGCCATGATTTTTGCGGCATCCAGGGCTTGTTCGCTACGATACACAAACGAACTGATACCGGCGTCGTGCTCATGACTGAGATCGTCGAGAAAATCCGGCTCAATTTCCAAAATGGCGTTAAGGTTGAACCCGCGTATATCCAAAATCTCAGTGATGTCGGTGTTGCCGAAATGAGCATGAGCAATGGGTGCTTTTGCGTTAATGGCGCGCAAACGGGTTTCCAGCGCGACAACTTCAGCCGATGTAATCAAATCGGTTTTCGATAGCAACAAGCGGTCGGCAAAGCCCACTTGTTCTGCTGCCTCATGACAATCGTTAAGCTGTGTAAGGGCATGCTTGGCATCGACGACAGTAATAACGGCATCCAGCAGGTAGTATTCGCCTATGTCCTGCTCGACAAAAAAGGTTTGCGCAACCGGCGCAGGATCGGCAAGACCGGTGGTTTCGATAATGACCCGGTCAAAATGCAGCGATCCGTTCTCACGTTTTTCCGCCAGCTCCCCCAGAATGCGCACCAAATCGCCGCGTACCGTGCAACAAATACAGCCGTTGTTCATCTCTACGATTTGCTCTTCGCCTTGAATCAGCAGGTCGTTATCAATGCCTGCTTCGCCGAATTCGTTTTCAATAACGGCAATGCGTTGTCCGTGTTGTTCAGACAAAATGCGGTTTAACAGGGTCGTTTTTCCCGCCCCTAAAAAACCGGTCAATATGGTCACGGGAACAAGCATGGCGCAGTTAGGATCAGACATTAGTTTCTCTTTGCAGTTAATGGGGATAAATGATTTTCGGCACGCGCCGTGAGTGTTGTTTAGCCGAAATCGAGCGTTAACAATAATCGGCGTGACCATGCCTTTGTTACTTGCGGCGAACGATGTACTGCACCGCGCTGTTCATTGCCCTCCCAGGCATTACCTTTCAACAAGCCCACCGCATAGGCAGGCATCGTGTGTATCGCATCGAGGTCCAAAATCAGTCCCGATTGCTCGTCTTTAAGTCCGGCCGAGATTTGGCCTAACTTGCTGCGATCTACATAGGCATCTTCCAGCCACTGGGTACCGACGCCGCCGTAAGTACAGACCAAGCGGCAAGTTACCGAATCCACATGAAAGCGTGGGCACATGGGATGATCCAATGTGCGTAAACGCAATCCCACTCGTTTTAGATCGAATAAATCACTAAACAGGTTAGCCAAGCGGGCAATATCCAGACAGAGCTCACGGTAACCAGGCAAATGCCCTAGCTGAGGAATCAAGCAAAAAAAATCAAACGCTGTCGGCTCAATGTTTTCAACAAAACTAACTTCATTTCTACCCGGTAACAGATGCCCCATAAATGTTTCCACCGCCTTATCTATCGGGCGCTCGACAACACACATATTGATGTTAGGCTCATAAATAGTCGACAAATCGGCTAGGTCGTCAGAGTGATAGGCGCAGGAATAATTGGGGGCTAAGCGAGCAAGCATGGTGAACCTTATGGGTTGAGTAAAGTGTGTTCCAGAACGATGATTGACTGCATAAAGCCGATGCCCAAGCCGAATATGGCGGTTTGCCCGACCAAGTTGGCTATC
>JAQTQN010000265.1 GCA_028712225.1 Methylobacter sp.
ACCTACTGTGCATTATAGATTTGGTATTAGCGTTTACTGCTCAACATGTAACACGGCAACAGTGTTCCAAATCTCTGCAATAAAATCTGCATCCATTTCAGGCATACCCGCTTTAATCCATTGCACCAGCACCTTGGCAATATTCGGGTAGGTTATATGCACGGCATGCTTATCATGCAGCCAGTGTTCAATCACCGCACTATCCATGTCCGTCATAGCATGACCGTAACCCAATTGTTGCAACGCGGCGGCATTGGAAATCTGCTCCATTTGCGCATGCAACGGTTTGGCGAGAATTTTTTTGCCTAACTGCAAACATTCACTGGCAAGCTCGAATCCGGCATTACTGATAATACCTGCGCTGTCGTACAGATCTTTCTGGAAACCTGCGCGCGATAATGGTTTGCAGGTAATGTGCTCGACATTGGAGGCCACCACTTCCGGCGCATAAATGTGAAACTCATAGTCTTTAAACGGCGCTAATAATTTGATCACCTCGTTTTGATCTTCAAACGGCAGATAAACGATGATTTTGTTTTTATTAATGGACTTGGGCAACGCGGGAGTATCGATAATCGGTGGCAAAATCGCTTGCCCGAAGTGATGCCAATGCAAACCTACGCCGATGTCCGCAGGCGCAAAATACTTCATCACTTGATCGGCAATCGGATCAGAACCGGCTCTGGGGATTTTATGATTAAACGCATACTGATGCCCTATTCCCAATACCTTTTTATGTTGGCGTTTTGCTGCCCAAGCGGTTACCGGTTCAAAATCGCTGATTACCAAGTCATAGCCGCTTAAATCCAGTTTTGTGACATCCCTGACAAAGGTGATGGGTTTAGCGTCTCGTGCGGTTTTAAGGTAATTAACACGACCATGATCGGTATTAAAGGTCAGCCCGTCGCGTACTCGATAACCATTAAATATTTCCATATCAAAATACTTATCTGCAGGCCGACCGGTAAACTGAAAATTAACGTCTATCCCGGCCGCATAAAGTTCTTTAGCCATCACCCTGGCTCGAGTGATGTGGCCATTTCCGGTGCCTTGCACGCCGTAGAAAATCTTCATGCCACCACCGCCAAGCTGAACAATGCCGTACAAATTCCCAACAACGCGCCCATCAATGTATCGGTAGGAAAATGCACGCCTAACACAATGCGGGAAAACCCGACCAGCGCAGACCAGCAATATAAGGGAATTAACAACTCGGGGACTGAATAGCCCAGCAGAGTAGCCATCATAAAAGCCGCGGAAGTATGCCCGGAGGGAAAGCTGAACTGGTCTGATGGAATGATGCTGCTGCGAAAGTTTTCCAACGCCGCTTGCGGACGATTGCGTTTAAAGCCGTTTTTTAAGACAAAATACACCGGTCGTTCGATCAAAAACGCCAGCAGCATTGCTTGTACAAAGGCATTTGCAAAGCCCAGTTGCCATGCCGACAAGGCAAAGATAATGACATAGAGCTGGCCATCGCCGGTTTTGGAAACCACCCGGCTAACCTTGGTTAAGGAATCGTGCAGCCTGACTTTGAGCAGCCAAGTGAACATAAACACATCGCACTTATGAATCGAATATAGCAGCTTCATCGCTTTATCCCCTTAAAAGAGTACCCTGCAACCGCTTGCAGGGATAAAAATCATCGATTTTTCTTAATCCGGCATCTGTTTTTCAGGCTCAGGTTAAGACTCTTCTATGACAAAGGAATGAAGGATTGTTTACAGTTACGTGACGAACTACAACGACCATGTATTGTTCTTTCTACTTGATACGCCGCAACGCATAAATCAATACAACCAGCACTTCCTGATTGCTACATTGGCGATTGACCGGCCCCGCCCGGAAGCAAACAATCCAGCTAATAATGCCCTGAATAATCAACTTATGCAGTGCAGCTATGCCGTCGGCCAATGACGCTCCAATCTGCCGGTCTAGGTGCTATCCATTCAGCGGGTTAAATCGACCGCATCAAGACGTGACTGTTATAATCAAATAAAAAGACATCACCGACAACCAGTTCAGCAGGACGCACCCCACATGACCCCAGAAGCCAAAGCACGCCAACACATCGATCAAAAACTCGAACAGGCTGGCTGGGTAATTCAAGACTTTAAGCAACTTAACTTAGGTGCAGCTCTTGGCGTTGCGGTACGTGAATACCCCACCGACACAGGCCCGGCAGATTATGTGCTATTTGTTAAACGCGAGGCGGTCGGCGTTATCGAAGCCAAGCGTGATGAAGCAGGCGAAAACCTTACCGTTACTGAAAAACAAACCGAACGCTACGCCAACGCGACTCTTAAATGGCGACTACTCACCACGCCGCTGCCTTTTCTGTTTGAAAGTACCGGCCAGATTATCCGTTTTACCGATGGCCGCGATCCAGCACCCCGCTCCCGCGAAATCTTTCATTTCTTTAAGCCCGACCAAATCGCCGATTGGCTCAGTCAGCCCGAAACCCTGCGGCGCCGTATGACCGAGCAACTTCCCGCCCTGCCCCAACGCAATCTGCGTGATTGCCAAATCAGCGCCTGGAAAAATCCCTTGGCCTGAACAAGCCGCGTGCCCTTGTACACATGGCAACCGGCGCAGGCAAAACCTTTACCGCCATCACCTCGGTGTATCGCTTACTTAAATTCGGCGGCGCCAAGCGCATTTTGTTTTTGGTTGATACCCGCAATTTGGGCAAACAGGCGCATCAAGAATTTATGGCCTATACGCCGCCCGATGATGGTCGAAAATTCACCGAGCTTTACAACGTGCAGCGCCTATCCAGCAGCACTATCGATCCGCATGCCCAGGTGTGCATCTCCACCATCCAGCGCATGTATTCGGTGTTGTCCGGCGAGCCTATCGACGATTCCGCCGAAGATGTCTCGCTCAACGAGCTGCAGCAAAGCGCCAATCAAGCCAAGTTGGTGCGCTATAACGCAGCCCTGCCCATCGAAGCGTTTGATTTTATCGTTATCGACGAATGCCACCGCTCCATTTACAACTTGTGGAAACAGGTACTCGATTACTTTGATGCCTTCTTGATCGGCCTCACCGCCACGCCCGACAAACGCACCTTCGGCTTTTTCAACGAAAACATCGTAGCCGAATACACCTACGAGCAGTCAGTGGCCGACGGCGTCAACGTGGGTTACGACGTCTTCGAGATTGAAACCGAAATTACCCAAAAAGGTTCGATACTCAAAGCCAAGGAATGGGTTGATCACCGCGACCGTCAAACCCGCAAAAAGCGCTGGGCGGAAACCGAAGAAGACGCGCTTTACACCGGCAAAGAGCTGGATCGTTCGGTCGTCAACCTCAGCCAGATTCGGCAAGTCATTCAGGCAATGAAAACGGCAGTGGAAACCCAAATTTTCCCCAGCCGCA
>JAQTQN010000266.1 GCA_028712225.1 Methylobacter sp.
CGCTTGATAGCATTGAAAGACTGAATGATTTTTCTGCTGACCCGGAATACTGCGCAGGCAAAGTAGCTGTTGCCTCTGATAAGGACGGCAGTATCGCTAAAGCCTATGACTTAGTGGTTAAAGAAGCGGCTGTGGGCAAAAAAGATTCACGCGGCGTAGACATCGATCATGGCTTTGCTGAACGCACCACGTTTATCGTGACGCCAGAAGGCAAAATCGTTGCCACTATCGGCGGTATTAAGCCTGCGGAAAATGTGGAAAAAGCACTTGAAGCTGTGCAAAAGCTGGCGGCTGCTAAACAAACAGCGCAGTAAGTATGGGGTTGTCGCGTATCGGTACGCGTAAAAGTTATCGACATGGACGTAGGCAAACTTGGTTTTTGGTCTTGGCTTTTGTTGCATCGACGCAAACCGTGGCTGCTGAGGAAGGTGTTGATTTAAACAGTCAGCGAATCGGTAACGGCAATCCTGCTATCGGTAAGCAGCGATCTGATGCAGGCCGATGTCAAGAATGTCACGGGTCAGATGGAATGAGTAATGACGAGCGTATCCCCAATCATGCGGGGCAATATGCCGGGTACTTAATTAAGCAGTTAGATAATTTTCAGTCTGGGGAACGTAAGCATCCGACCATGACCCTCATGGCGGAGGATTTAACTGAAGCAGATAAAGCCGATATTGCGGCTTATTTTGCCAGCCAGAAAGTGATGGAAGGCGAGCCAGGCAGCGATACTTCGGCGAAGAACCTGTTTTGGAACGGAGATGCGGTCAGAGAACTTCCTGCTTGCGTGAGTTGCCATGGCGAAAACGGCAAAGGCCGAATTGCCGAGGATGTGATTTATCCGGTGCTTGGCGGCCAACGCAGAGTTTATTTACGCTCGCAATTGGTCAGTTGGAAACTCGGCGAGCGTGCTAACAGTCCGGGTGGCGTCATGAATAAAGTGGCTAAAGCACTGACTGATGACGAAATAACCGCCTTGGCTAATTATTTAGCCGGGCTTTAGTTACAAGTTTATGTAGGAGTTGGCTTTG
Source organism: Methylobacter sp. (assembly GCA_028712225.1). GTDB lineage: Bacteria > Pseudomonadota > Gammaproteobacteria > Methylococcales > Methylomonadaceae > JABFRC01. The sequence continues at coordinate 1,032 of JAQTQN010000266.1, forward strand.
CCCGCGAATGGTTTACGGCATCGCTCAGATCGCGGGCAAGGCCCGCTCCTACCCACATTGATTTAATGGAGTTGCTATGAAGCGTTTTCTTTTAGGTTGTTTATTATCAGTGGTGGCGGCATCACCCGTATTTGCTGCATTGCAGGCTGGCGATACGGCGCCTGCTATCGATACCCAAGCGTCTTTTGGCGGTAAGCCGTCAGCTTACTCACTCCAGGAATCATTAAAAAAAGGCCCTGTGGTCGTGTACTTTTACCCAACGGCTTACGGCAAGGGCTGCAGTGTGCAAGCCCATACCTTTGCTATCAACCATGACAAATTTACTGCGGCGGGAGCAACCATCGTCGGCGTGTCATTGGACGACATAGACAGACTTAATCAATTTTCAGCGGATCCAGAATATTGCGCCAGCAAGTTCCCCGTCGCCTCTGATGTCGACGGCAAAATTGCCAATGCATTTGGATTGAATGCCGATGAGTCAACCAAAGGTAGAAAAGATATTCGTGGCGTTCAGGTTGATCATGGCTCAATCGCACGCACCACTTTTATTGTCGCCCAGGATGGCAAGATCGTGGCAACGGTGGGCGACCTTAAACCGGCTGAAAATGTTGAGAAGGCGCTAGAGCATATTCAACAGTTATCCGGTAAAGCTGCGCAATAGATGTTAAAGATTGATCACAAAAGGGGGCAGAAATGCAGCGATATATTCCAGCCATTTTTTCTTCGCTATTTTCTTTGAGAGGACAACAATGAAGTTTTTAAATCGTCTGTTATATCAAGTCCATCGCTGGTTAGGTGTGGTGCTGGCGCTGTTTATGTTTGTGTGGTTTTTTTCCGGACTGGTGATTATGTACACTACGCCCGCCACCCAAAATCGTAGCCAGCAACTTGCTCATGCTGAAACATTGGCCCCTGAATTAGGTTGGTTGAGTCTGGGAGAGGTTTGGAATCTCAGCACCGAACAACGCCAGGCAGTTGCAGAAAAGCGCAAGCAAAACAAACCGGCCGACGAAGCTGTTCGTGCCGAGGGCGAAGGTACACAACCCGCCAAAATTGATGCTGTCGTTAGCATCGCCGACGCCCGATTAGTGCGCAGTGCCGGTGAGCCCTTATGGTTGATAGAAGATAGCCTCGGGCAGCGTTTTGCGTTGTCGGCAATTGATGGAACTTTGCGTGAGACTTCGCCAGAGCAGGCCGTAAAAATTGCTGAAAACTGGTTTGCAGCCAATGGCGACAATGGGTTGATCAAAGCGAGTTATTTGGACATCGTGCCAAGCACTATTTTCCTGCGCAATCAGGAGGCCTTAAGTCCGTTTCATCACGTTGCAATCGGTGATGACGGCAGTGAGTTATTGATTTCATCACGTACCGGTGAAGTGTTACATGTGTCAACCCGCGTTGACCGCGCGTTTTATTATGCGGGCAACTGGGTGCATTTGTTTAAACCCCTGGAGTCTATCGGTTTGGGTAGCATTCGCCGTGATGTGCAATTGTGGTCCGGCTTGTTTGCCACCATTGCCGCGTTGACTGGGTTGATTATCGGTTGGTTACGTTGGCGTCCTGGTTTTGCCGGTAAACCCACGTACTCGCAAGGCCGCACCCAGCCTTATCGTGAGTTTTGGTTTAAATGGCATTTTTGGACGGGTCTAATCGGCGGCACTTTTGCGCTGTTTTGGGCATTTAGCGGCTATATCGACACTAATCCGGGCAAATTATTTTCCCAAGGTAATCCAAGTAAGCAGGAGCTGGCTCGGTATTCAGGTAATGCCTTACCGCAAGCGATGCTCAATTGGCTGCCAGTGTTGCCGGTCGAGCTTTCTGCCGCTGTTGATGGTGCTGATGTTGTGGAATTGGCTTGGAAGAAGTTGGGCGATGATGTGGTTCTTCTGGCTAACACGCGTGAAGGGCAACGGTTACCGCAAGTTGCCGATGGCACCCGCGCCGAATTCAGCGATGAATTGCTACTGGCTGCCGTTGGTCGTATTGCCGGTAAAACGCCGGTTGCATCGCATACGGTTTTGAATGAATACGATAGTTACTATTACCCAAGACATAGGCAAAGTTTGGTGGAAAAGCCGTTGCCGGTGGTATTGGTGACCTTGGCTGACGATGTCGGTACGCAGCTGTATTTGGATCCACAAGACGGTAAGTTGCTTGCCAAGCTGGATAGCAGTGCGCGTGTGGTGCGCTGGCTTTATTCGGCATTGCATCATTGGGATTTTGGTTGGCTTTATTATCGGCCGATTTGGGATGCTTGGATGTTGACGTGGGTGTTGTTTGGTGTGGTGTTGGGTGCAAGCTCAGTGGTGCTGGGTTGGAAACGGTTGCGAGTTACCTTTA
>JAQTQN010000267.1 GCA_028712225.1 Methylobacter sp.
TTGATATGGGCGAGAATCCACAGTTCACCTGCATTCGGCTATTTACCAAACCCGATGGCTGGGTTGCCGACTTTACCGGCAGCGATATTGCCACAACTTTTCCGACGCTCGATCAATACGTGGCTGAACTGGCATGATCAAAGCTATCGTTACCGATATTGAAGGAACAACCTCGTCGCTCTCTTTTGTTAAAGACGTATTGTTTCCTTACGCACGCGCTAACTTAGCAGGCTATGTTCATCAGCATGCCGAGGAGCCGCAAGTGCAAACGCTGCTGGACGATGCGCGCGTTGAAGCTGGCGCTGAACTGACTATCGAGCAACTCATTGCCCTGTTTATTCAGTGGATTGATGAAGATAAAAAAGTGACGCCGTTAAAATCGTTGCAGGGTTTGATCTGGGAAGACGGTTACCGGCAAGGAGACTTCAAAGGCCATATCTACCCGGATGCTGCCGAGTGTCTTAAAACCTGGAAAGCTCAGGGGCTGGATTTGTATGTGTATTCTTCCGGCTCGGTGTATGCGCAAAAACTGTTATTTGCGCATACCGCTTATGGCGATTTAACGCCGCTGTTTTCAGGTTACTTCGACACCCATATCGGCGGCAAAAAAGAGTCGCAGTCTTACCGTAATATTGCTGACCAAATCGCTGTACCTGCTGAACAGCTGCTGTTTTTGTCTGACATCAAAGAAGAGCTGGATGCCGCGCATGAAGCGGGATTTAACACTTATTGGTTAATCCGTGATGGCGCTGTAGATAATAGCCAAGCCGCGCATCGACAAGTGAGCGATTTTGGCCAAATTAAACTCAATTGAGTTGTTAAGCGAAGAGTATTAGTAGGAGCGGGCTGTGCCCGCGATTGTTTTATTTCTATCAATCGCGAGCACGGCCCATTCCTAGGGAAGCGCTGAACAAATCGATTTCGCGCATGGTTCGACAAACTCACCACGAACGAAATCAATAGGTTACCGTCCATCCTGAGCTTGTCGAAGGATTTAATCAGCGCTTCCCTAGCGAATAATTACCTTTATTGCCAATCAACTCATCTTGCGGCGATTAACAAAGCCAATTCCCGCCAAAGCACCACTAAACAGCCAGATTGCCGCGGGTACTGGAACCGGTGCGGTATCAATAGGGCTCATATGCCAGGCAAGTGTGTAATCCCACGAGAAATTGTTACTCTCTCCGGATTTAACCAGCAATTCATAGCTATGTCCGATAAGTAAACCGACCCAGAGGTTTTCTGTGTTATCGATAGTGCTTGCTGAAAATGCCGTAGTGGTTTGCGTGGTGGTGTCGAATAACTCCAGGTTCAGGTCGTGTAAGGTGGTGGTTAGGCTGGAATTGTCAGATACGCCAAGGTTCCACACCAATGATGCAGATAAATTTAAATCTTCATCAGCATTGAACTTGTAGGTGGCGGTACGGTTGCTACCAGCACTGCCGCCAAAGGAGGGATCGTAATCGAAGCCGTGCAAAGCAATTGTGCCATTGTTACTGCCACCGTCTTGCAAACTGTTTTGCTCGCCGGCAGCTATGATCTGATAACTATGCAAAATATTGAGTTGCCCGGCACCAAAGCGATCATCCAGACCATTGCCGGTTTGATGGCCGCTACTGCGATAATCAATGATATTGGCGGATGTCGAGGTGTTATCGGTGGTTCGGTCAGCGCTCGCTAACAGCGCGGCTTTGATGGTCTCGGCACGTTCTGCGTTATAGACAGTGCCCACGCCTGTGATGTTGGATGAGTCCTTTGAAAGAGTCAGCCCGCCGTTATGACCAGTTTCAACGAGCAGTGCCGCCGCGGCAGCAACAATAGGGGTGGCCGCGCTGGTGGTGGTTTGGGGCGCGACCAGATCGGGGCGCGTTCGTCCTGCCTCATAAACCGAGTCGACGGTGTCGGAGCCTTTATCATGCGCGCCGTCGGTTCTGCCTACCGCGATTACGTTATAAGCACTGCCTAGTAACGGAGAATTGCTGCTGCTATTAGCCATGCCGACAATTTGGATAAATTCATTTCGCTGCACTTGCCTATCTACCAGGCGCAGAATATTGCCGGTGTCGACTGTTGTGTCACCGTTGCCGACCCAACTGTGATTGGTAATCCGACTGCCGTTAGCGGGCGCTGATACGGTATTGTTTGAGATGCTGCTAAGCCATTCGTTGGCTTCATAACTGGTGATATTGCTAATGCCGCCGGCGATGGAGTCGTTACCGTAAAAGCGTGAGCCAACACCGGTTGCATGGCCCGAAGCAGAAGTGCTGGCCGTGCCTGGAAAACTGAAGGTTTTGCCGACAAATTGCGAGTTGCCGGTATCCGGTGCATAAATAAAATTATCACCACCGGCTTCGACTTGAGTTACTTTGACATTTGCGCCCGTTGGCGTACCTGCTCCCAGCAGGTTTACCAGGTCTGTGTAGCCAATATCGGATTTGTAATCCGCTGAGGCATCGGCAGCCCAATATAAAGCTGGAATTACACAGAGCCAGAGTTTTTTAGTTTGTTTCATTGTTATTTTCTCAATATGGGACTGGTTGTCTTTTGGTTGCTGGATTAAATCAGTATCGAATCGGCGCGCAGAGAGAATTCAGCCGTGTTGGCTAGCGTTACTCAGGCGGAGCTAATAATTAATTGTAGCCGTTAAAACTCAGCACATAAGATGCCAAAGGATAGTAATTATTTTTTATCAATGGATTGGGTGTTATTCGGTTTTTGATCTGACCTGATGCCCAATTAAATGGTGTTATTCAACGCATTTTTTATGGGCGCTTGATATTCCAGAGAATTTTATTTCGTGCTGAAAGTCTGTTTTAAGAAAGTCCAAATAGCCTTGCTAAGGCGGCAAAAGCTAACAAAGGGCTATGAAAACGGTTAAAATGCAGGGCTTCAAGATGATCTTGCCAATAAAGAAACGGGTTTAAAACGTCTATGCCAACTAAATATAAGACTGATGACTTGCGGATTTCCGCCACCAAAGAGGTCATTCCACCTGTTCGAGTACATCAAGAACTGCCGGTCACTGAGGCTGCCGCTCAAACTACGTTACACGCCAGGCAAGATATTCATAATATTTTGACCGGGCAGGATGATCGATTACTGGTAGTAGTTGGGCCGTGCTCCATTCACGATACTAAGGCCGCGCACGAATATGCCGAGCTGTTGAAGGCAGTCAAGACTGAGCTGCAAGACGATCTGCTGATAGTGATGCGTGTGTATTTCGAGAAGCCGCGTACGACGGTAGGCTGGAAAGGCTTAATCAACGATCCGGACCTGGATGCCAGCTTTAATATCAACAAAGGCTTACGCATTGCCAGACAGTTGCTGGTGGATTTGAATTCAGCCGGTATGCCCGCGGCCA
>JAQTQN010000057.1 GCA_028712225.1 Methylobacter sp.
TCTACATACTTCCACATCGACAAAATCCTGCTCAATCAGCACGTATTCTTGAACACTCGGCAATGATGAATAAGCCACGCGCTTAATGGTTTCATCGGTGCGCCGCGTGGATTTGGACAGCACTTCAACTACCAAAATTGGCGATTCGGTGTAATAAGGGTTATCGGTTTTATCCTCGCAAACCACCATGACATCGGGATAAAAAAAATCAGCGCCCACTTTGACTTTAACGTCTGAGCCAAACGGGCGGCATGGCGTGTTTTTTAAATGTTGCCGCAATTCACCACAGACATTATCGGTAATACTTTGATGATTTTTACTTGCGCCTGCCATTGCGTAGACATCACCAGCAATATATTCATGCTTGGCTTCGGCAAGTAATTCACCGGCTAAATAATCATCTACGCTGATAAGCTGTTTGGTTTTAATGACAGCACTCATAGTCTTAACTCCGTTCGGTTGTTCAGGTGAATCAATACCCTTAATCTTCTCTGCGAAACTCACCTTCCAATACATCAGCCTGACGAGGCTTTGTGCCGTAGACAGATCCATCCGGCTGAACCAAATAATTTTCAATCACATACTGGGCAATTTTTCTTCTGACATTGGGAATCAGACAAGCAAAACCTAACGCATCGGTGAAAAATCCTGGGGTTAACAATAACGCGCCACCGACCAGGATAATCGGGCCTTCAACCATTTCATAAGCGGGAATGGCACCTTGCGCCAGACTTTCTTGAAAGCGTTTAAATGTTGCCAAGCCTTGCTGTTTTAATAAGTAAGTACCGAGTACCGCAGTAAACACCACCAAAAATATGGTCGGCAACACGCCAATTACACCGCCAACCAGCAACAGCAGGTAAATTTCCGCAAACGGGATGATCAATACGCACAAAAACAAAATCTGGATATTCTTCATTTGAACTCTCTTAGGCTGAAATATTGTCACAATATAAAGGCATTATTAGCCAAACTCTAGGATAATATCGGCAAGTTAGTTTTAGATAAAACCGATAATCAGCTCATGCAAATAATCTTCTGCACCTGCCCGGACAACAGCACGGCAGAAAAAATTGCCCGCTTGCTGGTTGAAAATCAGTTAGCCGCTTGCGTTAATATTGTGCCGGGAATTACATCAATTTACGCCTGGGAAGGCCGGATTGAATTCGCTCAAGAATATCTGCTGATCATCAAAGCCAGTAGCCTGAATTATCAAGCTATTGAAACTGCGATACAGCAACACCATCCTTACCAACTGCCTGAAATTATTGCGCTGCCGGTTGAGCAGGGCTTGCCGGAATACTTAAACTGGATTGAATCATGCCATTCGTCAAACTGATTTTTTTGACCTTATTATTTTTTGTTAGTGCCGCCAATGCGCTGGACAAAAACGAGCCGTTGCCACCGGATGAGGCCTTTAAAATTTCCGTAAAGGCAATCAGCGGTACTCAGCTTGAAGTGTCATGGGATATTACCGAAGGCTATTATCTGTATCGGGATAAACTGCGTTTTGAATCAAAAACAGCGCAAGTATCGGCTGTCACCCCGGAACTCCCAACTGGCCAAACCAAGCATGATGAGTTTTTTGGCGACATGGTCATTTATAGAAATAAGCTGATCGTACCGCTGACAATCGCCAACACTAACAGCGCCACGTCACTGCAATTATTTGTGCAATATCAAGGCTGTGCCGACCAAGGTATTTGTTACCCTCCGCAAAAGAAGACTTTAGACATAACCCTGCCGGCGTCGGTATCGTCATCACCAGTTGCAGCCGGCGCCGATCCTTTGGCGCAATTGGTTAAAAATGCCGCGGCGTTAAAACTTAATTTATTTGAAGATGAGCTGTTAACAGCCGAACAGGCATTTCAATTTTTTGCCACGGTAAAAGATGATAATACGCTGCATTTAAGCTGGACAATTGCCCCAGGCTATTATCTTTACCGCGAAAAAGTTCAGCTGGCGCTGGTTGACGCTAAAACAGTGCAATTAGGGGCTTACAATATTCCGCACGGCACACCCAAGCAAGATGAAGCGTTCGGCCAAGTGGAAGTTTTTCATGATGGGCTGGATGTCGATGTCGCTCTCAATCGAAGCGACAGCGCTGCTCAAATCATCAATTTACAGGCTAAATTTCAGGGCTGTGCCGATCGCGGCGTATGTTATCCGCCGATAACTCAAAACGTCAGTCTATCGCTGCCGCAAACCATTGCCGTCAGCCCGCCAAGTAATCCAGCCGCCCCGCTTTCCGAACAAGATCAAATTGCTAAGTCGTTGCATCAAGATAGCTTGGCATTGACCTTACTCAGCTTTTTGGGATTTGGTTTATTGCTGGCTTTTACCCCGTGTATTTTTCCGATGATCCCGATTTTATCCGGCATCATCGTCGGCCATGGTCATAAAGTAACCACGTGGCGTGCATTTATGCTTTCCCTGGGGTATGTGCTGGCTTCAGCGGCGGCTTACACTGTATTTGGTGTCTTGGCGGCTTTATTTGGCAGTAACTTGCAGGCCACTTTTCAACAGCCGTGGATTATTGCAGTGTTTAGCAGTATTTTTATTGTGCTGGCTTTATCGATGTTTGATTTTTACCAGCTGCAACTACCCGACGCGATTAGAGCCAAACTGCATAATTCCAGCGAAAAACACCGTGACGGCTCGATGTGGGGAGCCATTACCATGGGCGCGCTATCATCATTGATAGTCGGACCTTGTGTCGCAGCACCCTTGGCCGGTGCGTTGATTTATATTGGTCAAACCGGCGATGCGGTATTAGGTGGCAGCGCGCTGTTTGCCATGGGTTTAGGCATGGGTTTGCCGCTATTACTGCTGGGAGCATCGGCCGGAAAACTGCTGCCTAAAGCAGGCAATTGGTTAAACGCCACTAAAGTGGTTTTTGGCGTAATGATGCTGGCAATGGCGGTGTGGATGCTAAGCCGCATTCTGCCTACCACTGTCACCATGATGCTGTGGGCCATGTTGTTAATACTTCCGGCTATTTACTTAAGCGCTATCGATCCGCTGCCCGAAGGCAGTTCGGGCTGGCGCAAATTATGGAAAGGCTTAGGCTTAATGATGTTGGCGTATGGTTTATTGCTGCTGATTGGCGTAAGTATGGGTAATAGCAACCCGCTAAAGCCTTTGCAAGGTTTTAGCGCAAATGGTCAAGCATCTACAGCGGAATCAAAAATTGCTTTTGCAAAAGTAAGCTCCGTCGCTGAGTTAACCAGTAAAATCCAACAAGCCAACGCTAACAATCAACCCGTCATGCTGGATTTTTATGCTGACTGGTGTATCTCTTGTAAAGAAATGGAGGCCTACACTTTTACTGATTCCGCGGTAAAACAAGCCTTGGCTGGGTTTATGGTGTTACAAGCCGACGTCACGAATAACACGAGTGATGACCAGGCCTTGCTGTCGCATTTCAATTTGGTAGGCCCGCCTGGCGTGTTGTTTTTCGGTCTGGATAGCCAAGAAAAAACCGCACACCGAGTCATCGGTTATCAAGATGCGCAAACCTTTATTCAAACCTTACTCAGAATTAAATAATGAAACAAAGTACTTTAATAATTATCGCCGCCGTCATCGCCTTAGCGGCGGGCATTGGCGTCAAACAATTATCCACCTCATCTAATATAACCAATCCATCCAGTCAAATTCAGTTACCTGAATTTAGCCTCCCAGACCTTGCGGGCCAGCAACATAATATCAACGAGTGGCATGACAAAATTCTGGTAATCAACTTTTGGGCGACTTGGTGCCCACCATGCATTAAAGAAATTCCAGAATTTATCTCACTACAACAAGCTTATGCCGATAAAAATGTCATGTTTATTGGAATCGCAATAGATGATCATGAAGCGGTCAGTAAATTCATCACCAGCAAACCTGTCAATTATCCCATTTTGATGGCAAACGAGAACGGCGTTGCACTGAGCCGCAAGCTCGGCAATCTGGCTGAAGCGCTGCCTTTTACCATTGTCGTTGACCAACAAAATCACATTGTTTCTCAACACCCCGGTGAGTTTTCCAAACAACAATTGCAAGGCATCATAGACACCTTGGTAAAATGACACTTACAAGAAACATGGCTACTTAGTCAGCAAACGAGGATATTCTGTCGCTAACATGCACTAAAAGCATATTATCTGGACAAAACACTACAGATTCGGCAAAATTGCCGCTGTTTTGCTCCTTAACCCTGCTGAAAGACATAGATGGCGACTATTACCGTACTCAATGGGCCCAATTTAAACCTCCTAGGTATTCGTGAACCCGACCATTACGGAACCAAAACGCTTGCTGACATTCAATTTTCACTGGAACTTGAAGCCGCTAAATTAGGGCATCAGCTCAGCTTTCACCAGCATAACGCAGAGCACGCCATTGTGGAGCTTATTCACCAGGCTTACCACACTCAAGTTGATTTCATCATCATCAACCCGGCTGCCTTCACGCATACCAGTGTCGCTATCCGCGATGCGTTGTCGGCAACAAAAATCCCCTTCATAGAGGTTCACTTATCCAACGTCCACGCACGGGAACCTTTTAGAAAGCATTCCTATTTTTCAGATATTGCCCAAGGCGTTATCTGCGGCTTAGGAGCAACAGGATATGAACTGGCTTTAACTGCCGCCCATCAGATACTTTCATTACGAGACGATAACCATGGACATTAGAAAAATAAAAAAACTCATCGAAATTATCGAAGAATCCGACATTGCCGAATTGGAAATCAAAGAAGGCGAGGAATCTATTCGCATTAACCGTTATTCAGCAGCGCCTGCTACCGTCACTTATGCTGCAGCACCTGCTCCTGTTGCCGCACCAAGCAACACCGCCACTGACAAACCTGCTGAAGAAAAAATCAATGGTCATGTCGTCAAATCACCGATGGTCGGCACTTTTTATCGCGCCGCTTCTCCTGGAACCCGCGTATTTGTAGAAGTCGGCCAGTCTGTTTCTGTTGGTGAGACGTTGTGCATCATTGAAGCCATGAAAATTCTCAATCAGATTGAGTCCGACAAAAGCGGCACGGTCACCAAAATTCTGGTCGAAAATGCCCAGCCGGTCGAATACGGCCAACCCTTATTCATCATTGAATAATCAACGGGGGATTCATGTTCGATAAAATTGTTATCGCCAATCGCGGCGAAATTGCCCTGCGGGTGTTACGCGCCTGCAGAGAATTAGGCGTCAAGGTAGTTGCTGTACATTCAGAGGCTGACCGTGATCTTAAGCACGTTCGCCTGGCTGACGAATCGGTCTGCATAGGCCCTGCCGCCTCAGCTGATAGTTACCTTAATATTCCGGCCATCATTAGCGCAGCGGAAGTTACCGATGCAGAAGCTATTCATCCCGGTTATGGTTTTTTATCAGAAAATGCCGATTTTTCTGAAAAAGTAAAACAAAGCGGTTTTGTGTTTATTGGTCCCAATGCTGACACTATTCGCATGATGGGCGATAAAATCTCCGCCAAAAAAGCCATGCTGGCGGCAGGTATTCCTTGCGTACCCGGCAATGGCGATCCGTTAAGCGATGACGACAAAAAGAATCTAAAACTGGCTAGAGAAGTCGGTTATCCGGTCATTATCAAAGCTGCCGGTGGCGGCGGTGGTCGTGGCATGCGTACTGTCCATACTGAAGCAGCCCTGATCAACGCGATTGCGATGACCAAAGCTGAAGCGGCCAACGCATTCGGTAATCCAACTGTGTACATGGAAAAATTCCTGGAAGATCCGCGTCACATTGAATTTCAGGTAATGGCGGATTCTCACGGCAACGCAATTCATTTGGGTGAGCGCGACTGTTCTATGCAGCGCCGCCATCAAAAAGTGGTTGAAGAAGCCCCGGCCCCCGGCATCACTGAAGAGCAACGCAAACTTATCGGCGAACGTTGCGCTAAAGCTTGCGTAGATATTGGCTACCTGGGTGCCGGCACTTTTGAATTTCTGTACGAAAAAGGTGAGTTTTATTTCATCGAAATGAACACCCGCGTCCAGGTTGAACATCCGGTGACCGAAATGATCACCGGTTTTGACATCGTCAAAGAACAGCTACGCATTGCCGCAGGCGAACGTTTGTCGATTACTCAAGAGCAGGTGCGCTTCACCGGTCATGCCATTGAATGCCGCTTAAATGCAGAAGACCCAAAAACCTTCATGCCCTGCCCTGGCAAGATAGAACAGTTTCATATGCCCGGCGGTCCCGGCATTCGCTGTGAAACCCATATTTATAATGGTTACAAAGTGCCGCCTTATTACGACTCTATGATCGGCAAGCTGATTGCCCATGGCGAAGATCGCAAAAGCGCCATTGCGCGTATGAACACTGCGCTTAGCGAAATCATTATCGACGGCATTAAAACCAACATACCGCTACAGCATGACATTATGAATGACAGTGCGTTCGCCGCAGGTGGACAGAACATTCATTATTTAGAAAAGAAGCTGGGTATTTCATAACATTTAGTTCAAATCGCTCCAACGCCGCACTGCCTCAAGTTAATAACTTAACCGTTCATTTGTTCATATCCATTAAGGTGGAGCCTATCGAACGAACGGTTCAACTTGATGTCAGTGACGGGTTGAGCAAAATATTAATTTTCACCCCTATTTTCCTCCCTATCTTACAAACTCACTATGGCCTGGCAGCAAATTTCCGTTATCACCGATGAAGACAGCGCGCCGAAATTGGCTGATTTTTTTGATTCATTAGGTGCAGTTTCAGTAACTTATATGGATGCTGAAGACGAACCCGTCTATGAACCGGCCATTGGTGAAACAAAAATCTGGAGTAACACCCAAGTTATTGCCCTGTATGAACTTGATGCCGAACCGGAACTCATAAAATCAATGGTTTGCCAACAGTTTACCAATGCGCCACTGGAGCATTGGTTGATTGAAGATGTCGAAGACCAAGCCTGGGAACGTGCCTGGATGGAGTATTACCACCCAATGAAATTTGCAGATAAACTCTGGGTTTGCCCGACCGGCCAGGAACAACACGAACCCGGCACGGTATGTCTGATTTTAGATCCGGGTTTAGCATTCGGCACCGGCACCCATCCCACCACTGCACTGTGCCTGGAATGGCTCGCGAGTCACGACTTAACGGGCAAAACCGTCATTGATTATGGCTGTGGCTCTGGAATACTTGCGGTTGCTGCAGTGTTGCTGGGCGCTAAAGAAGCCCACGCCGTGGATATTGACCCGCAAGCGATCACCGCAACGCAAGATAATGCTACAAAAAACAGTGTGCAAAATAAAATCCGGTGCTATTTGCCCGAGCAATTCACTGCATTTGAAGCCGACATTGTCTTGGCTAATATTCTTGCCAAGCCATTAATCGAAATGTCCACGCAAATATCCAGCTTAGTATCCAAAGGTGGCGACCTTGTTTTATCGGGCATCTTGGAAGAACAAGCCGAATCGGTCATGAGCGCCTACCAACCTTTTATATCAATGGCAGAACCTGTCCAACAAGAAGACTGGATTCGACTTGAAGGTATCAGGCACTAACCAGCATGTTTACCCGCTGCACCGAATGCCGAACCCTGCAAACTGTGACTACCCAGCAATTAAGGGCAGGCCACGGCATGCTGCGATGCAAAAAGAAAAAATGTTCCAAACTATTCAACGCCCTGGAATTTATTAGTGACACCAAAGACCAGGAAACACCTTTGGCAACAACACACTGGCCTTCAGCCCCGAAGAATCCAACCGAAAAATCTTATTGGCTGATCGGCTCACTCATCGGCTTTACTCTATTAATTGGTCAGCTTAGCTACTTCGAAGGCCCTGCATTACCGCAAAATCCATCTTTTCGGCCATGGCTGGAAAAATTCTGTGGGCTTTTAGCTTGTCAGCTCCCCACCTACCAACACACAAAGGAATTAACGGTATTGCAAGGCGCGCTAACAACACAATCAGATCAAACCATCGTCTTTAGCGCTGTCATCAGCAATCAAGCTGCCTTTGAACAGGCTTACCCCAAGCTAAAATTGACGTTGCTGGACTACGCCGGTCTACCCTTCAGTCAACGCGTGTTCCAACCTCACGACTATTTACCTAAAGAATCCGCCGCGCCGCTTTTGCTATTGCCTGATGCAACCAGCGAAATAAGCCTAAGCCTTGCCGCCCCTAAAACTAAAATTGGCGGCTACACCTTCGAATTTACCAATTAACATGGCAACTCCTGAACTTTATCTAAAAAAGAACGAAGACAAACGCTTACGCAGAGGCCACAGCTGGGTTTTCAGCAATGAGGTCGATATGCAGCGCTCAGCGCTGGAGCAATTCACGGCAGGTGACTTGGTACAAATCATCGGTGCCGACGGCAAAGGATTGGGCACAGCCTATGTCAATCCACAGGCATTAATTTGCGCCCGCTTACTGTCCAGAAAAGCCAATCTAAAATGCGGCAGTAACTTCTTCAAAGAACGCCTGAGCACCGCCCTAAGTTTGCGTGAAAAGCTATTTCCTAAACCCTATTATCGTCTGGTCTATGGCGAAAGCGACGGTTTGCCTGGTTTAGTTATTGACCGTTTTGGCCCGGTATTATCAGTGCAAATTACCACTGCCGGCATGGAACAACGCAAAGAGGCTTTGTTTACAGCGCTCATTGATCTTCTCAGCCCCGAAGCCATCATTCTTAAAAACGATAATAGTCAGCGCCAATTAGAAGGTCTGAGCATGGAGTCTGAATTAGCCTACGGCAAGCTCCCGGAACCGCTGATTATCGAAGAAAACGGCGCAAAATTTGTCGTGGACATTTTGGGTGGTCAAAAAACCGGCTGGTTTTACGACCATCGCAGCAGTCGCGCTCAACTGGCGAGTTTTACCAACGGACAACGGGTATTGGATTTATTCTCTTACACTGGTGCCTGGAGCATTCCAGCGGCCATGGCGGGCGCCAGTGAAGTGACCTGTGTGGATGCATCGCAAGGGGCGCTCACTCTCGCTGAAGAAAACTCCAAGCTTAATAACGTGCAGGACAAAATGCGCTTTGTGCGTAGCGACGTTTTTGATTTTCTAAAGCAAGCCCGTTTGGACAATGAGCTATACGATATTATCGTGCTCGATCCCCCCGCTCTGATCAAACGCAAAAAAGATTTTAAACAAGGCTACGAAGCTTATCGCCGATTAAATCATCTGGCTTTGCAGGTATTGTCCAAAAATGGCATATTAATTTCAGCGTCCTGCTCGCACCACCTAAGCCGTGAAAATCTCCATGAAATTTTGCGTTCTTCCGGGCGACATATAGACCGGCATTTGGTATTTTTCGCTAGCGGCGGTCAAGGCCCTGATCATCCTATCGACCCGGCAGCGCCTGAAACCGAGTACCTAAAAACTTATTTTTGCTCCGTCTCCTCTAGCCTGTAACCGGCAAGGAGTTTGTGATGACCACGAATATAAAAAAAACCTGCGCCCTTTGCGGTCAGCCAGTGGAAATCAAAGGCTTCAGTTTAAACACTCACCAAGGTGAGCTGGCTTTTTGCTGTGCCGGATGCCAAAGTATTTTTCAGCTGCTTAACGAAGATCTTTTATCAACTAACCCTATTAATAATTCTAAAAATCATGAGGATAATAAAAAATGAAAGCATGTGAATCTTGTTCAGGTCGCGTTGAAATCGCCAAAAACTATCAAAAAATCCCTGTGTTGCAACGCGGGTTAGGCATGATTCTAATTTACCTGCCGCTATTAACATTCCCTTTTGTATTTATCAGCGCTTATTTAACTTACTACCATTTACGCATGATGGGTGCCCAAGACCTCAAAACGCTGTCAGACTTTATTCCTGATCGTGCCAGCCATCGCTATGATTTGAAAAATCAAATCACCATGAAACCTACTTTTAGGGCGAGCATGGCGCAATCCAAACTGTTCTGGATTTTAAACTGCACTTGGTATTGCCCGGTCAGTGTTGCGCTATTTGAATGGCACGCTTATATGGTCAAAATCGTAGAAAACTGGTGGTGCCCGTTCACCCACGAGAAAAAAGAAGGCTACAACAACGCCAAAATTGATAAATCTTTCTGGCATTTATATCCGGAAGACGTCAACCAACTGACGCCTGAAGATCGCAACAATCCGATCTGGAACGAAGACGTCGAGCAAACTACAGAAAAATAAGCGTTAACCTCCCCCTATGCATATAGGCCCTTATCAGCTCTCCAACAACGTGCTTTTAGCCCCGATGGCCGGTATCACAGACCGGCCGTTTCGGGAGCTGTGTAAACAATTTGGCGCAGGGCTTGCCGTTTCAGAAATGGTGGCTTCCAACCCGGCTTTGCAGCACCATAAAAAGACGTTGCAAAAAGCCGATCAAAGCGGCGAAAGCGGCCTGCGTTCAGTGCAGATTTTGGGCACCGATCCTTTGCACATGGCTAATGCCGCAAAAGTAAATGCTGAGCGTGGTGCGCAAATTATCGACATAAACATGGGCTGTCCTGCCAAAAAAGTGTGCTCGGTGGCGGCGGGATCAGCATTATTAAGAGATGAAGCGCTGGTTAAAAAAATTCTCGATGCCGTTGTCACGGCCGTAGATGTGCCCGTGACATTAAAAATCCGTACCGGCTGGGATCTTAGTAATCGTAACGCCGTTGCTATTGCCAAAATCGCCGAAGATGCTGGTATTGCTGCATTAACAATTCATGGTCGTACCCGTGCCTGTAAATTTACGGGATCTGCCGAGTATGAAACGATCAGACAAGTAAAACAGTCAATTAACATCCCGGTAATCGCTAACGGCGATATTGATACTCCCGAAAAAGCCCAAGCAGTCCTTGCTGCAACCGGCGCAGATGCCATTATGATTGGCCGAGCTGCTCAAGGTAATCCATGGTTATTTAAACAAATAAGTCACTTTATTAAACATGGAAAAGCCATTGAAAAACCAACAGTTATCGAGATTAAGCAGACATTACTAGCTCATCTGAGTGCAATCCATGACTTCTATGGCAGTGCCGGCGGTGTTAGAATGGCGCGGAAACATATCGGTTGGTATTTAATGCAACTCGAATTAATCCCTCAGGATTTGAAAAGCAACATCAACCAGGCACAGACGCCATCCGAACAAATAGCGCTGATTCATTCGGCCTTTAACTCTCTTAACTAACGACAGTGCTGCTTAACATGAATGCATCGCCAAAAAGTGCTGACATTATCCCTATAGATAGTAAAAAAACCGTTCCATTACCGTTATCTGTCTACGTCAGACAAACGGTCGATCTATATCTTTCGCAATTAAGTGGTCATGACGCTGTAAGCTTGCATGCCATGGTCATTAGTGAAGTTGAAAAACCTCTGCTGGAAGCTGCATTAACTCATTTTGGTCACAATCAAACCAAAGCCGCCAAGGCATTGGGCTTAAGTCGCAGCACATTACGTAAAAAACTGGATCAATACGGCTTGTCGTAAGAAAGTCCTTAAAAAACAGTTATGTTTTGAGCCTTGAGCATAGCCAACGGATCTATACACAGTATTTTTAAGACGACTACAACCATACCGGGCTCCTGATAAAGTTTGCCGCCCACTCCTTTTTAGAATTTCCTCCAAGAGGTTTGCATGAACAAAAAAGTGACCCGTGCGTTGGTCAGTGTTTCCGATAAGTCGGGTATCGTCGACTTTTGCCGTGAATTGAGCCAACTAGGGATTGAACTGTTGTCAACCGGCGGTACCGCCAAAACGCTCGCTGAACATCAAATCCCCGTTACAGAAGTATCAGATTACACCGGCTTTCCGGAAATGATGGATGGCCGGGTAAAAACCCTGCATCCTAAGGTACATGGCGGTATTTTGGGGCGCCGGGGGATTGATGATGCGGTGATGAGCGCCAACGGCATTCAGCCCATCGACATGGTCGTGGTCAATTTGTATCCATTTGAACAAACCATCGCCAAGCCCGATTGTGATTTCGAAACGGCGATAGAAAACATTGATATTGGCGGCCCGACTATGATTCGCGCTGCAGCTAAAAATCATGCTGATGTGGCTATTGTTGTTAATCCCAGCGCCTATGCCTCGATTCTTGAAGAGCTGAAAGCTAAAGGCAATCAACTTTCTGCGCAAATCCGCTTCAATCTGGCCTTAACCAGTTTTGAACACACCGCGCGTTACGACACGGCAATTGCAACTTATTTAAGCAACCTTAGCGGCGAACAATTTCAGGAAACCTTAAATTTACAGTTTTACCGTAAGCAAACCATGCGTTACGGCGAAAATCCGCACCAACACGCAGCGTTCTATCAAGAAAAAAATCCTGCTTCCGGCACTATCGCCGCTGCGACTCAGCTGCAAGGTAAAGAACTGTCATATAACAACATCGCCGATGCCGATGCCGCACTGGAATGCGTTAAATCGTTTGAAAAGCCCACCTGCGTTATCGTCAAACATGCAAACCCTTGCGGTGTAGCAGAAGCGGATAACATTAGCGAGGCTTATGATAAAGCTTATGCCACCGACCCCACGTCAGCATTCGGCGGCATCATTGCCTTCAACCGGGAACTGGATGAAAAAACTGCTGCGGCGATAGTCAGTCGGCAATTTGTTGAAGTGATTATTGCGCCTTCTGTAAGTGCGGCCTCACAAATCGTGTTGGCAGAAAAAGCCAATGTTCGCGTACTCGAATGCGGCTTGTTGAATGCAAAAAGCACAGCCAGCCTGGATTACAAACGTGTAGCAGGCGGCTTATTGGTGCAAGATAAAGACTTGGGAGAAGTCACTGCAGCCGATCTTAAAATCGTCAGTAAACGCGCACCTACCGAACAAGAACTGGCGGATTTGTTATTTGTCTGGAAGGTGGCCAAATTTGTAAAATCCAACGCCATTGTCTACGGCAAACATGGCCAAACCATTGGCGTCGGTGCAGGCCAAATGAGCCGCGTGTATTCTGCCAAAATTGCCGCTATTAAAGCCGTTGACGCGGGCCTGGATGTTCCTGGTTCGGTGATGGCGTCTGATGCTTTCTTCCCATTCCGGGACAGTATTGATGCCGCAGCAGAAGCAGGAATCACCGCCATCATTCATCCCGGCGGCTCGATGCGTGATGCTGAAGTCATCGCCGCTGCGGATGAAAACAACATCGCCATGGTCTTTACCGGCATGCGTCATTTCAGACACTAAGAGACACTTATGAAAATTCTTATCGTTGGCAGCGGCGGTCGTGAACACGCACTGGCCTGGAAAGCCAAACAATCCACTAAAGTTGAAAAAGTCTTTGTTGCGCCAGGCAATGCGGGAACCGCCCTAGAATCGGGCGTTGAAAATATCGCGATTGCTGTTGACGATATCGCCGGTTTATTGGCATTTGCCCAACAACAAGCCATCGACCTCACTATCATCGGCCCGGAAATTCCGTTGGTGTTAGGCGTGGTTGACAGCTTTCAAGCAGCCGGACTGAAGTGCTTTGGTCCCAGCGCCAAAGCTGCACAACTGGAAGGCTCCAAGTCTTTCTGCAAAGACTTCATGATTCGCCATAATATTCCTACGGCGGCATATCAATCGTTCACCGACAAAGATCTGGCCATCGCCTATATCAATCAAAAAGGTGCGCCGATTGTCGTAAAAGCTGATGGTTTGGCGGCCGGTAAAGGCGTTATCGTTGCGCAAACTGAAGTTGAAGCCATTGCCGCTGTTGAAGACATGCTCTCCGGCAATGTGTTCGGCGAAGCAGGCAACCGGGTGGTTATCGAAGAATTTTTGCAAGGTG
>JAQTQN010000268.1 GCA_028712225.1 Methylobacter sp.
CTTTCTTGGCGATTACCCGCAGCAGTCATCGTCACCACCGCTTGAGCCAGCAGATTATCCAGCTCCAGGGTTTCTACCAGATCAGTATTCCAGATCAGCGATTTATCCTTAACGCCTACTTCGGCAAAAGACGCGCGCACTTTTGCAATTGCTTCAATGCCTTCATCGAGTGTGGTTTGGGTTCTAAATACCGCGGCTTTCGCTTGCATCGTTTTTTGCATATCCAAACGAATATCGGCGGTACTCAGGTTGCCGCCGGCATGACGAATGTCGTCAAAGCGAGCAAGCGCCTGATCGCAGGCCGACTTTGCCAGTGGTTTGTGAGCGGTTCGGGGTTTAATCAATTCAGCGCAGCGAATTGCCGCCGAGCGCCCAAATACCACCAAATCCAGCAATGAGTTTGAACCCAGTCGATTAGCGCCATGCACAGAAACACAAGCCGCTTCGCCAATAGCCATTAAGCCGGGTACGACGGTATCTGGATTATCGCCAGCCAACGTGACCACTTCCGCTTTGTAATTAGTAGGGATCCCGCCCATGTTGTAATGCACGGTCGGCAACACCGGAATCGGCTCACGCGTCACATCGATACCGGCAAAAATCTTCGAGGTTTCGGCAATGCCGGGTAAGCGTTCGTGAATAATGGCAGGATCCAGATGTTCAATGTGTAAATGGATATGATCCTTTAGCTTGCCGACCCCGCGACCTTCGTTAATCTCGATAGTCATGGCGCGACTAACCACATCGCGTGATGCCAAATCTTTTGCAGACGGGGCATAACGTTCCATGAAGCGCTCACCTTCCGAATTGGTTAAATAACCGCCTTCGCCGCGCACGCCTTCGGTAATCAAACAGCCCGCGCCGTAAATACCGGTGGGGTGGAACTGGACAAATTCCATATCCTGTAACGGCAACCCCGCCCGCAATACCATCGCATTGCCGTCACCAGTGACCGTATGCGCCGAGGTACAAGAAAAGAAAGTCCGGCCATAACCGCCGGTCGCCAATACAGTGACATGCGCCTTAAATAAATGCAGTGAACCATCGTCCAAACACCACGCCAGTACGCCGCGACATTCGCCATCCTGCATAATTAAATCCAGCACGATGTATTCGACAAAAAACTCTGCTTTATGTTTTAAGGCTTGCTGATACAGGGTATGCAAAATCGCATGACCGGTTTTATCGGCCGCCGCACAAGTACGTTGCGCAGTGCCTTTACCGTAATGCGTGGTCATGCCGCCAAAAGCGCGTTGATAGATTTTGCCGTCAGCAGTTCGGGAAAACGGCACGCCATAATGTTCTAGCTCGATAACGGCGGGAATAGCCTCGCGGCACATGTATTCAATTGCATCCTGATCGCCCAACCAATCAGAGCCCTTGACGGTGTCATACATATGAAAACGCCAGTCGTCTTCGCCCATATTGGCTAACGCCGCGCTGATACCGCCCTGCGCAGCGACTGTATGACTGCGGGTGGGAAATACTTTGCTAATACACGCGGTACTCAGACCCCTTTCCGCCATTCCCAAGGTAGCCCGCAACCCCGCGCCACCGGCACCCACCACGACCACATCGTATTCGTGTTCAATAATGTTATAAGCAGCCATGCTTTACCCTAATAATGTAATGCGAAATACGCCAAGCAACGCTGTCACAGCCAGTAACAACATCGTTAAATTCACCAGCCAGATTGTGACAATTTTAACCCCGCTGGCAGCCACGTAATCTTCAATCACCACCTGCAAACCCAGCGCGGCGTGATAGCAGACCATCAGTATCCAGGTAATCATGGCGATGCTATTGATAGGGCTGGCCAGCCAGGTAACGGTTTGCGTGTAAGACGCGGTAAACGTTAAGTTAAGAAACGACACCAACCAAAATGATAACGGTATCAACATCACTGCCGTCACTCGCTGCATCCACCAATGATGCGTGCCTGATTTTGCGGAGCCTAAGCCTCGCGCCTTAGCTAAAGGTGCTCTGTAATCCATAAGTTGCCTGCTAAACAAATATCAACGTTATCAAGGTCAGTGCTAACGAGGCCGCTAATTCAATCAGCGCATAGCGATTCATACGGTCTTGATCAAAACCATAACCCGCATCCCAAAACAGATGGCGAATTCCATGACACAAATGAAAAAATAACGCGTAAACAAAGCCCCAGTACACCACCAGCACCGGCCACCACTGCAAAATAGCCTGCAAGCGGTCATAAATATCGCTGCCGGTCGCGATTGCGGCAACTATGCCGACAAATAACACCAGCCCGCCGGACAAAAACACGCCAGTCATACGATGTGTAATAGAGATTATCCCGGTTAGCGGCAGCCGATAAACTTGCAGATGCGGGGAGGTGGGTCTGTTATTACCTGTTGCCATAATATCTTTCCAATAATTTGAGCTTCACATGATCTGCCAAATCAAAAACCGATGCAATCTCGGGCCAACTGCTTACATGTTGATACGTCAGGATCAGTAGCCCTTACTTAGTTCGCGGCCAATATCCGCGACTAATTGCGGCCCCTGATAAATTAAGCCGCTGTATATTTGCACCAGACTGGCACCGGCTTGGATTTTTTCTTGTGCATCAGCTGCAGTTAATATCCCGCCTGCGGCGATAATGGCGCAACGGCCATTTAACTCCGACGCCAAGCCACGAACAACAGCGGTTGCCGCCTCTTTAACCGGCGCACCGCTTAAGCCGCCGGCTTCTTGGGCTAAGGGATGATTTGCAATTTTATCCCGGGCAATAGTGGTATTGGTGGCGATTACACCGTCAATTTCAAATTCCAACAACAGTGCGGTGATATGGCTAATTTCATCGCTAGTCAAATCCGGGGCGATTTTTAAAACCAGCGGGACGTATTTGCTGTGATGTTGCTGTAACTTAACTTGCTCATCCTTCAATACCGACAGCAGCGTTTTAATCTCGTCGCCTTGTTGCAGTTGACGCAAGTTTTTAGTGTTGGGTGAGGAAATATTAATAGTAATGTAGCTGGCAAAGGGATAAGCCTTACGCAAGCCGATTAAATAATCCTCGCTTGCCTGCTCAATTGGCGTATCAAAGTTTTTGCCGATATTGATACCCAGAATGCCGGAGTAATGACTTTGTTTTACCCGCGTTAGCAAGTGCTCAACACCCAGATTATTAAACCCCATACGATTGATGATGGCCTGATATTCCGGCAAACGGAATAATCGCGGTTTAGGGTTGCCAGGTTGTGGGCGCGGCGTAACCGTACCAATTTCGATAAAACCAAATCCCAGTGCGGCCAATGCATCAATATAATCGCCGTTTTTATCCAAACCTGCCGCTAAGCCCACCTGATTTTTGAACTCCAGCCCCA
>JAQTQN010000058.1 GCA_028712225.1 Methylobacter sp.
AAGCAATTTGCGCCCAAAGGCATTATTTTGTCTGGTGGCCCGGAAACCGTCACCAGCAGCGACACCCCTAGAGCGCCAGGCATTGTTTTTCAATTGGGTGTGCCGGTATTGGGCATTTGTTATGGCTTGCAAACCATGACCGAGCAATTGGGCGGTAAAGTTGAAAGCTCGGATCATCGGGAATTCGGTTATGCGCAAATCAGGGCGCGCGGTCATTCAAAATTACTTGCCGGTATAGAAGATCATCTATCTTCCGAAGGCTTTGGCTTGTTGGATGTGTGGATGAGTCATGGTGACCGGGTGGTTGAATTGCCGTCTGGGTTTAAGTTAATCGCCAGCTCAGAAGGCGCGCCGATAGCCGGTATTGCCGATGAAGATAAAGCTTTTTACGGGCTGCAGTTTCATCCGGAAGTCACGCACACTAAGCAAGGCGGTCGTATTCTGGCGCGCTTTGTGGTTGATATTTGCGGCTGCGAAGCGTTATGGACATCCTGCAATATTATCGAGGACAGCATTCGAGCTGTACGCGAAAAAGTCGGCACCGATCACGTTATTTTGGGGCTTTCAGGCGGAGTCGATTCTTCGGTGGTTGCCGCTTTACTGCATAAAGCGATTGCCGATCAATTGACATGTGTGTTCGTTGATACCGGCTTGCTCAGGCTGCGCGAAGGTGACCAAGTGATGGCGACGTTTGCTGAGCACATGGGCGTTAAGGTGATTCGCGTCAATGCCGAGCAGCGCTATTTTGAGGCATTGACTGGCGTGACTGATCCTGAGCAAAAACGTAAAATTATCGGCAACTTGTTTGTGGAAATCTTCGATGAAGAAGCCGCAAAAATTGCCGATGCTAAATGGTTGGCGCAAGGCACGATTTACCCCGATGTGATTGAATCGGCAGGTTCAAAAAGCGGCAAAGCGCACCTGATTAAATCGCACCATAATGTTGGTGGCTTGCCTGAAAATATGACTTTAAAGCTGGTTGAGCCGCTGCGTGAGCTGTTCAAGGATGAAGTAAGAAAGCTGGGTGTCGAGTTAGGCTTGCCGGCGGATATGGTTTATCGTCACCCGTTTCCCGGCCCTGGTTTGGGCGTCAGAATTCTGGGTGAAGTGAAAAAAGAATTCGCCGATTTGTTGCGCCAAGCGGATGCAATTTTTATCGAAGAACTATATCGGCATGATCTTTATGACAAAGTGAGTCAGGCCTTTGCGGTGTTTTTGCCGGTCAAATCGGTCGGCGTGATGGGCGATGGTCGTCGTTATGACTATGTGATAGCTATTCGCGCCGTGGAAACCATCGACTTTATGACCGCACGATGGGCGCATTTACCTTATGATTTTCTGGATTTGATTTCACGGCGAATCATCAACGAAGTATCGGGCATTTCACGCGTGACTTACGACATCAGCGGCAAGCCACCTGCGACCATTGAATGGGAATAAGCCAGACAACCGATGAGGCCTGGATGCGCTATGCCATTCGACTGGCGCAACGGGCCGAGCAGCAAGGTGAAGTGCCGGTAGGGGCGTTAATTGTTAAGGATGAGCGGTGTATTGCCGAGGGTTGGAATGCATCTATCATCAATCATGATCCAACTGCACATGCGGAAATGGTGGCTTTGCGCAATGCAGGCAAGGTGCTGGAAAACTATCGACTGATTGATGCCACCTTGTATGTCACGCTGGAGCCTTGCGTCATGTGCATGGGCGCAATCAGTCATGCGCGGATAAAGCGCTTGGTGTTTGGAGCGTTTGATCCCAAACGCGGCGCGGTTTGTAATGCGTTAAGCCTTGCTGAGGCCGGTTTCTTAAATCACCGGATTGGCTGGCAGGGTGGCGTGTTGGAACCGGATTGTGCGGAAATATTGCGAGATTTTTTTCGCGCCAGACGTTGATTCATTCTTAACGGGTTGAACAAAAATTGTGCAACCCGTCTTCAATATTCCTAAATCAGGATTCCCTAGCTTGCTTGTAAGCGTTGATCAGTGCATTTGTTGAGCAGTCGTGACTGGTAATAACCTCATTATTTTGCAGTTCCGGCAGAATCTCATTGGCCAGAATTTTGCCCAGCTGCACGCCCATTTGATCAAATGAATTGATATTCCAGATGATGCCCTGAACAAATATTTTATGCTCATAAAGCGCAATCAATGAGCCTAGGGTTTTGGGTGTCAATCTTGTAAACAAGAAAGCGTTAGACGGCTTATTACCCTCAAATACTTTTGATGCCACCAAAACCTCGTCTGCTTGGTCTGAAACGGATAAATCGCGCTTTACCTCGGTCGGAGTTTTGCCTTTCATTAATGCTTCAGGCTGAGCTAGGAAGTTGGAGATCAAAATATCGTGATGTTCAGGCAAGTTATAGTGGCTGTTGGCTGGAGCCAGAAAATCACACGGAATTAGTTTGGTGCCTTGATGGATCAATTGGTAAAAAGCATGTTGACCGTTGGTGCCTGGTTGGCCCCATATAATTGGACCGGTACTGTAATTGACACGTTTGCCAGCGATATCGACGCTTTTGCCGTTGCTTTCCATGTCTCCTTGTTGAAAATAGTCAGCAAAGCAACGCATGGATTGGTCGTAAGGCAGTATTGCGTGGGATTCGGCATTGAAGAAGTTGTTATACCAAATTCCCAATAGCGCCATTATCACTGGGATATTTTCCTCAAAAGGTGTGCTGCGAAAATAAGTATCCACATCGTGCGCGCCTTGTAACAAGGCTTCAAAATTGTCCATCCCGATATATAAAGCGATTGATAAGCCCATCGCCGACCATAAAGAATAACGGCCGCCTACCCAATCCCAAAATTCAAACATATTGTCAGGGTCAATACCGAATTCGGCGACAAGCTTTGCGCTGGTAGACATGGCGACGAAGTGTTTGGCCACAGCGCTGTGGTCTTTAGCGCTTTCGAGTAGCCATTTTCTGGCGGAACTGGCGTTAGTAATGGTTTCGTGAGTAATGAAGGTTTTGGAGCCGACCAGGAACAGCGTAGTTTCTGGTGAAAGTGTCGACAAGGTTTCAACTAAATCAGTTTGATCAACATTGGAAACAAAGTGGACATTTAGATTTTTTGCGGCATAAGGACGTAGGGCTTTGGATACCATTTTGGGGCCTAAGTCAGAACCGCCAATGCCGATGTTTACGATGTCAGTGATTGCTTTGCCTGTATAGCCTTGCCAAGCGCCGGAGCGGACACGTTCTGTGAAGAGACGCATCTTAGTCAGCACAGCGTTAATTTTGGGCATTACATCTTGGTTATCTACATAAACAGCGTTATTGCTACGGTTACGTAACGCAGTATGTAAGACGGCTCGATGTTCGGTGATGTTGATTTTTTCGCCAGAGAACATGGCGTTTATTTTTGCTTCAAGTCCAGCTTGCTTGGCGAGATCGATTAATAAAGGCAATGTTTGATCGGTTATTCGATTTTTGGAGTAATCAAAAATAATCTCATTAAAACGAAGGGAAAATTTGCTGAAGCGGTCGGTGTCGCTATTAAAACTCTCACGCATGGAAAGGTCTTGAATTTCTTGGTAATGTTTTTGTAATGCTTTCCAAGCTGGTGAGATAGTCAAAGATGACATGCGGCTGGACTCCGTCTTAATGAAATGAATTAAAATTTACGAAAATTAGGGGTGTAACAATAAAGCATTAGAACATTGTTATTCCCTTATTTTCCTTTATATTGGCTAGGCCGGTATGCTAAAGTTGTTTAATGCTATTGGTTAAAATATGGCAGAAGAAGATTGATTTTTGACGAGGTAAATACCATATCAATAGCATTGCAATCCTCTTAATAATTATAATTTTATCAAAACTGGAAGGTATTATGAACACAGCACTCATTTTAAGAAAGGGTCTCCTTACGTTTTTAGGATTGTTTTTTTCTGCAGCACTGTGGGCACATGGTGGTGCAGCAGGTACTGATACTGACCAATGCAAGTTTGAACTCGAACCCAATCACTGGATTCACTACACTGCATACCAACCCAAAGCGTTTCCAGCCGAAGATTTTTGCGGCAGCATTCCTGCTACAGATTCCTTGATACAACTTGTATTTGATTATCAAGATATGCGCTATAGAAACATGGCTGTTGAGTTTGAGGTAACCAAAGAGCCAGAAGGAACTCGGGTGTTTTTTGAGCCGGCCAAGAAACACAAATCGGGCACTATCATGTTGACATTACCTAATGGTGTGCCTGATGTCGGTAAATACTTAATTCACATTACTTTGGTGCCTGATCAAGGTGAACGATTGGACGCTCACATGAGTTTTGTTGCCGGAAAAGGTCAAACCACTAGTACGGCTGGGCTGTTGTTGTATGTGTTTTTTGGTTTTGCCGGTTTGTATGTACTTTATTTGTCTAGTGCTGGTTTTAAAAACCTCGTTGATAAAGCATTGGGCAAAATTAAAGAAGTTTAAAATAATGAATATTGTCGGGTCGGTGTTTGATGTGATCAAGCCTAAAATAAATTTTATTAGGCAAAGGAGGTTGTACACATGTTGAAGTTTGTTGTGGCTTCGCTGATGAGCTTGGTTTTTTCTTTGCCGGTAATGGCAGTAGAGTACGAAGATCATGACGGCATGCTCATGAATCATGGTGACGGTCACTTGATGGATATGGGTGGCGGCATGGTTATGGGGCAAAACACCGAAACACTGCCTGGTGGATGTGAAAAAATCTCTGAAACTAAAGAGATTACTGTTCATGCCGGACATAAGTTTGCCGAAAAATTTCCTGGGAGAATGTTTGCTTTTGATACCCAGGAATTTAACTTCAAGCCTTGTACTAAGTTGACGGTGCATTTTTACAATGACGATAAAGTTCGTCATCAGTGGATGATGCATGGTTTACCCAAGTACTTATATCCGCAAGGCATGTTCCACTTGGAGGTGTCTGGCCCAGGTAAAATTTCTGGAACATTAATTCTGCCGCCCGGCGATAAAACTTATTTAGTGCATTGTGATATTGCCCAACACATGGAAAAGGGTATGAAAGCAGAGCTCAAAGTAGGTAAGGGCGATGGCGATTTGCCGAGTATTCCTGGACTCACTGCGCCTGTAGTGCCCGATGATTATGAGGGCACTTTGGCCGATGTGGCTGCCGCTAAAGTAGTTTCTGATGCAACGGCTGCAAGTGTTGCACCGGCTGTCAACGCACCGGTTGTCGTACCGCAACAACCCGATGACTCGTTTGTTTCAGGTGTTACAGTGATTGGGCTGGCAATTGGCTTACTGATAGCGCCGTTTTTAGCGAAAAAATTTAAAGGCATGACGGCGGCTGAAATTGTCGCGTATGTTTTTGATTTGCTTAGAACCTTGATTGACCTGGGAATAAATCTGGTGTCCAAGTTGATCAAATTACTTGTCGCGAATAAAAATAAAATACTACCGGAAAGGTAGGCACACTTAGCAAGAAGGCCCCTGTGTTCATTGATCGCAGGGGCTTTTTTTTGAGATAAAAATGCAAGATACATGGATTGAAGTGGGGGCGCTATTTGTGAGTGCCTTTATATCATCGACAATTGCTCCCGGCGGATCAGAGGCTGTTCTGGCTTATATGGTAGCGGCTGGGCGGTATGATGTGACGGAGTTAATTGTTGTCGCAACAGTGGGTAATACATTAGGCGCGATGACAACATGGGGGCTAGGCATGTTGGCGGAAAAAAAGTTTCCCGTTGCTACGCTTCTGCCACAAAAAAAACAAAAGGCTCTGGATATGGTCAAGTCAAAAGGAATTTGGACGCTGCTTTTTTCTTGGTTGCCTGTTATTGGTGATGGATTGTGCTTTGCTGGTGGCTGGCTAAAGCTGCCTATTTTGCCTGCGATAATGATGATCTTAATAGGAAAATTAGCAAGATACGTTGTGGTTGCTATGGCATTCGCATGAGTCGTTATATTAAATTGATTGGATCAAAAATATGAATGCTGTTTCCACGAAAGCCCGGTTTATGAGCGGTTTGGTTTTAATCGTATTTGCTGTTTTAGGGGTTGGGCCGGTGCCTATTACCAGTACAATTGGCCTATTTATCATCATCTTTAGGCCAAGATGGTTTAAACAGTTGGTTGATAATATTTATATTGATAAGCATTGAAATAGCAAGCCTGCTACTGGTTGTGTTAATTGCCTTAAATCCCCCACACTACAAATTCACGAGAGGTTATTTTGCTACGTCATTTTCCGAAAGTTAACGTTGCCTATGCGCATCGAAAACGGGATTATTTTATTGCTGCGTTTACGTTTTTTTGTGTTGCTGTCTGTCTTGTCAGTGACGCAACCGCAAGTCTGGAAAAACAAAATGCCTTAGGCGTAACCGGCTGGGTGTTTTTAATTGGCTGGCTGCTGGGTGAAAACCGTGAAGTCAGGATGCAGGTGGTAATAGCAGTTATTTTTGCGACCATCGGCGAACACTTTGCATCACCTTTCATGGGCGGGTATACCTATCGTTTTGAAAATGTCCCGGCTTATGTGCCGCCCGGGCATGGATTAGTGTATTTGACTGCAGTGGCTCTGGGGCGCTCGGGTTTGTTTTTACGCCATGGACGCATTATTGCAGCGCTTGTGGTGTTGGTGTGCGGAGCATGGTCGCTTTGGGGTATCAGCGGCTTTGCCGAACGTGGCGACGCGGTCGGCGCGTTACTCTTTTGTGTGTTTTTAGGGTATCTTTTTAAGGGCCGTTCGCCTATGGTATATCTTGCTGCTTTTTTTATAACTACCTGGTTAGAGCTTATTGGCACTGCGCTCAGTACTTGGACCTGGGCCGTTATCGACCCGGTATTGGGGTTGCCACAAGGCAATCCTCCCAGTGGCGTGGCAGCGTGGTATTGTCTCGTTGATGCCGTTGCTATGGGCGGGGCGGGGCCATTATTAAAAGCGGCAAAAACACTACGAGACCTACTAACAATTGGTAACATCAAAAAGATGCT
Organism: Methylobacter sp.; assembly: GCA_028712225.1. GTDB lineage: Bacteria > Pseudomonadota > Gammaproteobacteria > Methylococcales > Methylomonadaceae > JABFRC01. The sequence continues at coordinate 6,930 of JAQTQN010000058.1, forward strand.
TATCAGCGTGCAGGTAACGAGTGAGAAGTAAATAACCGGGTCTTAACAACTCGTCTTTTGGATGTTAAATAAGTGAGGCAATATGGAACGTCGTAATTTTATAAAGTTTACTGTCGCAGGATTAGGTGCAACTGTTGTTGCTCCATCTTTAGCATTAGCCGAACCAGCAAAACAATTACCTGCTGGGGCGGATATTTTCTATACAAAAGATTCACCTGGACGCTGGAGCGGTAAAGTTGCCACGCATTTGCCGAGTATTCAGGTGGAGAAAGCGGCTGGTAAAGTCACTGTTAAAGTGATTACTGCTCATGAAGTTAAAGGCTATGAACACTATATAGTCAAACACGTTTTGCTTGATAAAGATTACAAGTTCTTAAACGAGTATTTGTTTGATCCCACTAAGGATAAAGAGCCGGTATCCACATTTACCTTGGAAAACTATCAAGGAACAATTTACGCATTAAGTTTATGTAACAAGCATGATCTTTGGTTGAATAGTGCGGAGGTTTAACATTAACCGTCGTCAAACTGCAACAATGAGGCGTGTGAATGTCTGAACGAATTGCTGACAACTTAAGTTGGTCAGCAATTCTCCAACTTTCAAAGATGGAGCTTGTTGGTACCAGTCTAGTTATTCTTTCCTTTGCGTTGTTGCCGATTGGCCGCGTAGTGGAAATATCAACCGCATTGATGGCACTAAGTGGGTTGCTACTGATCTGTAAGAATCAGTCCAGGTTGGAATTGTTGAACAACCAATCTGCACAGCTCTTTTCAGTGCTATTTGCCTTAATATGGCTGCCAATGCTTATAAGTGTTATTGGCACAGATACTCTAAAGAATTCCGCTGTATTTAGTTTCAAATACCTGCGTTTTTTCTTTGCCGGACTTTTTATTGTTCATTTATTAAAATCGCCGAAAATTCGCAACCTGGTACTGGGTGGGATCAGTTTTACAGTGGCTCTCTGGTTATTGGATGGTTTGTTGCAATGGATTATGGGCGTAGATTTATTGGGCAGGTCTTACATCGGTACTCGCTTAGCGGGGCCATTTAATCACTTGACGTTGCCGGTTATTCTCAGTCTGTTTCTAACGCTAGTGCTGATTTTTACTAAACGTTATTTGCCTAACTATTTGTTTTATAGTTTGTTCTTCCTAAGTGTATTGATTCTGTTTTTGGCGGGTAGCCGGGCCAGTTGGATAGCGCTGTTACTCGCCGGGGTACTTTATAGCGGGTATATATTCTTCAGCGCAGCTAAAAAACCGATATTGATGTTTGTATTGCTCACGGTTGGTGCAATAGCAGTTGGCACCACAGGATACGTAATAGATTCAGGATTTAAAGATCGTATTGATAGTGCCAGCAAACTTTTCGCCGGTGATTACGAGTCCGTTAATCAAGCAACGTCTTTGCGTCTGCCCATTTGGGAAGTAGCGGCCAAAATGGCGCTGGATAACCCGTTAAATGGCGTCGGTGTCAGAGGCTTTCGTTATCAATACAAAGCTTATGCGGGACCGAATGATCCGTTCAAGGACACTGGTGCTATGCACCCACATTTTTTCCTGCTGGAAGCTTTTGTTGAAGCAGGGGTAATAGGGTTTCTAGGGTTGTTGACGATTACGGTATTGTTGGTCAGATTGGCTTGGAAAAATCGGCATCAATGGACACCGTTACAGGCAGGTTCAGCAATTACTATCGCAGTTACCTTTTTTCCATTCAATACCCATGTGTCCTTGTATGGGAGTTTTTACAGCCAAATTGCCTGGTTAGCGACCGCTATTGCCTGTGCCTGGTTGTTTGAACGGCAATCTTCCGAACGTAAAAAAATATGAAAATTTGCCAAATAGTCGCGAGCTCTGGTGCTGGCGGCCTTGAAAAACATGTGTTTGAGCTATGTAACGAACTGGCTAAAACCGAAGACGTCACCCTAATTGCGCCAATAGAAATGCAGCAGCATTTGTCAGATACGGTGCAGTTTATCCCCTTAAATTTCAAGCGCAGTCGATACAATCCTTTGTTGCTTTGGGAGTTACTGGCGATCTTGCGTAAAGGTAATTACGATATTATCCATGGGCAAGCCAATAAGGCGGTTAGCGTATTGGCAGCACTGCAACGATTTATTCCTGGAAAAATAGTAGGCACAATCCATAACAGCCACGCAAAAAAAGGCAGAATTTTCAGCAAAATAAAGCATGTTATTGCGGTGAGTAAAGAAGCTGCAGGTAGAGTGGCGGGCGATCTAAACGTATCTATTGTTTACAACGGTATTCAAGAAGTTTCAGCTGGACAGGGCTATTCCAAGGAGCAACTTTGCGAGCAGTTTAAGCTGGATAATCAACGGCCTTTACTCTGCGCTATCGGCCGGTTGGTAAGCGCCAAAGGGTTTGATTTATTAATAGCGGCGTTGCCCAATGTGGATGTGAATCTGCTGATTATCGGTGATGGACAATTAAAAGCAGAATTGCAGCAGCAAATCGATAGCTTGTCATTACAATCCCGGGTGGTGTTGACTGGGCGTAGAGAAGATGTGGCTGATATTCTTAAAGGCGTGGATGGCGTTGTTATTTCGTCAAGAAATGAGGGCTTTTCGTATGTATTTGCCGAGGCAATGTCGCTGAAAAAGCCGGTTCTTGCTACTGACGTTCCGGTTGCGAATGAATTTCTTAGTGCTGAATTGCTGATGGATAAAGATGCCTCATCAATAGCGCAAAAAATAACGCACTACGCGTTTAATCTACCTGTTTGGATAGAGCGGACACAACCTGCATTTGCAGCAACAGAAGGCCAATTTACACTTGCCGCAATGGCTAATAATACATTGGCGGTATACAAAAACATCCTTGCCAGGTGAGATTTACTTAAACCACTTGCTAGGCTTTCTTCTCAAGGTGTCAAAATGGTAAATGTAATTTGTATTAAATGGGGCGATCTTTACGGCCCCGAGTTTGTTAACAAACTTTATTCGATGGTTAAGCGAAACATAACCCGCGAATTTCGGTTTGTCTGTATTACCGATGACGTTAATGGTATTGACGCAAGCATCGAAACGCTACCCATCCCGGAAATTTGCATGCCTGCCGACCGGCCCAGATCCGGCTGGAAAAAGCTGACAGTGTTCAGCGAGCAATTGGGTGATTTATCCGGGAAAACCCTGTTTCTTGATCTTGATGTGGTCATCGTTGACAACATCGATACACTCTTTGATTATTCCGAAAAATTTACCATTATCGAAAATTGGACCCAGAAAGGCCGGGGTATCGGTAATTCTTCAGTGTTTTGTTACCGGATAGGCGAGCATGTCGACGTACTTAAACACTACGAAGAGCATATGGACGAGGTTATCAACGAGTACGGAAACGAGCAGATTTATCTGTCTAAAAGAATCGGTGACATCAACTACTGGCCTGAACAATGGTGCCGCAGCTTTAAGTTTCACTCCATACCCAAAGGATTTTTGCGTTATTTTTTGACGCCGAAAATACCGGAAGGCTGCAAAATACTGGCTTTTCACGGACACCCTAATCCGGATCAGGCGGCTGTCGGCAATTATGGCGGCCGGATATTGAAATATTTTAAGCCTGCCCGGTGGATTGAAAAATATTGGGCTTAAAGCGATTAGCCGAGGATGTTGTGGCTCGATTGCATGACATCCTCATAAACATTAAGCGTTTTAGAGCACATATTGTCCAGCGTAAAACACCGATTGGCTTTTACAGTCGGTTGGGATAATAAAAACTCGGTTATCTTGGCACTAGCCTCTGCCACATCCCCGACAGCTACTTTTCCTTGCGGAAATAACTCATTTAATTGTTCCTCTATGCCGCCGTGGGCATAACCTACCACCGGAATGCCCATGCTTAGCGCTTCAGTGGCGGTGCGGCCGAAAGATTCAGGGATTTTTGATAGTGATAATACCACGCGTGACACTGCCAAAATATTTTGTAAATCTGCACGGTGACCGGTAAAAGTCATGTCCTTTTCAAGGCCATGCGCTGCAATCAGATCAGCCAGTTCCTGTTGATAGTGAGTTTGTTTAGGATGGGTTTCACCCACGATTAGGCCATGTACTGCTACGCCCGATTGGCGTAAGTCCGCCATTATCTTAATAAAATCTTCAATACCTTTGCGGCGGGTCAAACGACCGGGCAACGTCAGCAAGGCAATATCTTTAGTTTGCGGGAATTGCTCAAACCATTGCTCAAGCCAGCGTTCGTCAGGACGGTAACCTGGATAATAGTCACGCGTATCGACCCCTCGATGAATGACGCGAATTTTACTGGCATCCACCGTCGGATAAGACCTTAAGATATATTCCTTCATCATCTCCGAGACGGTAATAACGCGTTCGCCACAGGTCATTATCTGGCTATAACGGTTAACGGAATGCTGACCATGAAAAGTGGTTATTAGTCGCGGTCTTGATGCTGTCGGCAAGCTAAGCCAAGCCAGATAACCCACCCAAGCAGGAAGGCGAGAGCGGAAATGAAGAATATCCGGGCGAAGCTCTAAAAATAACTTTCTAAGCCGGAAAATTTGCCGCAGGGTCGATAGTTTTTTGGCGCCAATATCAGCCTCAATGTGCTCACTGCCTTCTTTAATTAGTTGTTCGACCATGCGGCCGCCAGCCGAAATCACGATGGAGCGATGGCCTTGTTGCACCAGATATTTACCGATTTCCAGAGTGCCGCGCTCGACACCGCCGCCATTGAGGGCAGGTAAGAGTTGAATAACGGTAAGTGGCTTGGTTGTCATAATAAAAAATCCTTAAGAATTAACTCTGCGCAACGATCGGCTTCATTAAGTTGCACGGGGCGCGGCTTTATTGCCGGATGTTTGAGCCAGTCGCTGTAGCGGAATAACAACGCGTCTTGCAGTAACGATTTGATACCTTGCTGCAAACGGCCCGGCTTGATAATCGGCACTTCCAGCAAGCCGGTTGTTGCCCCGGCCGTTAGCGCCTCATAAATCATCGATACGCTATCTTCTGTCACCCACACACGCCCAGTATCGCTAAGTTGTTGAGGCAACCAGCTGGGGGTACATTCTGTATGCGGGGTGATGGTTAAGTTTTTAGGTTCGGTTGGAAGATAGGCAAGGAAATCTTCCGGCGTACGGCGCGAGGTGGTTAATTGCCAGTCTACTTCAGGGTAAGCCGAAACAATGGCGGTGATTTGCTCAGTCAGCTGTTGATTATTCCAGCCGTAATGTTTGGAAGGTCCGCCGATCAAAAATAGGCCTTTGCGCGCATTTTTTTGCGGCCCCGGTTTGATTTGATTGATCACGCCGCGCGTAGTAATGACATTGGCTTGGCTGTGCAGACCGTCATGTTCGGGTATTAAGGCTAAATCGAACCAGCTAAGCGGCAAGCTGGGTTTCATTAATACCACTGTTTTTACGCCAAATAGCCAGCGGCTTAACAGCAGGTATTTATGGGTAGTGTGGCCAGCGCCGAGAATAAGATCAGGTGCATGCACTTTATAGTGTTGGCGCAATTCTTTTAGCTTTTGCCAAAAACTTCCATCCACCTGCAGCCAGCTGCTGTTTGCTGTGCGTCGGGTTGAAAGTGCATTGATTAGCCCCTGTAATTGGTTTCGGTGACCGGGCTTGTTATCGGTAAAACACCAGATATTTAGCGGTTGTGCAGACGGGTGACCAGGTTGACGATTCATACTGTTCAGTTGAGCTTACTGATGACAAACAATCTGGGCGCTGAGACGCTGTCAGTATTGCTGTAATGGGTGTTGAAATTAAATTGCCGGTTATCTAATTGTTCGCACCAGCGGCTGACTTGCTCGGTTTCCTGGTCGCCGCCTTGATGGCCGGGATAGGCGAGCAGGGTGATGAGGCCGCGCGGGGATAATAATCGGATGGCTGCAGTCAGGGCTGATAGCGTGGAGTCTGTTTGAGTAATGACGGTTTTATCGCCGCCCGGTAGGTAGCCCAGATTAAACATGATGGCGCTGATATAGCCATGCTGAGCTTCGGGAATATGCTCAGCCATATCGGCGTGACTAGCCTGAATTAAACTGACACGATTTTGCAGATTGGCTTGCTGGCATTTTTCCTGGGCTGCTTGCAGTGCCGCGTGTTGTATATCAAAGCCGAATACCTTACCTGTCTCCGCGACTTGTTCGGCCAAAAACAGGGTGTCATAGCCGTTGCCGACGGTAGCATCAATGGCGATGTCGCCGGGTTGTAGTCTTTCGGCGAGTAACTCGTGGGCTACATTAACCAGCGTAATGCGTTTGTTCATGCCTTTTTATATCGCAAGAGTGTGGGAGTGCATGGCTAGCTAACAGGTGCTCAGCAAGTTGCTGACTGTGCCAGGGAATTTGTAAGCTGCCTTTGGCGCCAAAACCGTTAAATATAAGCAGCTGCGGATGTTCGGGATGTCTGCCAATAAAAGGCTTGCGGTCTGCGGTGCAGGGACGGATGTTGGCTTTGTGATCAATTACGTCTATCGATGTCTCGGATGTTAACGTGCGCGCTGCTGCCAATAATTCATTTTTACCTTGTTCGGTCGGCAATGTGTTGAGATTGTCTCGATCGAAAGTCGCACCAACTCGAACTAGCCGGTTAGTTGTTGGAATCAGCCAATGACCATTGTTAAGGATTTTATCGGGCAAGGCCGCTTGGTGGCTTAAGGTCAAAATTTCCCCTTTGACCGGTTTAAAAGGTAGCCAGGAAAACCATGGATTGTT
>JAQTQN010000269.1 GCA_028712225.1 Methylobacter sp.
CCGGGGTAGATACAGACAACTTTCCCGATGCGCCTACTGTCGATTTTCCGGTGTGCTGCAGGCCATCCCTGTATTTGGAAGAGTTTTATGACGCGTCTGCCGCATCAAAAACGTTTGCCCAGTTGAGATCGGACAATACGCCCGATCTTTATGACCTCGAGTCCGATGAAATTTCCGCAGTCGGGCTTCAATATGCTGTCAACGGCTCTGCTATCGCTCCAAATCCTGGAGGTCGTCAGAATAGAGCAACGACATTTGCGTTTGATCCCAACGATTTGTTGGGCACAGCCACCGGCAGTATCGGCCTGGGCGGGGTAATACGTTGGCGGGTCGATGTGGCGCCACCCAGTAATCGTATATTGCTAGGCGATATGACCCTGGAATATGACCCAACAGAAGAAGGCCGCACATCTGGCCGCTCCGGCTGGATTATTACCAACCACATCGGTTTTGATGCGGGCGCATTTGAGTTATTCGATGTGACCACCCTGTTGGTCGGTAATAGTCTGAGCATAAACGGCAATCTGGGCTTCGGCTGGGGCTTTGATCATTTGGGTGCCACAGACGCACGCTTGAGTGATGCGCGCATCGGCACGTTCAGCTTTCAAACCACTGTGGTACCGGTGCCCGCTGCAGTCTGGCTGTTTGCCTGCGGCCTGGCAGGACTTTGCGTCAGCGGTCGTGCCAAAAGGAAGGTTGTGGCATGAAACAATCGGCTCGAATTTCGAAAACTCATAAGTTAGCGCGAATCGAGCGTATTAATGGCCTGTTATTAACATCGCTGGCCCTATCTACAGTCGTGCAGGCCGCGCCAGCCCCTGTCGTCAGCTTCGGTTCTTATATCAGTCATCAGATCAATGTCGATGTCTTCGGGCAAAACATTCAGGGTGACAGAGGTAATGAGCCGACAATCGCCATTAACCCGCTTAATCCGGCCAATATCGTCATTGGCTGGCGCCTGTTCGATTCGCCACCAACAGCAGTGAAATATGGTGGCGTTGGCGTTAGTTTTGATTCCGGCATGAGTTGGAGCAACACCAGGCTCCCGGCATTACCAGGACAAACCCGCACCGATCCGGTATTGGATGTCGATGCCGACGGTAATTTTTATTACCAATCATTAGGATTAGGCGGCGAAGACCGGACGTCGGTATTCAAATCCAGCGACGGAGGCGTGAACTGGTCGGAACCGGTATTTCAGTTTAATGGTGACAAGAACTGGCTCGCCATCGATAAAACCGGCGGGCCTGGCGACGGCATTATCTACAGCACTTGGCGACGCACCAGTTTTCCGAATCCTGATCCCAATTATGTACCCAAGTATTTCATTCGTTCGACAGATGGCGGCATTAGTTATCAGGAACCGGATGTCGCATTACCGGTTGCCAATTTTGGCTTTGGCAGACTTGCGGTAGGTCCTGACGGTGAGGTTTATCTGTCCGGGGTGGATGAATCGTTTTTATCTATCAATGCGCTGGGTGTTGTGCGACGCGGGCATTATTTCTTAAAGTCCGGCAACGCTAAGGATCCGGAGGCATCACCCACTTTTTCCGCCCATAAAATCAATATGGGCGGTAACTCGGTGATGATGCTTTCTGAGCAATTGCAGCTGCCAAATGCTCTGGGCGGTGATGGCGACGTACAAATAGCAGCCGACCAATCAGTTGGGCCGATGCGCGGCAATATTTATATGCTGGCGCATGTGGTGCCCTATGACTGGCTACCCGGTAACGATCCGTTAAACGTCAATTTCGTGCGCAGTAACGACGGTGGCGACACCTGGTCGGCGCCGATTCGACTTAATGACGACAATCCGAGCGCCAGTTCATTTCAGTGGTTTCCAATGCTGAGTGTCGCGCCCAATTCCCGTATTGACGCGGTTTGGTACGATACCCGTAACGGCACCGGCGTTGCGCCGTATCGTTTTTCACAGCTTTACTACACCTATTCCTGGGACGGCGGGCTGACCTGGAGTAAAAACCAGGCGGTAACCCCTCTTTTTAATACCCATCTGCCTTATAGCTTTATCAATGGTGAAGAAAGACCGGCAGATAAAATCGGCGACTATACCCAAATGTTGTCTGATGCCAATGGCGCGCATATCGCTTATACCGGCACCTTTAACGGCGAGCAGGATGTGTATTACCTGAACATCTTCCCTGACTGTAATGGCAACAAACGCTCCGATGTCCTGGATATTCAGCAACGTCTAAGCGGCGACACCAATAGTAATCATCTTCCGGATTCCTGCGAGACCATGACTGTACTTGGCGATATAGATGGCGACCGCGATGTCGATCAGCTGGACGTTAATCAGGTTATCGCAGCCAGAAACAAACCGGCATCCGGGGCCAGTGATCCTAGAGACCTGGACAAAAACGGGGTGATTAATGCCCTGGATGCGCGCAAGCAGACCTTGTTATGCACCAGGCCGCGTTGCGCTGTGTAGTTCAATAAATCATATTGTTGAGAGACTTTAAAAAATGATCACAAACAAAATCAAATTATTACTATTGGCTGTGTTGCTAATGTTGACCGGTATCGCGCAAGCAAGCGTTGTTAGCAATTTTAATCCCGCCAACCTGTTTCTAAGCATTACCCGGATCAGCCAAACCGGCAATTCCGTTAATGTCGATATTGGCATCTCAGGCTTGGCTTCAGGGGCGGCACCTTCTTTAAGTGGCTACGATGTTAATTTGAGTTTTGATCCCAGTTATTTGTCATTTACCGGGGTCGTGTTTGGTGACGCGGCGTTGGGTAATCAACTGGATTTAGCAAGCTTAGGATCAACAACTATCTCCGAATTAGCGGGCATTGGACTTGTTAATCTGTTTGAACTCTCTGGCGATACCGCTGAGGATTTAAACACGCTGCAAGCAGATAGCTTTAACCTGGCGACAGTTACTTTCGATGTGCTCAATGCCGGTACCAGTCTATTGCAGCTTGATCTCAATGCCTTAGCCGATGCCGATGGCAATGCCCTGTCTGCTATCACGCTGTCTGCGCCGGTTACCACCGTACCGTTGCCGTCGGCATTTTTGATGATGATCCCCGGGTTGGCGGGCTTGATGTGTGCGGGCAAGCGGCGGCAAAAGGATTTTCGCGCCTAAGTCTGTTTGGTATAACGGAGAGCAATCAACCCAACATCAAAAGCGCCGATGCAAAGCGGATTGGCTAACGTGGTGGTGAGTTCATCGGTTGTTTTACAGATGATGACTGCCAGTGCGGATGAGCCGTTAATTTTACCAAGCATGCAGGTTACAGCCAGCCGTTCGGCAGCAGGCAGTTTTGATGTGCCGACTGCGGTTACCGTGGTCGGCGTGGCGG
>JAQTQN010000059.1 GCA_028712225.1 Methylobacter sp.
CGACTTCCAAGCGCAAATTCATCATTGCTGATACACCTGGGCACGAGCAATACACTCGCAACATGGCGACCGGCGCTTCAACTTGCGATTTGGCCATCATTCTGATCGATGCCCGTTACGGCGTGCAGACCCAAACCAAACGCCACAGTTTTATTGCCTCGTTATTAGGCATTCAGCACATTATTGTTGCGATCAATAAAATGGATTTGGTCGAATACAGTGAAGCGACGTTTAATAAAATTAAACAAGATTACTTGGCGTTTACTGAGACACTGGATTTGCACGATATTCGGTTTATCCCAATGTCGGCATTGGATGGCGATAACGTTGTTAACCCTAGCGAACATATGGCTTGGTTTACCGGCACGCCATTGATGGAAACCTTAAACAGTATCGAGATCGCCAATGATCGCAACTTTACTGACGCACGCTTTCCTGTGCAGTATGTGAATCGTCCAAATCTTGATTTTCGCGGATTTTGCGGCACGATTGCTTCGGGGATTTTTCGTAAAGGCGACAAAGTGACTGCTTTACCATCCGGTAAAAGCAGCACCATTAAGGCCATTGTCACTTATGACGGCGAACTAGAACGCGCCTTCGCGCCGATGGCCGTTACTTTAACGTTGGCAGATGAGATCGATGTTAGCCGTGGCGATGTGTTGGTAGGCAAAGAACAAATCAGCGCAACGATAGCCGACAAGTTCAAGGCTCACATCGTCTGGATGGCCGAGCAAGCTATGACGCCGGGCAAGCAGTATGTGATTAAGCTTGCAACCCGCAGCGTGTCCGGTTCCATTGCGATGATTCATCACCGTATTGATGTCAATACGTTGGAACACCACGACGCCAGTGTTCTGCAATTGAATGAAATCGGTTCTTGTACAGTGTCAGTGAATGCGCCGGTCGTATTTGACGCTTACAAAACCCACAAAGGTACCGGCTCGTTTATCATCATTGATCGCTTGACCAATGGTACCGTGGGCGCGGGGATGATAATCGGCGTTCATGATGACGACGCTTTACTGCCGGTGAGCGCTGAAGAACGCGCAGCAAGATTCAGCCAAATACCAACAGCGATTGCATTAACCGGAGCCAACGCTGCTGACGCGGCTTATCAGTTGGAGAGAAAGCTGTTTGATACCGGTCATGCCAGCACAGTGTTGGAGACGCCGGATGCGTCACTGATTAATGCAATCAAGCATGCCGGTTTGATTTGCTTAGCTGTTAACGACAGTGCAAAACTAACTGACAAGTCTTTCAATACCGACCAGGCAACGCTGGATGATATTTACAACGCGTTGAAAGAGCAAAAAGTTATCTACTGAAAATATTGCATCTGGCATCCGCCAACAAACCTTATAGAGGCGAGCTCATGATACCGATTAGAGATACCGCACCGTGTAATGCTAAACCTCTGGTGACTTGGTCGATCATTGTCATTTGTAGCTCCCTTTTCGTGGCGATGCAGTTTTTGCCGGATGAATCGGTTTTCAGGTTGCTTTATGGCTATGGCATGGTGCCCGCCCGGTATTCCAATCCCGAGTGGGCTGCCAACTTGGGATTGCATTTTGACGGTTATTTGTCCTTTTTAACCAGTTTGTTTTTGCACGGCAATTGGGGGCATCTGTTGGTTAATATGTGGTTCTTGTGGATTTTTGCCGATAATATCGAAGATCGCATGGGACGGTTGCCGTTTTTACTGTTTTATTTGCTGTGCGGATTACTGGCAACTTGGCTGCAATGGTATTTTGACCCTGAACTTACTTTGCCGGTAGTCGGGGCTTCTGGCGCCATTGCCGGTGTTTTGGGCGCGTATTTTTTTCTTTATCCGCTAGAGCAAGTCGTCATCTGGGTACCGATCTTGTTTTTCCCGGTCATCATCCATGTACCGGCCATTGCCTTTTTGGGCATCTGGGTAATGATCCAATTACACGATGCAACGACGGCAGCACTATATCAAGAAGGATTATCCGCTAATGTGGCATGGTGGGCGCATTTAGGCGGATTTATTGCAGGTTCTATCTTGTACCGGTTTTTTATCAAGAAAGAAGGCCTGGAGCAGGAGCAATAAACGAGCAAATCAATTGGCTTTTTAAGGTATAATTTCATTTTAAAGAGCTTTTTAAGAACTATTTTGGGTATTGGGTGATATGAATAAAATTAACGTTGCGTTGGTAAGATTGCTTCAGTTTGTTGTTTTTGTGTTGTTTACCTTCGCGGTAACTGCGTATGTAGGTGCAATGGTTTTGTTGCCATTGGATTTAATCGTTCTACTGGGCAAGCTGTTGTCAGTAATCGGTTTTAATGGCTTTATTGGTGCATTTGTAGCTGTTCCTGTCGTAGGATACTTAGTATTTACTGCTTATAAAGTACCTGGTTTGGGCCAGTTAATTGTTGAAACAGGTGTTGATTTAGCCAAAACTGGTAAAGCACGCGTTGAAGCTTTTAATGAGATCGCCAGCGCAGTAAAAGGTTAATTTTTACTCGTAAAAAAAGGGGCTGACGATTCGTCGTCAGCCCCTTTTTTTGTGTCTGTTATTGGTAAGTTATACCAATCCCAATAAATTCATATCTTATTGTTTCTTAGCTGGTTGAAGGCTAGCTCAACGTTAAGGATTAACCCCATAGATCACCCTTGTGGTGAAGCCTGTCGAAGGGTGAATGGTTAATCCGTTCATGGTTCGACAAGCTCACCACGAACGGCTTAACTTAATGACATTGAATTCACCAGGCTTTAATTAAAAACTTATTGGGATTGGTATTATTCGAAAAATCGTTTCAGATAAACCCCAGTGTGCGAGGCCGGATTGTTTGCGACGTGCTTGGGCGTACCCTCAGCAACCAACATGCCGCCACCGCTGCCGCCTTCCGGACCCATATCAACAATCCAGTCCGCCGTTTTAATCACATCCAGATTGTGTTCAATCACGATGACGGTATTGCCGTGATCGCGTAACGCATGCAGTACAACCAATAGCTGTTTGATGTCATGAAAATGCAGGCCGGTGGTGGGCTCATCTAAAATATACAAGGTGTCGCCGGTATCACGCTTGGATAGTTCTTTGGCCAGCTTCACCCGTTGCGCTTCGCCTCCCGACAAAGTTGTGGCATTCTGCCCCAGTGTGATGTAGCTCAAACCCACTTCTATCAAAGTTCGCAATTTGCGCGACAGGGTCGGGATGACGCTAAAAAATTCGGCGGCATCTTCCACCGTCATTGCCAACACCTGATCGATGGTCTTACCTTTGTAGCGAATTTCCAGGGTTTCGCGGTTATAACGTTTGCCATGGCAAATATCGCAGTGGACGAAAATATCAGGCAAAAAATGCATTTCCACTTTAATAACGCCGTCACCTTTACAGGCTTCACAACGGCCGCCTTTGACGTTAAAGCTAAAACGCCCCGGCGTATATCCGCGTGAACGCGCTTCCGGTGTAGCAGAAAACAGTTCCCGAATCGGTGTAAACAGGCCGGTGTAAGTCGCTGGATTGGAACGCGGCGTGCGGCCGATCGGGCTTTGATCAATATCGACCACTTTATCGAATTGATCCAGACCTTCGATGGTGTCACAAGGCGCCGGAATGATGCCGGCACGATTGATCAGTCTGGAGGCGTGGGCAAATAAAGTGTCATTAACCAGCGTCGATTTGCCTGAACCCGATACGCCGGTCACGCAAGTCAGCAAGCCAACCGGAAAGGAGATGTCGACATTGCGCAAATTATTGCCGTGCGCATTACGGATAGTGATTTGCTTGTTTTTATCGTTGGCAGTTAGCTTGACAGGCATGTCAATGCCGATTTTGCCTGACAAATATTGACCGGTTAGCGAGTTTTCGTTTTTAAGAATATCCTGCAAGGTGCCCTGAGCGACAATCTGTCCACCATGAACACCGGCACCGGGACCAATATCGACAATATGTTGCGCAGAACGAATCGCATCTTCGTCATGCTCGACGACGATGACGGTGTTGCCCAAATCCCGCAGCCTGAATAAAGTGTTCAATAAGCGTTGATTATCACGCTGATGCAACCCTATTGATGGCTCGTCCAATACATACATCACGCCCACCAGACCGGCGCCGATCTGACTGGCCAGCCGGATGCGCTGCGCTTCGCCGCCGGATAGGGTGTCGGCACTGCGATCCAAGGTCAAATAATCCAGCCCGACATTAACCAAAAACTGCAATCGTTCCTGAATTTCTTTGACGATTTTCGCCGCCACTTCGCCGCGCTTGCCGGGTAAATCGAGGTGTTCAAAAAACTCCAGCGCATTGCGGATCGGCAGACGGGTAAGGTCGTGGATAGGTAACTCGTTAACGAACACATTTCTGGAGCCAATATTCAGCCTTGCACCGTTGCAGGTATTACATGGCTTTTGAGATAAGTATTTGGCCAGCTCATCCCGTACCAGTTGCGAATCGGTTTCGTGATAGCGCCGCTCCATATTGGCGACAATGCCTTCAAACGGATGGTGGCGGGTTTTCGTACTGAACTGGCTGGTGCCGTGGGCGAAATCAAAGGTAATCACTTCATCACCGCTGCCGTATAGCAGCACATCCTGGATTTTTTTCGGCAATTCCGACCACGGTACTTCCGGGTCAAAACGATAGTGGTTAGCCAATGATGTGATCAGTTGATAGTAATAGGCATTACGTCGGTCCCAGCCGCGAATGGCGCCGCCAGCCAAGCTGATGTCCGGGTTATGAATGATCAGCTCGGGATCAAAATGCTGTTTAACTCCCAAGCCGTCACAAGTGCCGCACGCGCCTTTGGGATTGTTGAATGAGAAAATGCGCGGTTCCAGCTCGGTTAGGCTGTAACCGCAATGCGGACAGGCATAGCGTTCGGAAAACAAAAGCTGCGTGTCGTTGTCCATGCAGACGGCAATCGCAATGCCGCCTGCAATGCGCAATGCGGTTTCGAAAGATTCTGAAAGCCTTAATGCGACGTCGTCACGAATTTTAAAACGATCGACAATCACTTCAATCGTGTGTTTCTTTTTTAAATCTAACGCCGGTGCTTCGTCCAACTCGCAGACCACACCATCGATCCGTGCGCGGATAAACCCCTGTCCGCGCAAATCTTCAATCAACTGCACGTATTCGCCTTTGCGCTCGTTGATGACCGGTGCCAGTAACATCCAACGTTGATCCTGCGGCTGCGCCAGAATCATATCCACCATCTGGCTGACGGTTTGCGCTTCCAGCGACACCTGATGTTCGGGACAGCGCGGCGTACCGGCGCGGGCATACAGCAAGCGCAAGTAATCATAAATCTCGGTGATGGTGCCGACCGTCGAGCGCGGATTATGAGAAGTCGATTTTTGCTCGATAGAAATCGCCGGAGATAAGCCTTCGATGTGATCGACATCGGGCTTTTCCATCATCGATAAAAATTGCCGGGCATAAGCAGACAACGATTCCACATAACGCCGCTGCCCTTCGGCATAAATGGTATCGAACGCCAGCGATGATTTGCCTGAGCCGGAAAGACCGGTAATGACAATCAGGGAATCACGGGGTAAATCAAGATCGATATTTTTAAGATTGTGGGTGCGCGCGCCGCGGATACTAATGGTGTCCATCAAATCATTCCAAACAATATAACTGGCCGCCTAATATACGTTAAAGGCTTATTAAAACAAACGCCGGCAAGTCGCTGCCTAGTAACGCTAGGCAAAAATGCTGTTGGATATTTGTAACTTTTCTATTGTTCTGTATTTGTTCTTGTGTTATCTTTTCTAAAAACAAATACAGAACAAATATGACAACATTAACTCGCAAACAACAAGAAGTGTTCGACTTCTTATTACTGAATGATGCCCGTTTTTCGCATCCTCCAACTTTAGAAGAATTGTGCCAAGCATTAGGCGTGAAATCGCGTGGTTCTTTACATGCCCATATCAAAGCGTTGATTGCGGCCAATCTCATTGAAGAACCTCAACGAAAACAACGCGGCATCCGCTTAACTGATTACGCCAAGCAAATGCTCACAACCAACGACGATGAAGGGGCATTACCATTTGTTGGTTACATTGCCGCGGGTCGTCCCATTGAGGCTATTGAAAACATTACTTACATGACCATCCCTGATCAGCTTAAAACTGAAAAGCCGTGCTACGTACTTCAAGTAAAAGGCGACTCGATGATCGAGCAAGGTATCTTTGATGGCGATTGGGTAATCATTGAACAACGCAGTTACGCTCGAAATGGTGAAATTGTGGTCGCCTTAGTTAACAAATCCGAAGCAACATTAAAATTTATCGAGCAATACCCGCATGAAATTTTACTAATCCCCGCCAATTCCAATATGACCGCCATGCGCTATAAGCTTGACGAAGTTGAAATTCAGGGTGTATTGGTCGGACAAATGCGTAGTTATATCCATCACTAGGAGAAATACCATGACCGAAAATAGAGTACATATGCGTGATCAAGTGACTAATCGTGTAGCCATGATTATGGGGGAAGATCAACCTAGCATTCTGCAACGACTGGAAGAGTATGCAGTGATGCTGTTATTTATGCTGATTTTTGTATTGTTGCTGCGCGTTTGAAATGACACCAGACAAAGTCCCTCGGAAAACTCGCTAACATCATACCCAACAAAGTCACCTTGGCGATTGAGATTGGGCTAGTTGAAGTGCAGGATTTTCGAGGTACTTACCTGGATTAAATATCTGGGGATTTTTGTAAACAAAAGCTAATAAACGAATTAAAGATTTTATTTGACTACTGCAGGCTGCTCTACGTTATTTGCATTTTTACTTATAAATAGCGCCTGGTCGGGCACGTCTTCAGGCTTACTCAATGCTTCAAGAAGGACATTGTCATGTCCATAAATATCGGAATAAAACTTTAAATTATCGAACTGATCAAAAAACGTTGTGGTGTAAAAAAACAGCACCGGTATAGGTTGTTTTAATAATACCCGCTTTGTTTTAGGTGTTTCCAACGCTTGTTTTATAAGCTCTTTGTCCCAGCCTTCCTGATTTTTTAGCGCGAATTCTGCCAGTAACTGGGGTTTTTCAACGCGCACACAACCATGGCTAAAATCCCGGCGCGATTTGCTGAATAGCGCATTGGCTGGCGTATCATGCAAATACACATCATCTTTGTTCGGGAAAATAAACTTCACTCTTCCCAACGCATTCTTGCCACCCGGACGCTGCCTAATTCTTAAAGAACCCTGTTTGATCTGTTCAATCTCGCCACCAGTAAAGCCTGTTCCCTGCACTTCATTACCAAATACGGGTACCAATTCCATGTTTTCATGAGCAAGGTAATTTGGATTTTGCAGTAACTTTGGAATTATTTCCTGCTTAGCGATGCTGTAAGGAACATTCCAATAGGGCATAAAATCAATAAAACGCATTTCCGCCATCAATACGGGGGTTTGATTTTCCAACGCCTTACCCACGACTACGCGCATGTTGGTAACCGTCGAATCAAGTTGACCCGATTCATCAAACGCCCACAGCTGGAAAGATGGGATATTAACGATTATTGATTTGCCGGCGTTGAACTCAGGCAGCCAACGTAATCTTTCCATAGCCAGCTCAATTTGGGTTACGCGCTGCGATAATGGCACGTTTAAAGCGGCAACGGTTGTCTTACCAATTACCCCATCAGCTCCAAGGCCATGTCGTAACTGAAAATTTTTCACTCCAGCCACAATGCTATCGGAGTAGATAGTCGTCTTTGCCGTAGTTGAAGCGGTATTGTCTTCTGGTAAATCGCCCAGCTGCTGTAAAAACCTCTTTAGTTCTGGTATTTGTGGATGCTTATCGCCAGGACTTAGCTTTTTTTCTATGCCGGTAATTTGAAAAAGTGTGACAGTTGCCGCCAATTGGCGATAACTGACCAGCGCTTGTTTAAGTTTTTGATACTGCTGCAATTGCGGCTCAACCAGTTTTGGCAACTGATCTAACGTACCTTGATCCACTGAAGTTTTTATCAAAGCGGGCAAGTCGGTTAGTTTTTTTTCTCTTAACTTGAGATTGAATTTTATGCCTTGCGGATTGACCCGACCATAATGCAAATCATGCATAAATCGTAACAATGATATGCTTAACGCCGTATCGAGTAAGGCTTGTTCTTTATAATTATTTGAGTTTGCCTGGATAGATTGCCAGCGACTTTTTAAGCCGTCGACATCATAATTTGTTGGGTTTAAACCATTAATAGCAGCATTGCTTAATAATTCTAATGCCGCCGGAATATTTTTTTGCGACTGGTCAGTTCCCAGCCACAACAATTTGTATTCTGTTAATTTATATAACGAATCAAGGTCATCGCTGCGATTAGCGAAATTTGATAATCTCAAATACGGGTGTTGCTTAGTTGTGATGATGTCGACAATATCTTTGGAAACTTCTGTTTGTGGTACATCGGTGTTATCAGCTTGCCCGACAGGTGCGGACAACCCCAACACCAGCAACAACAATAAGCGAAGTTTTATAGCGTTTCTTTGGTGAAAATACAGCTTGGCAGTGTTGAGCATACTAATTTCCAATATGATATTTTTTAGCCGTTATGGGCAAATGTTTGATTTACCATCCAGATCACGCCGCTTTAGAAAAATTGAACGATCAGGCAATATGCCAATATTACCATTAACAAGGCCATTATTTTTCATAAAACCTGCCAATTCCATTGCTAACCTATAGGTAAATCCATGACCCAACTCACTTTCTTAGGTGCCACCGGCCAGGTTACTGGTTCTTGTTATTTACTGGAGACCAGCAACAGTCGCATATTGCTTGATTGCGGATTGTTTCAAGGATCTAAAGAGACTGAACTTCAAAACGAAGCGCCCTTCCCTTTTGATCCCGCCAGCATTGATGCCGTAGTGTTATCACATGCTCATCTTGACCATTGCGGACGCCTACCCAAATTAGCTAAAGAAGGCTTCAAAGGGCCTGTGTTTTTATCCGAAGCAAGCTTTCCATTGCTGGAGCTTATGCTCAAAGATGCCGCACATCTAGAGCTACGCGACACCGAGTGGGAAAATAAACGCCGTGAACGCGCTGGTAAAAAACCACTTGAACCTTTATATACACTGGATGATGTAGAAGCACTGCTCGAGTTTAGACAAGCTATTGCTTATAACGCCAATACTCAAATAAGGCCGGACATCAGTATCTCATTCCATGAAGCAGGACATATTCTGGGATCGGCAATTGTCCAGCTACAAATTAACGAGCAAGATAAAGTTAAAACATTAGTATTTTCTGGTGATCTGGGAAATCCAAATGCACCGTTGCTCCGCGACCCGGAAATTCTAACTAACGCTGACGTACTGCTGCTTGAGTCGACTTACGGTGACCGGGATCATCAACCTTTGGCAAATACGCTTACCGAATTACGTCAGGCATTGACTGAGGCTGCAGAGACAGGGGGCAATGTCATCATGCCTGCGTTTGCGGTCGGGCGAACGCAGGACTTGATTTATTGGTTAGGAAAACTCCAGCGTGAAGGCCGGTTGCCGCAACAACAAATTTACCTCGACAGCCCAATGGCTATCAGCGCAAGCAGAATCTACGCTGATTACGCACATTTATTTAATATTGATGATCCTGAATTTACCCGTATAGCTCCAAATGGTTGGCAGGCTTGGTTATCGGGTCTTTATTACTCCGAAACAGCAGAAGAATCGATGGCGGTCAACCGTATTACCGGCGGCGCCATCATCATTGCCGGAAGCGGCATGTGTACGGGTGGTCGTATTCGCCACCATCTTAAATACAATTTATGGCGACGTAATGCCCATATTGTCATTACCGGTTTCCAAGCAGAAGGCACATTAGGTCGAGCCATTGTCGATGGTAAAAAAAGTACCTTAAAAATTCTCGGCTCGGAAATCAATGTAGCCGCAAAAATACATACCTTGGGCGCATTAAGTGCTCATGCCGACCAAAGTCAATTGTTACAATGGGCCAACCATTTCAAACAACCCAAGCCACGCCTTTATTTAATTCATGGTGAAAAAAACGCCTTGTTATCTCTACAAACCTGTTTTCATCGTTCCGGTTGGAATGCCAATATTCCCAAAGTCGGTGAAACCATCGCGTTTTAATATCTATTAAGCAGATCTAATGAACATAAAATCCCCCTTGGTTTTCGCATCGTTTTCGCCTTTTTTACTGATTTTAATACTCCTGCTGTGCAACGAAACTAGCAGTTGGGCAAAATCTTCAACGTCTACAATCGATTCGGAACTTAGTAAGCTTGATGTCACTAAAGAAGCACTAAAAGCAAAAATTGCTGCGTTTAATGCTCGTCAAGGCCTTGATGAAGCGACTAAATCTAAAATATTGTCGCTATACCAAGCCGCTGAGGATAATTTAAATAACCTTGAACGCTTCAATGCTCAGGCTATCTTATTTAAAGCATCGACCAATAAAGCACCCGATGAAACTAAAAAACTACAAAAAGAGATTGAGCAAGCACTAGCCAAAGCCAGCAAACAAAAAAACGAAGACTTTAACAGCATCTCGACAGCGGAATTAGAACAGCGCTTCATTATTGAAAAAAGCAAAATCAGTAATCTTGATGAAGAACTAAAAAAACTGGAAAGCGAACTCAGCACGCAAAATAGCCGTCCCCAATTAATCCGAGAAGAGCTGCTATCGGCTCAACAAGATATTGAATCCGCTCAAAAACAACTGCAACTGCCCAGTAGTAAACCTGATGCAAAGCTAGACACAGAAGCCCAACAGCTTTTATTAAAAACGCTAGTGCAAGCACGCTCTGCAGAAATTAAAATGCTTGAAGTCGAAGCCGTTAGCAATCCGGTCAGAGTCGATCGATTAAAAGCGCAAGTGCAATTAGTCGATTTGCAAAAAAATGCCCTCATGCAAATTGCCGGCGAAATTGAAAATGTATTGTCGGTTCGCAGGCAACAAGAAGCTAAAGAAATGCAGGATGCGTTAAGTCAGGCAGAAAAAGAGCTGTCTGGAAAACATATTCTGATTCAAAAAACTACCCGCGAAAACATTGAATACAGCGGCTATCTTCAGACCATTACCGCAAAGATTGAACAATACACCGACCAAAAAACCAAAATAGAAGCCCAAGCCAGCACAATTGAGGCCGATTTTAAAAGTGCTGAAAAGAAAATCAGCCTGGCTGGATTAAGTCCGGCACTTGGTAAGATTTTGCGTGAACAACGTCGGAATTTATCAACCCAAGCAGAATTAGAACTGCAATCGCAAACCACTCAAAATGAGACGGCATTAACCAGCCTCGAGCAATTCAAGGTTGAAGATGCCTTGGATCAATTACCGGATATTGATTCAACCCTAAAAAATATGATGCAGGAAGTTGACGATAACTTACCTGTCGAACAGCGCATGATGGTGCAAGCAGAGTTACGTGTCCTGTTAAACAATAAGAAAGAATTGCTTAACAAGTTACTGGTTGCAGACACAACATACTTACGTATTTTGGGTGATTTCGATTTTGCCCGCCAACAAATGGCTACCCAAGCGCAAAAGTTTGCCGCTTATCTTGATGAACGTCTGTTATGGGTACCTAGCTCAGAACCCATTAACACCGATTTTATTACCGGCCTATACCGCTCTACAAAATGGTTATTGTCACCAATTAACTGGATGACGGCCATAGCTGACATTTTAAAATTGACAATAAAACATCCGTTCTTGGTCTTTCTGGGGCTAATCAGCTTAACCGGTTTGCACTTATGTAAAAAATGGGCTAAGCAACAGCTGGCGGAAATTCCCGGAAAAGTTGAAAAGATTTATACCGACAGTTTTTCATATACCTTAAAAGCGCTGGCCTATTCTTTACTGTTGGTTTTGCCCCTGCCTCTGCTAATTGCTGGTTTAGGTTGGTTTTTAAGCCACCATATCGAGATTGACGATTTTAGTAAATCGCTAGGTGCGGGTTTACGCGGCGCTGCAACTCCGCTGTTTTTTATACAATTTTTCTACCAATTGTTTGCTCCAAAAGGGATCGCACGTACACATTTTCAATGGCAGAAAGCTAATGCCGGCCTCGCACGTCAGCAGATTGCCTGGTTACGGTTTGTTATTGTCCCCACCGCTTTTTTAATCAACAGTACCGGGGCCAGCGCGCAAACAATTTACAGTGATAATTTAGGCCGGTTGGCACTTATTATTTCTATGCTGGCGATAGCTTGGTTTTTGGCCCGCATGCTTAACCCTTCTACTGGTCTGCTAAGTGACTATATTGCAGTCCGTCCAATTAGCTGGGTCGCGCGCCTGCGTTTTGTCTGGTATGCCGTTGCGTGTTGCACGCCATTAGTCATTATTGGCTTTGCCGTCGCCGGCTATTATTTGAGCGCACTGGAATTACAGCAACAATTGATTATCACCATACGGATGGTCATTTTGACCATAATTGTTCACGAAATGGTGTTTCGTTGGCTGACCTTGGTCAACAGGCAACTTGCCATTAAAAATGCCCGGCAAAAACGTAAAACCGCTGTTCTCGCCGATAAACAAATACTCGCCCCAGGCGGCGAAGATCCGATTTTACCGATTGATGAACAACAAATTGATATTCCCAAGATCAATGCTCAAACCATCAAACTGCTTAATGTCTTTATTGGTTTTTCACTCATTATCGGTTTTTGGGTTATCTGGAAAAATATCCTGCCGGCATTTTCATTTTTAGAACGCATCGTGCTCTGGCAGCACTTAGTCAATATCGAAGGTCAAGAAAGTTATCAGCCGGTAACCCTGATCAATCTGCTGCTGGCGGGACTTTACAGCTTTATCATCGTGGTATCAGTGCGCAACCTTTCCGGGGTAATGGAGTTATTGATATTCAGCCGCTTATCGATAGAAGCGGGTAGTCGCTATGCCGCCAATCAACTATCGAAATATTTATTGGTCGCTATTGGTTTTGTTAGCGTAGCAAACGAACTAGGCGGCAGCTGGTCACAAGTACAGTGGCTGGTAGCGGCGCTGAGTGTCGGCTTGGGCTTTGGTTTGCAAGAAATATTTGCCAACATGGTCTCCGGCATTATTCTGCTATTTGAGCGACCTATTCGCGTTGGCGACACAGTCACTATCGGCACCGTAACCGGCAAGGTCAGTCGAATACAAATGCGTGCAACCACACTGATAGATATGGATCAAAAAGATCTAATTGTGCCCAACAAAACCTTTATCACCAGCCAGTTAACCAACTGGAGCCTGACAGATGCAGTCACCAGAATAGTTATTCCGGTCGGTATTGCTTACGGATCGGATGTTGAATTAGCGCATAAAGTGATGCTCGATACTGTTCGCTCTACCCCTTTAGTGCTTACCGAGCCGGAACCCTGTGTCTTGTTTGTAGAATTTGGCGAAAGTGCCATGAACTTTTCCATTCGTGTTTTTGTCAGTGAATTGGGTAACCGTTTGCCTGTGACTCATGCCCTGCATGTGCGTTTAGAACACGCACTACGCGAACATAAAATAACTATTCCTTTTCCCCAACGTGACATTAATTTACGCAGAGAACATCAGGAAGCAGAAC
>JAQTQN010000270.1 GCA_028712225.1 Methylobacter sp.
CTGTGAATATCTGCGGCAATTTCACGCACATAATCACCGCGATAACCATTGCAAGGGAATAACACCCTTTCACCGCACTCTTCCTGATAACGCAGCCAAATACTGGTTGCCAAAATATCCATCTGCCGACCGGCATCATTGACGTAATATTCGCGATGAACAGCAAAACCGACTGCTTCAAGTAAATCTGCAACTGCAGAACCGTAAGCTGCGCCCCGACCATGACCAACATGCAAAGGGCCGGTTGGATTAGCAGATACAAATTCAACTTGAACTTTTTTGCCGATCCCAACCTTACTTAGGCCATAAGCTTGGCCTTGCTCATGGATCTGCCTGACAATTTGATATTGAGTACTGGGATCTATAAAGAAATTAATGAAACCAGGCCCCGCTAACTCTACTTTGACGACTGCTTCATTTTGCGGTAATGCAGTAATGATTTGCTCAGCCAGTTGGCGTGGATTGATTTTGGCGGGTTTTGCCAACAGCAAGGCTAAGTTAGTGGCAAAATCGCCGTGTTGCGCATCTCTGGTGCGCTCGATAGCAATATTGACAGTGATGTCCTGACCAAGAATATCTTGGCTTTTCAGCGTTTCGACGGCTTGCAGGAGAAGTGCTTCTAGCTTTTTTTTCATTGCTACACGATGTGGATAAGGTCAAGTAAATAGGCGCGCATTATCCATTAAAATCATCTGATTATCCATTCAAAGAACGTGGTTAGATAAAGCAAAAACAGTATCTGCAGCCAGTCAATATCTAACGGCAATATCCGCTGCGGCAATATGCCACATTGTACCGACTAAGTTAAGACACTAGACTCATTTCTGCATAGTTTGCGCTCAAAACAAAATTGACTTTCTTCAAGTCTGTCTCAATGGGCCATCAACAAGCCCCATCTAACCGAGGTCGCCATGAAACGCAGATACCAATCGAAAGACTTCACCCAAATGAATCACCAAGAACTCAGCAAAAAAACAGCCTTTCATGAAGCAGGACACGCAGTCGCAATTTATCTTGGCAACAAACAAAAACAACTGCCACCGGTTTTTTTTCAGATTTTAATTACCGAATTGGGTAATGATTTTCAAGCCACTGAACATTCTCATAAGCCTAGTGAAAACTGTATCGCCATTGTCGAGGGTGGCCGTCTAATCCATACACTTCCCAGCTCAATTGAAGAAGCCATCGATGATTTTTCACCGGCACAGCAACAAGCCTACCAACTCGCCTTTGAGGCAGACATCATTAACATGCTTGCCGGGCCATTAGCAGAAGCACAGTACGTTGCTTTGCGAGACGACGAACCCATTAACCCGCATTTGGTAAATTTTGACGCACTAAAAAATTACGGCGGTTCAGCTGATATTGAAACAGTTAATGACTACCTTAAGTGCCTTATCGCTTGCCCTGAGCAGCGCCAAGATAAAGTAACCGACTTATTTATGGCTTCATTCAATTTCGTGACGGATAGAGACAATTGGCAAGCAATTAAAGCTGTGGCAACTTACTTGTTCACCGAGCCTAAAAACGTCATCAGCTGCGAAGAAGTCATGTCGGTTATCGAAAATGTTCTTTATAAACAAGCGGCCATCAAACTCAATAATGATTGGCTATCGGGCTTTACCCGTAAGACCTGGCACCAAACAGAGCTGTCCCTACCCTAACCATTGTGGATCCTTCGGCAATTGCTGCTTCTAAATCGTCAGACATACCGATAGAAAAGGTATCCAGTTGCGGACGAGCTAACTGATCGACTGCGTTATATAGCCTCCGATAAGGCAAACGCTGCTGTTCAAAATCTTGCTCTGGTGAAGGAATTGCCATTACTCCACGAAGCCTTAATCGGGGTAACTCGGCTATTTGTTCGCATAAATCCGGAAGCTCATCCAAACTTACACCTGACTTGCTAGACTCACTGCTAATATTCACCTGCAAGCAGATATTTAAAGGTTGCAGAGAGTCTAAGCGTTGCGTACTCAGCCGTTGAGCTATCTTAAAACTGTCGACACTGTGAACCCAATCAAAGTGCGCTGCCAATGCTTTGGTTTTATTAGATTGAATTGGCCCGATAAAATGCCAGGTAATATCGAAAGCCCCCAACGCTTGTTGCTTTTGCAACGCCTCTTGACAGTAATTTTCGCCGAAATGGCGCTGCCCGGCTCGATAAGCTGCTGCAATAGCTTCAGCCGGTTTAGTTTTACTAACCGCTAACAACAATACAGATCCGGGCTTTCGGTGATAGTTGATTTCTGCTTGTGTTATTTGCGAGCGAACCCGCTCAAGTCTGTCGCTAATCATAATGGTTACAAAAATTTGAGTACGCAAAGCCGGTTATTAAACAATGCAGCTTCAAAAAAACCAATAGTTGAGCTAATGTTGTTGGCATTGCACTTAATTCTTTTTACGAGGATCTTATGGATATTGCCGAGCTACTCGCCTTTTCCGTTAAAAACAATGCGTCAGATTTACACCTTTCCGCAGGCCTACCACCGATGATTCGTGTTGACGGGGATATTAGACGCATCAATATCCCGGCACTGGAGCACAAAGAAGTCCATCGACTGATCTATGACATCATGAACGATAAGCAGCGTCGTGATTACGAAGAATTCTTGGAAACCGACTTTTCCTTTGCTTTACCGGGTGTAGCTCGGTTCCGTGTTAATGCCTTCAATCAGGAACGCGGCGCCGCCGGCGTATTCAGAACCATTCCTTCCAAGGTTTTAAGCCTGGAAGACTTACAAGCACCTAAGTTTTTTGAAGAATTGTGCAAAAAACCGCGCGGCTTGATTTTGGTTACCGGCCCTACCGGCTCAGGCAAATCGACCACGCTGGCGGCAATGATCAATCATATCAATACTAATGATTATGCTCACATCCTTACTGTCGAAGATCCCATCGAATTCGTGCATGAAAGCCAGAAGTGCTTAATAAACCAGCGCGAAGTTCATAGAGATACCCATGGCTTTACTGAAGCCTTGCGTTCCGCCTTGCGGGAAGACCCGGATATTATTCTGGTGGGTGAAATGCGCGATCTTGAAACCATTCGGCTGGCACTTACCGCGGCAGAAACGGGTCACTTAGTATTCGGCACCTTACATACCACCTCGGCCGCAAAAACCATTGATCGTATTATCGACGTATTTCCTGCCGCCGAAAAAGACATGATTCGCTCCATGTTGTCGGAATCCTTACAAGCCGTTATCTCTCAAACATTACTGAAAAAAATTGGCGGCGGCCGTGTTGCTGCTCATGAAATTATGGTTGGCACGTCAGCCATCAAAAACCTGATCCGCGAAGCTAAAGTGGC
>JAQTQN010000271.1 GCA_028712225.1 Methylobacter sp.
TTCGCTTGTGCTTATCTTCTAGCCATGCTGGAAGAAGTCACTGAATTACGTAAATCCAAACCGATGGTATTTGCGGCGAGTGTTATCTGGATATTAATCGCCAGCGTTTACGCCAGCGATGGCATGAGCGAACAAGCAGGGCTAGCATTTCGTTCTTCATTGGAAAGTTACGCCGAACTGTTTCTTTTTATCATGGTGTCCATGACGTATTTAAATGCAATGGAAGATCGTGGCGTCTTTGAAAGTCTTAGAGTTTGGCTGTTAAGCAAGAATTTTACTTATCGGCAGTTATTTTGGATTACCGGTTTTCAAGCCTTCTTTATTTCATCCGGCTGTAATAATCTGACCACCGCATTATTGATGGGGTCGGTGATTTTGGCCATGGGCAAAGACAGTCCCCGTTTTGTTACCTTATCTTGCATCAATGTCGTAGTGGCCGCCAATGCTGGTGGCTCGTTTAGCCCTTTTGGTGACATCACCACCCTTCTGGTCTGGCAAAAAGGTGTAGTTCCATTTACAGATTTCTTCTCGCTATTAATTCCTGCTATTGTCAATTTCGTTGTACCAGCAGCCATTATGAACATTTGGATACCCAAAGAAAGACCCGCAGCAGTTATGGAAGCACAAGCGATGAGACGGGGTGGTTTTGTAATCATTGGTTTGTTCGTATTAACCATCATTACTGCAACTTGCTTTGAAAACTTCCTTAAGCTACCTCCTGCCGCCGGCATGATGCTCGGACTGACTTACCTGAAGTTTTTCAGTTACTACCTGCAGAAAACTGCCACTGATTCCGTTAATCACCAACATCCACCAATCGCATTTCAAAATACTGACCTTTCCGAACCCTTACAAAATATCAAAATTGATTATTTTGGCCCCATGAAATGGATGAATAAACCCAAAACCTTGGCAATGTCCGAAGTAGACGAAGGACAGTCATTTGATGTATTTGACAAAGTAGCAAACTTGGAATGGGACACGCTATTGTTCTTTTACGGCGTAATGGTCGCAGTAGGTGGCTTAAGCTTTATAGGCTATTTAGAGATCGCTTCTGTGCATTTATACGGCAACATGGACCCTACAATTGCCAATATCCTAGTCGGCATTGCCTCTGCATTTGTTGATAACGGCACCATCATGCTTGCGGTACTGACCATGACACCAGATATTTCTCAGGGCCAATGGCTGTTAGTCACGTTAACAGCTGGTGTAGGCGGTAGTATGTTGGCAGTGGGTTCTGCTGCAGGCGTCGGACTAATGGGTCAAGCTAAAGGCATTTATACGTTTACCAGCCATTTAAAATGGACGCCCGTCATCGCCTTGGGTTATGTTGCAAGCATAGCTGCTCACTTCTTGTTGAATGGTCGCTATTTTTAATCTATCAAAAACGCTAGCAGTTATTTCTTAAACTTAATGGCTAGCTACCTGAACTATATCTCTAGGATAAATATGAACTAAACCAATACTTGGCCCGTTCATTTTTTTGACTGCAACATCAAATTGGTTGAACTCAATTTGTTGCCCTTCTACCGGAATATCTTGAAGTTTCGACATAATTAAACCGCCGATCGAAACTTCATCTTCCAATTCAAGTTCTTCGTTTTCGATGTCGATACCAAGAATCCGTTCCAGCGAGAATATCGGCAAGCTGCCTTTGCCGATCAGAGTGCCGTCATCAAGCCGTGTCCAGTCATTGCTGTTTTGACGAAACTCATCGCGTATCTCGCCGACCATGGCGCTTAACAAATTATCCAGGGTGATAAATCCTTGAGGCTTTTGGCCTTTTTGTCCAATGATCGCAAAATGTCCGGCACCCATACGAAATTGGCGAAATAAAGCGAGGGCGGACATTTGCGGCGAGATATATTGTATGGGCCGCAGGTATTTCCTTAAATCGTCTATTTCTATGCCGCTTTGCTGGGCAAAAAATAAGTCTTTCAGATGAATAACTCCCAGTATATCAACGCTGTTAGTGTCGAAATAGGGATAACGGCTGAAGCGTTTTTTTGACACACAAGCCAGGTTTTGTTGCAACGACATGCCCTGATGCAAAGCGGTGATTTCGTGGATGGGCCGCATTAGATCGGATACTTCAAGTTCACTGAAATCAAGCGTTTTTGCCAAAATATTCCATTCGTCGCGGGTAAATCGTTCGCTCGAACTGCTACGCAAAATATGTTTGAGTTCGTCGGCTGAATAGTGAATATCGTGACCATGCCCCTGACCTAAGCCCATCACTCGTAAAACCAAATTGGCACTGGAATTCAACAACCAAATTGCCGGATACATTAACCAGTAGAAACCATAGAGCGGTACCGCACTCATTAAGCCGATCTTTTCCGGATTACGAATAGCTAACGACTTCGGTGCAAGTTCACCAACAACAATATGCAAAAACGAAATAACTGAAAACGCAAATGCAAATGAAACACTGTGTATTAGCTCGGGTGTTGTAATGCCGACTCTAACAAACAAAGGTTCAAGAATATTGGCAAAGGCGGGCTCACCAACCCAGCCCAAACCTAATGAAGCAAGAGTAATTCCAAGTTGGCAGGCTGATAGATAGGCGTCAAGTTTGCCATGAACCTTCTCCAAAATACGCCCTCGCCACCCATGAGTTTTTGCAATTGCATGAATCCGGGTCTGCCTCAGTTTAACGAGGCCGAATTCTGCACCTACAAAAAATCCATTCAGGACAACCAGCAGCAAAGCAATAACGATTGCAGATAGGTTATTCATAATTGAATACATTTGGAAATTCGAAGGCCAACGAAGACTACTATTCGCTTTATTGTCATTTTAATAAATTGTGTTCTTTTAATAATCGCTGGGCTTCATTGACATTGGGGTTTCCCTGCAAGTATGAAGCACTTGGATCAATTATGTATCGTGTGTTTATCGCCGTTCGTCCCAGTAACAGACGAAAACGCATACTGTCTCGATTAGTTAAGGTCATTTCTGCATTAACAACACGCTGTCCAATTATGAATTGGGTATCAATAACATAACGACGTTGTTTATGTCCGCCAGAATCAGAAACTAGCCGTTTATCTTTAACTTGGGCATGACATTCCACGATAACATCTGAGCTTTTTTGCAATGGATGTATAGCGAACATAACCCAACTTTCACCTCCTCTTCGATAAGGATCAATGATGAATGCGTGTAATGCCGAAGAACGGGCACCTGTATCAATTTTAGCTTTGATACGTTCAATATTGAATATCGGCAAAGCAACCCATTCGCGCCAGCCGAGTATCGGTAACGATATCGAATTGTTAACCATTTTTGTCTACCTTGACCTTG
>JAQTQN010000272.1 GCA_028712225.1 Methylobacter sp.
GCTCGGCAATAATCCGTGCGGTTTTATGTAAATTTCTCGCTCTGGCGTAATAGCCGAGTCCTGACCAAAGCGCCAATACATCGTCTTCTGGCGCTTGAGCCAAACTTTCTATGTCAGGGAATTTACCGGTAAACGCATTGAAATAACCGATAACGGTTGCAACTTGAGTTTGTTGCAACATTGTCTCGGAAAGCCAGACTCGATAAGGCGTGATATTAAGTTGCCAGGGCAAGTCTTTGCGACCATGCAGATCAAACCAGTCGAGCAAGTTTTTTTGAAACTGCTCCGGAGTCATTTAATGAAACAGCCCTTTCAATAAATCGCCGGTGCCTGGACCCAGCTTTTTATTCAGCTTATTCATAAGTTTATTAATTTTGTCTTTATTTTTGTCCAGCACTTTTTCGACTCTGGCTTTATCGGTTAACAACGCAGTGGCATCAATTGCGTAATTTAAATTATCGAAAGGCCCAGTGATTGCAATAACCAATGGCGGACTTGGCGCTTGGCCTGCTTCCTGGGCGGGCAATCTGGCATTCACCTGATAATCCAGCGTTTCGTTGACGATATTGGCACTGCCTTTACCGTCAACATGCAACTTGGCTGCGGTAGCGACCAAATCATCGTTGCGCACGAGACCATTGTTAATAGCCGCCGTCCCGGTGATTTGCGTAAATAGGGTTTGATCGTCTTTACTGTCTGTCGGTAAGCCGGTGCCTTTGATTAACGCTTTGCCGTTATCAATAATTTTTTGCAGATTAACACCTTTAATCACCGCGTCTTTAAGCGACACATCCACATGACCATTGAGCGTTGATTTCAATTCATCGGCATTACTGCCTTGCGCTTGCAGTTGCGCTGAGGCCGTCAATTGCCCGGTGATAGGCTTCTTAAACAGGCCCTTCAACCAAGGTTCAAGCTGTACCTTGGTCAATTGCTCATTTAAAGCAATAACCGGTTTTTTATTCCGGGCATCCACATTGAGATTGCCGGAGTAAGCGCCCTGATAAAACGTATTTACCGATTGTTGCGTCGCGACTTTGCCGTCTTTGGCGGTTAGTTTTAATTTAACGCCCTGTAAATCGACACCTCGCACAGTTAATTTACCCAACGTGACCTGACCATCCGCATTTAATTTTCTTAACGTTTCCACAGGCAACGCCGCCGCACCCGCTGCCAAAGCTGCACCTGGACTTGCTAATGTTTGTTTTTTTGAATTATTCACTGGCGGCAAATAACGATCCATCGCCAACGTATCCAATGCCAAGTCAAAACCGATAGCGGACTGATTTGCGATATTGACGCTAACTTGGCCTTGAGCCTTTGTATCATCGAGTGTCATTGCCAGATTTTGCAACTCAATAACATCCTTCGTTGCATGTAAGTTACCTTGCAAAGACAGTAAATTCATCGCCTTAGCATCCTGCATAGCGGGTAGGCTAATAGCCAATTCTTGCAGTAATTTAGCCAGATTGAACGGAGCGATGCTCAAATTCCCAGCAAAATCAGGCGCATCTTTGATACCCGTGCCGACAATATCAGCGCTAAGTAAAGCCTCACCTATCGCAAGTTTTAAGCCTGTTAACTTAACGGCTTGTTTACCCGACTCTAATCCGGCATCGGCAATAGTTAATGTGCCGGTCAGCGACTTGGCAGGAATATTTTCGCCTGATACCGTGGACTGCAACTCGGTGCGCTTTAGAGAAAAATTATCGAATTTATCGTTAACCGTTAATGCGGTTTTGAGCTTAATTGCTGCTGAAAAGCCGGATTTTACATTGCCGGCCTGTAGTGAAAGTGCGACGTTAACAGGCGTGTCAAAACTAAACTGCTCGGTATCGAGATTAAGGTCTTTGATTAGCCAAGCCGTGTCGGCTTGCGCGTCTTGCCAACTAACTTGGGCATCACTCACAGAAATTTTGCCCACTGCAAATAATGCCAGCGCCTCAGATGTATTGGCTTGTGGTGCTTGATTAACACTGGTCGATGGTGGCTGATCAGGCGCTTTAGTAAAATCATCCCAGTTACTCAGCCCTTGATTGTTTCTGGCAAGGTTGAGCGCCAGCCCCTTCAAGACAATTTGATTAATGGCAATTTTTTTCTCCAGCAATAACGGTAACAACTGAACGCTAATGTCACTGGTTGTAACGGTAACAAACGGTTTATTTTCAAAGCCTTGAGCATTACTCAATGTCAGTGCGCCAGTCGTTATACCCAGCCAGGGAAATAGCGAAAGCTTAATGTCGCCGTCAATCGTCAGGTCTCGCCCCGTGCTGTCCTTAACTGCCGCGGAAATTTCAGGTTTAAATTGATTTGGGTCGACAAATACAGGCACTGCCAAAATTGCCACGACCAGCAATAAAATTATCGCCAGCAGCACTGACAACGTAATTTTTATAGGTTTTTTCACAATGCGCTCCTGCCTTGAAAATGTAATATCATTGCACGCTCACGGCAGCCGAAGCGGCTGTCCCAAGTAAAATTAATTATACGGGGTGGAGATATGTTGCTTTTAGCTAAATTTGCCGGCATTGCAGTGTTGGTGTGGTTTTTTATAAGTGCCAAACAACATGGCGAACCCGCTTATAAATGGGCCATTATTGGTTTGATCGGCTATTGGATTGCCTGGTGGGCGGTTCGCTTGACTGTCGTTGCACCGCTAGCTGCATTATTTCCAAAAAATGGCATGGCGATTTTTTTGATTACGCAGATACCGGCCGTATGCGCATTTATTGCCGCCTTTTTTATCCGCAAAAAATTAATAGCTGACGCAACAAATCAATAACGCATCTTTCAAATACACAAAAGGCGCGTTGTGTTGCCACAACGCGCCTTTTGCTGGTCACCTAGAACAAATCACAACTTGTCGGCGTTTTTATCCAAATACGCGGCAACACCTGATGGACTTGCATCCATACCAGCATCACCTTTTTGCCAGCCGGCTGGGCAAACTTCGCCATGCTCTTCATGAAATTGCAGAGCATCAACTACGCGCAGCAATTCATCGATGTTACGGCCTAACGGTAAATCATTGACGACTTGATGACGAACTAATCCGCTTCGGTCGATCAGGAATGATCCACGGAAAGCAACGCCACCAGCAGTTTCAACATCATAATCTTTAGCGATTGAATGTGTTAAATCAGCTGCCAATGTGTAGCGCACGGCACCGATACCACCTTTGTTGATGGGGGTGTTACGCCAAGCGTTGTGAGTAAAATGCGAGTCGATAGACACGGCAACAACTTCAACATTACGGCTTTTGAATTCGTCAATGCGGTGATCTAAAGCAATCAATTCGC
>JAQTQN010000273.1 GCA_028712225.1 Methylobacter sp.
GTATCAATGACAACGAAGACCCGGAAACAGCGATGTATCGAGAATTGTGGGAGGAGACAGGGCTGCAAAAGCAGCATGTTGAAGTGCTGGGGCGCACCCGCTATTGGCTGAGATACCAATTGCCTGAACGCTATATCCGCAAAAACTCATTGCCATTATGCATTGGTCAGAAGCAGATTTGGTTCATGTTGCGTCTCGTTAGTCACGAATCTAATGTGCGATTTGACCTTAGCCCTAAACCGGAATTTGATAGTTGGCGCTGGGTAGATTATTGGGAGCCTTTAAAGGATGTGGTGTACTTTAAGCGCAAGGTATATCAAAAAGCCATGAGCGAGTTGGGTTGTATTCTTACTATTGATTCAGTGCCAGTAAAAGCTGAAGGTTTTTTAGCCATCGACAAAATACCTGTGGGTCAGGATGGTAAGCGTTAATAGCCGTGGTCAGTCACTTTCAGTTCAGTTAACCGCCCCGGTAGTCTGATCACTTCTGAATTGACGTTCCCATTATTACCCAGATGTATTAAGCGATAGCCTGGGGGCGTGTCATCGACGCTAAATTGTGTACTACCGGGACTAAACTGAAAGCATGTTGATGGCGTGCCAAATACTTGAGCGGTGCCTATCTCCGCTTCTAATTCCTGATGAATATGTCCATTGATTAACACTTTAATCTGCGGAAATCGCCTCACGATTGCCAGCAATTCCTCACTGTTTTCTATCATCATAGTATCCATCCATTTGCTGTTGGATTTTATAAAATGGTGATGGACTGCAATGATGGCGTTAAGAGCAGGATAATCCTTTAAACACTGTTCAAGAAACAGTAATTCTTCTTCAACTAGCCGACCTCCCGGTTTTCCGGGAATCTGACTATTTAAATTAATCACCTGCCAGTTATTTAGTAATAGTTGTTTGTTGCAACTTACCTTGTCAGTATTAAAAACCTGCAGCATCAAGTCATAATCGTCGTGATTGCCGGGCAAACAAAGGCAGGGCAGGTCAGGATAATGCTCCAGACATTTTAATATTTGCTGATAACTTGCTATACAAGGTTCTTGTGCCAAATCCCCGGTCAATAACAACAAATCAAAATGCTGGTCGGAAGTGAGGGCTTGCTTTAAGCAAGCTCTAAAATAATACAGTGTATTTATGCCTAATAATGTTGCATCAGGTTGAGACAAAATATGCATATCAGACAATTGCAGTATCGATAGCCCTTTGTCGCCGGAAGTATGCATGGGCCAGTTTTAATCGGTAGTCTTGTAAAGAATCTTCGAATTTCGCGCGGGGTTATATAGTAACCTCAGCGCCTCTGGGAGATGTTGCAAATTGGTCGGCAGGAATCCCTGCTCAATAAACCAGTGCATGGTTTGTGTCGATAACACGAACAGATTGTTAAGCTGTAACTGTTTGGCTTTGTCATAGACGAATTCCAGCATGCGCCTGGCACGTGCGCCGCCCTGATAATCAGGATGCACTGCCAAACAGGCAATAGCTCCGAACTGCCCTTGTCGATCAGCATGCAAAGCAATGCAGCCGATAACTAAACCATCGCGTTCAATCACCACATAATCGGCGATTTCCATTTCAATTTTCTCTCTGGAGCGCTTAGCCAGCTTGCCTTGTTGCTCCAGCGGCTTAATAAGCTCCAGAATGCCGCCGATGTCGTCCAGCGTAGCTGTGCGGATAGTTTCAAAATCAGATGAGCTAATTAATGTACCAATGCCGTCACGGGTGAACAGCTCCAGCAGCAATGCGCCATCGACATGACGATTGATCAAATGCGCGCGCTGCACGCCTTGTTGGCAGCTTTGTATGGCGGCTCGCAATGAACGGCCAATAGCCCCTGGTAATGCTGGAGTTTGCTGTAATAGCTCTTCAGCTTGTGCGGTGGTGAGTTGTTGAATCGGTTTTTGATCTTTTGGAGAAAAACAGGTTTGCTCGGTCAATAGAATCAGTTTTTCCGCGTGCAAGGCAATCGCCACTTCGGTAGCTACTTCTTCAGCCGATAAATTAAACACCTCGCCGCTCGGCGAATAGCCAATCGGCGAAATCAGCACCACATTGTTCTTGTCAAGTTGCTGGTGAATCCCCGAACTATCAACGCGCCGTACCTTGCCGGTATAACAATAATCAATGCCGTCCAATACACCTAACGGTTTAGCGGTGACGAAATTTCCGGACGCCACCCGAATCTTGGCACCCGCCATCGGCGACCCTGACACGCCCATCGACAGCAAGGCTTCGACTTCAATACGCACCAGTCCCGCCGCCTGTTTGACGTATTGCAGGGTTGTAGCATCGGTAATGCGTAAGTGATGATGAAACTTGGGGGTATCACCTTGTTCCAGCAAGCGTTCGTCAATTTGTGTACGAATGCCATGCACCAGTACCAGCCTGACGCCCAAGCTTTTCAACAATGCAAAATCGTGAATCAGATTGTCAAAATCAGGCTCGGTCACCGCCACACCGCTGAAAAAAATCACAAAGGTGCGATTGCGGTGGGCGTGGATATAGGGAGAGGAATTTCTAAACCAACTAACGAATGTGGATTGTTGCTGCATTAATGTGTTGGTTTCTTAAATAGATAGCGATAAGTAGGGAATTAAATCTTTTTTACAAACTCTGATTTCAGTTTCATTGCGCCAATGCCATCAATTTTACAATCAATATCATGATCACCATCAACCAGACGAATATTTTTAACTTTAGTGCCGACCTTAACGACCAAAGATGATCCTTTAACCTTCAGATCTTTAATGACGGTAATAGAATCGCCGTCTTGCAACACATTGCCGTTGGCATCCTTGATGACACGAGCATCATCCGCACTTTCAGCTGTCGAGCCTTGTGGCCATTCGTGCGAGCATTCCGGGCACATATACATCTCGCCATCCAGGTATGTGTATTCTGAGCCGCACTTGGGGCAATTGGGTAAATTACTCATGTTTATATCCTGTATTCGGTTAACTAAATTTATAGGGAAATGCTTTGGTAGGGTACGCATTGCGTACCCTACTTGGCTAAAGCAATATAACTAACGTGGGGACAACCGCAATTGACGCTGCCATTAGATCGCCCAATTTGATGATAAGCCTATGTCCAAACTCTCGCATATCGCGGTGCCAGTTCATTCTCGGTTCGAACAAAATTGTTTTTAGTGAGTAGGATGGGTAGAGTGATAACGAAACCCATCATCAATGTAACCGATGGGTTTCACTACGTTCTACCCATCCTACAATCAATCCAAATTATCCGTTACCGCACCTTTCGAAGCCGAACTTAC
>JAQTQN010000274.1 GCA_028712225.1 Methylobacter sp.
TCGTGCTGCATTTCTTCAATCGACAACGCCGGATTTTTCTCAGCCGACTTACTTAGAAGTTGTTGTTCGGCTGATGATCGAATTAATTGATCCTTCATGCGGTTTACCGGGTAAACAAAATGATTAGTAATTTTAATTGGCTATCGGGCAAGATTTATTATCCTGGCTAAGTTGCTTAAAAATAACATTTTTCAGGCTGGCGTTGTATATCCGGTAAGTGTTGCGAGACTTGAAATGCCGACTTAAGGTCTAACTTTACCATCCGCCTCTTGCTTTCCGGCAATTAATAGCCTTGCCAGCCGCCGTAAGCCGTCGGAGGAAATGTCCAGTCCAAACGGCGCACCTATGTTTTCAAGCTCGTAAATCACATCGGTGGCGGCGATAAAAGTCAGGTATTTAAGGCTTTGCGCGCCGGGCAGTTCGTTACCGATGGTTTTTAATACGGGTGACAGTCGCACCCAGGTGTCGGTAAAAAACACCCGAACCGGATCGTTGTCAGTATTGCCTTGGTCTTTTAGGCCTGCCTGAAATGCGGCGCGGGAATCCATCAGGATTTCCATCAAGGTTTCCCGCACTTCCGGCGATTGGGTGTCATGGGTGGCTTGTTTGATGGCGCTGCTTAAGAATTCATCCCATTGTTTCCAGGTGGTTTCCCATTGCTGTTGTTCTGCGGCGTTAAATGCCGGTTCCGGTTTTTTGGGCGCCAGTTTGTTGGGTGCTTCAAATTGCAGTTTGACGTTGATGCTGTTGTCGCCCGCTTGCACGTTGTTGAATTTGAGCGAGTTAAGCAATGTTTGTACTTCGGCAATATTCTCTTTAGGTAAAAATCCCGTCAAGGTGTGTTCGATGTTGCGTCGTGATTCGTTAAGGTCGATTTTGACTTCGGATAATTTGGGTTCGGCAAAGCGTTTAATCAGCTCTTGCAGTTTATCGATGGTTAATTGCCGACCTTGCGGGTCATAAGCAGTGGCTTTGGTGATGGGGAATTTGAGCACGGAATTGGTGCTATCCAAGGTTGGTTGTTGCAAGGTTTCCAGCGTGCCCGACCATTCCAGCAGGGTTAGGCATTGTCCTCCTAAATGGGTGCCCACTTTTGCATCGACTTGATTGATCATCCGTACTTGGCCTTGCTGACCGCTTAGGTTGGGGTTGGACAGGGTTAAATGACCGCAGCCATGGTGGTCGTTCCAAAGTTCGGCGCTGTTATTGCGGCCTTTGTAAACTTGGGTGAGCAGCACTTTTTTTATCAAGCTGTAGTCAATTTGTACAGGAATGCTGCGTTGGTCGGCGATGCTGATTGTTGAGGTGATGGTGAGCAATCCAAACACGCC
Organism: Methylobacter sp.; assembly: GCA_028712225.1. Lineage (GTDB taxonomy): Bacteria > Pseudomonadota > Gammaproteobacteria > Methylococcales > Methylomonadaceae > JABFRC01. The sequence goes on from JAQTQN010000274.1 coordinate 1,332, forward strand.
GGTGACTAAAAACTTGTTCATGCGATTTTCCTGAAGGTTATTTATGTGGCTACTTTAATCCATATTCTTATAAATAACGCTATGCCGGTACATGTGAGTAGTCGTCTAACCATAAAAGGCTTAACCGCGCATTCTTCGAAGAGATGCGCGGTTAGGCATGAGCTTGCACTGGATTCTTAGTTGATGGTCGGTGCCAGCTGCGCGGTGATGGCTGGAGAGACCGGATCCATGGGGTGTTTAGGCCTGGCAAATTGACGGCCGATGAATAAATCGTTGCTTATGATATTAACGTTTTCCAGCCAGCGTGCGGAAAGTTGGCAGCCGTCGGAGTAGGGCGGTTCTTTGCAAGTGTCGACCGCCCCATTCGCGGACACGGTAAAGTGCAAGCCGGGCAATGGCCGTACTTGCAGCCCCGGTATGGCAGCGGTGTAATCCATGATGCTGGGTTCATCGTAATTGAGCAGGTCGAGCACCAGTTTAGGCACTTGATATAGCGGCAAGTTGCCGATTTTTAATGGGCCACGTTTGCCGTCGATGATGATCATCGGTGTGGATACGTAAGATTTGAACATGGTCGGGCTGAAATCGGTTTTGTTGGTGGTTAATATTCCGGAATCGACATAACCGGCATAGCTTTCGCCCAAAAAGGGTAAATGATCACCGAATACTACGATAATTCCTTCAGGATCTCTTTTGCGCATATCGTTTATAAAGTCCACCAATTCCCGAGACTTGTAATAAGCGGTATTGGCGTATGCTTTGACTTCTTCAACGTCAGAGCGTGTGCTGATTTGATTGGGGCGCTTTTCATTCAGCGGATAATTCCAATGGCCAAAATACGTCACGATATAATCCAGCATGGGTTGTTTAGCTTCGATAGAGCCGGAGATTTTTTCGGTGACTTGGCGGTAAAGGGAGCTGTCGGCAAGAAACTCCTCATTCATATCATCCAACTCAAAATCCTGTTTTGACCAATAGGTTTGAAAGCCGATGCGTTTATACGAATTTACGCGATTCCAAAATACCGGAACATTGGGATGAGACGCTATCGTTCGATAGCCTTTGTCAGCCAGAATATGCGGTAGGCAAGGCACATCATTAAGCAATTGCCGCTCAAATTTGACATTGTCTTTACTGACCGGAAAGCCGCACAGAACCTCAAATTCAGAATTAGCAGTAAAGCCGCCAAACACTGGCGTCAATGCATGCGAGTTACCGGCGTTTTTCCAAAGTTGACGAAATTCCGGGGAGAGTGGATTTTGATTAAATTTGGCTTTTTTAAGTTCATTAGGGTCCCAGAACGATTCCAATAACACAATATGGACATTGCGCGGCGTAAATTCTTTTTGGGCTCCGACTTTTTCCAGCGGTGGTGTAACCGCTAACAACGATGCAGCCGCTTCTTGAACGCTATCAGCATCGGTGGCGACGTCGGCAGCGGCAAAATAACGCGCGGCCTCCAGCAAACTGTACAAAGTGGCGCCGCGCCAGACGTAGTTCGAGCGTTGATCCCAAACCGAGTTGCCGAAGTAATTATCCAGTGGTTCGACAACGGCGACGGGTTTGTAAACCACGGTAATACCCAGCAACATTAAGCTCATGCTGGCAAGGTATGCACTCCAATGACGCATAGTGAAGTTGAAGAGTAACAAACTGGCAATGGCCGCCAATGGAATGGCGACTGCAAAAAATTGCCAGCCTTCAAGTATCAATAGCAATGACCTGAGTGCGTAAACATCGTCAGGCATAATCGGTCCGCCAAAAAAAGAAATTTTGACGGCATTACCGATATACAGCAGCCCCATTGTTAAGCCATGGATAACCAAAAACACGGATTTTTTTTTGGACAGCGCAAACACTAGATAAGCAATGCCCAGTTGTAATAAATAATCGTAAGGTACCGATTGCGGCAATATCTGCACATCGAACTTGATGGTGCTGATTAAATAAT
>JAQTQN010000275.1 GCA_028712225.1 Methylobacter sp.
AGTTCCAGTCAACTGGAAGGTGCATCAACGACTCGCAATGTCGCAAAAGAAATGCTCAGGCAAGGTAGAAAACCTAAAGATCATAGTGAACAAATGATCTTTAATAACTATCAGGCAATGCAATTCATCAGGGAATATAAAGAAGAAAAATTGACGCCAGCCGCGATTTTACATTTACATCGGTTGTTAACAGAGGCAACGCTGGACGATGCCAACAAGGCGGGACAATACCGGGACGATGGCGATGACATACACGTGGTCGATGCCACCGCATCGGTTTTACTGCACACGCCGCCGGAAACCTCTGAACTGCCGGGTAGAATTGAACGCTTATGCCAATTTGCTAATGAGTTGGACGGTAAGGAATTTATTCATCCGGTCATCAGGGCGATTATTCTGCACTTTATGATCGGCTACGATCATCCGTTCGTTGATGGCAATGGCCGGACGGCGCGGGCACTATTTTATTGGTCAATGGCGAATCAGCAATATTGGTTGATGGAGTTTATTTCCATTTCCCGAATCATCAAGCAAGCCCCTGCACAATACGGAAAAGCTTATCTGTACACTGAGACCGATGACAATGACCTAACGTATTTCATTCTGCATCAGCTTGAGGTGATCAAGAAGGCGATCAATGCGCTGCACGAGCATCTTGAAAAAAAAGCGGCGGAACTGCATACCATCGAAAAGCGCCTGGACGGTTCGGTGCTGCAAGGGCAATTAAATCACCGGCAATTGGCTATTTTGCGTCACGCACTGGATCATCCCAATGCCATATACAGCATTCAAGAACATCAGGCAGCCCATAAAATCAGTTATCAAACGGCCCGTACCGATTTATTAAAGTTGTCCGATCAATTCAAAATTCTCAGTAAACGTAAATACGGAAGTTTGTTTGTCTTTGTTGCGCCGCCCGATCTTGGACAAAAGTTGTCCGATGTTGAGAAAATTTATCAAAATACTGGTACTGGAAAAATTGGCTTGGAATAGCGCTGTACGTAATAGATTTGCCGAGTTGATATTCGTTGCCTCTATGCCACTTTCATAAACTCATCTGCGCGTATATCGATGTTTTACACCCGCCGGGAAATACTCAGGGTCTGCAAAAGAGCGCAGGGAAATTTGCGGTAATTGCCGCTCTGTTGGCGTGTAGTTGGCGAATTCGCTATTCAGGCGTAATAACTGCGCACGTATAGATTCGGCGATGATGGGTTCCAGCGCAATATCAGGCTCAATGCCGGGTAACAGCTCAACGGATATATGCAGAACCTTGTCGCCGTTTTTAGTTTCCTGAGCTTCCAGTACGAATTTACCGGTCGCCCAAGCCATAATTTCAGGCTGTTCCAAACCGACAGTAACGTTCTCGGGATAAATATTGGCACCGTAATAGGACACGGTAAAATCCGCCCGCCCGAACACATATACAAACGGCACGTGGCGCGGCTGAAAATTCTTATCCAGACCCAGTTCGCCAAGTGACTGCACGCCATGCTTCCTTAGGAAATCCCACATCGCCTCAAAGCTCAGCACACCGCCTTTGTCGGCAATGTGATAACGCACTAAAGGCACGCTGTTTTCTCCGGAAACCACCAACGTCCCTTCGTGCATTTCGAAGAAGCGGCTGGCAGGATCGTATTGCACCAGCGTCGGCAGCCGTGATTCGCCAAACAAGCTTCGGGCCGCATCGGGATGAGTCGCCAGCCAGCGGCGAATGGCGATACTGAATGGCGTTTCATTACCCAACACACCGCCGTCGGACGTGCCGTAGAGTGATGCGGAATCAAAGCAGGGAGAAGTCGAGCCGGTGCGCTTTCCGACCAACTCGCGCCATTCTTCGCTAAACACCTCGCCTGCAAAGACTAGCTTGGGGTTATAGCTTGCCCAGTCGATACCCTCGGCGGCACCGGCGTCGATCACGTCTTTAACGAAAGGCGGATAACCCAGTAACACCGTTTGTTCGAAATGCGGTGCCATCTCACGTACCACTCGGAAGATTTCCGCTTTGTTATTGCCGGGCGTCGCTACCATCAGCGGATAACCTTTGCGCGCCAGATGCCAACAGCAGGAAGTTGTGTACAAGCCGCCCACCCAATTGCCCAACGCGAAGCAAACTATCGCCAAGGTGCTGCGCTGATGAGTTTGGAAACTGTCGGAAAATACCTGCTCGAAACGTACCGCGACATCCAGTTCATGCATCACAGAGCGCGGCCAAAAAGTCGGCTGTCCGGTCGAGCCGGAAGATACCGCCACCCGATCAGAGCCTCTAAGACTGCCGCCCAAACAGCGTTCCGGCAGCGAATAAGCTTGCATGTAATTGGCCTTGGCCATCAGTGGTAATTTTTCAAATGCCGCGTAAGAGTTAATCTCCGCAGGGTTTATGCCTTGTACTTCCAGAAACCGCCGGTAAGCGGGAACCTCAGCCACGCAACGGTGAAACAGCGCCAGAACTTTTTCTTCTGAATTGATAGCCTGGTGTTCTGCAAGCAGCGTATCTAATGATGTGGAGATAAAGTGTTGGAAAACGTCGTAGGATGGGGGCGTAAGTAAGTTGGACATGGCAAGTTACCTGGCAAATAGTGCTAGTTTCCGGACGGTATATGGAATTGGGGGAGCAGTCAATTATGGCCTTACGAATTACGTCTTGTGATCAATAAAATGAATTTTTGTTGCGTCACACGCAACATGCTATGCTTCAAAAATGATTAAATCGTTTCGTCATAAAGGCCTTAAAAAGTTTTTTGATACCGGCTCCGTAGCCGGTATCCAGCCTCAGCATGCAAAACGTTTAAGGATGCAGCTTGTTGCATTGGATACCGCAACAACTATTGACGATATGGAAATCCCCGGCTTCAAGCTGCACTCATTGAAAGGCTCAGACAACGACCGATGGTCGGTTTGGGTAAATGGCAACTGGCGCGTCACGTTTGAATTCCACGACGGTCATGCCTTCATTCTCGATTATGAGGACTACCACTAATGACTATGTACAATCCACCACATCCAGGCGAGTTCATCCGGGAAGTTTATCTGGAACCGTTCGGTATTACAGGTAGGCAACTTTCCTCTAAATTGGGTGTTTCGCCTTCTACGCTCAACCGTATTTTAAAAGGTAACAGCGGCGTAAGCTCGGAAATGGCGCTGCGACTTTCAAAAGCCTTGGGCCGCTCCCCAGAAAGCTGGCTGATCATGCAGGACAATTACGATCTTTGGCATGCCAGGCAAACTGTTAATCTTGATGCTGTTGAGAAGATTGAATTTAGGGCGGCATGA
>JAQTQN010000060.1 GCA_028712225.1 Methylobacter sp.
CAATAAAATCATTGCCGAGCGATAAGCCTTGGATGGCTTGTGGTTTGATGTTTAGGACTATTTTGCCGTCTTCGATAAATTCCTGCGGCAATATGGCATCGGTATTTTCGGCGTCAACCAACAGATGCGGTGTTAAATCGTTATCGACGATCCATTCGTAAATTGAGCGGATCAGATAAGGTTTTAAGGAAGTCATTTGAGGATCTCGTTCATTTCTTTCTCGGCATCGCTCAGACTGTGTCTGAATGCCGGCCGGTTAAATATTTTTAAGGCGTAATTGTTGATGGTGTCGTTGAGTGATGATGTTTCAATGCCCACGCTTGGCAGGCGCCATAACAGTGGGGCAACAACACAATCGACCATTGAGAACTCTTCGCTCATGAAAAATGGTCTGGCACCAAATACAGGTGTTACTGAGATGATGCTTTCACGCAGCAATTTTTTGGTGCGTGCTGATTTCTTCTCGCCGGAGCTTAAGATTTCCTCAAGCAGCTGATACCAATCTTGATCAATGCGCTTGATCAGCATTCTCGCGGTTGCGCGGGACACAGGGTCCATCGGATGCAATGGCGGATGCGGGAAGCGTTCATCGAGGTATTCCATGATGATGCGGGAATCGTAAAGAACCAAGTCGCGCTCTATCAAGGTGGGAGAGATGCCGTTCGGATTAAGTTCTATTAAATCTTCCGGGGGATTGGTCGGGTCGTAATATTCCACATCGGCGACAATTCCCTTTTCGAGCAACACAAAGCGCGCGCAATGGCTCTTTGTGCAGGTGGGTGATGAAAAAAGAGTCATGGCAGATCTACGAGTACTAATGTTTGTCACGAATAACAACCTCTTTGGGGGTGTAGAGCGGTAAGAGCGGACATTGTAACACGATTGAAAAGTTTATTGATTCAGGCGGTAGTGCCGAAATTTTAGACAGCAAGGATTTGGAGGATACTTTAAAAGTTTCGTGCTTGGATATGCTTGTTGAAGGTGGGCAAGTGGTTGATTTAATAATGAAATTATTGGGAACGAGTTCTTGGGCTTTACTTGAGGGGCGTTGGTAAGCCTAGAAAAATCCAGTGCTTCGACAAGTTCAGTACCCACAGGGGCACAAGTGTTCTGCGGGTATTGAGTAGTGATACTGTCGAACGGTTAAAATGCAGTTTTTACAGATTTTGGTGAAAACATCCTTGTTTTCGTGTTTACAGTTAATGCACGTCTTTCCAGTATTCTTTTTTAAGTAGATAGGATAAAACTAGCAGCATTAATATGAAGAAAATGACGTATTTCCCCATGCTTTTTCTTTCCAGCTGCATAGGTTCGCCAACATAAACAAGAAAATTAACTAAGTCGTTAACAACTTGATCGAATTCTTTTTCAGAAATGGTGCCATGCTCTTCCAGCACTAATTTATCGATAGATTTTTGACCATCTACGGTTTTGTAAGTTGGCTTTTGTTGGCCTTGTAACTGCCACAGCGGGTTAGGCATGCCGACATCTTCAAAGACAATATTATTTACCCCGTAAGGCCTGGTTTTGTCAGTGTAAAAACCTTTCAGGTAGCTATACAGCCAATCGGCTCCGCGCGACCGGGCTATTAAAGATAAATCAGGCGGTTGGGTGCCAAACCATTTTTCTGCATCATGTGCGTTCATTGCACTGTGCAGCTGGTCATAGATGCTGGCGCCTTCAGGCGCAATGTCATTCAGCATCTTTTTTTGATCCACATTAATGTCTTGAGCGATGCGCAAGTAACGAATGTGTTTGATCGAATGGCAGCCAAGGCAATAGGTGACAAAGTGTTTTGCTCCACGTTGCAGGGACGCATTGTCGGTCAGATCAATATCCGCTTCTTGTAGTTCAACACCTTGGGAAGCTTGCACTCCGCCAGACAGGGCCAGTAATAAAAATAGCGTTATAAAATTTTTCATATCAATCGAGGCTCTTTTTTAATTTTATTGCTAATCGAGTGATGACATTGAGAATGCCGCGCGCGTTGGGTCTTCTCTTGTTAACCACTGTGCCGTCTTGCAGTTGTACCTGTTTGAGGACAGTTACTTCATGAAAGGTATCAATCAACGCAGGTAAGCGTTCTTCCAGGCTGGGTTGATAAGTTAAATGTTTTGGTAACGGTTTGGATTTTTCCCAGCGTGTGTACAGCGGCATTAGCAAGAAGAAGCCAAAGTAGATGACGGTAAAAATTCTCGCAAACGTGGTTGCTGTTGGCGTAGCCGGTTGTGTACCCAGATAACCTAATGCCAAAAAGCTAATGACGAATAGCAACAATGCTTTTTTATAAATGCCGCCGCGATAGCGGATTGATCTGACTTTGCTGCGATCCAGCCAAGGCAATAAAAACAGCACAACAATCGCACCGCCCATGCCAATGACACCGGCAAACTTATCAGGAATTGCCCGCAAGATTGCGTAAAACGGAGTGAAGTACCAAACCGGAGCAATATGCTCAGGGGTTTTCATTGGATCTGCCGGGATAAAGTTGGCATGTTCAAGAAAATATCCGCCCATTTCCGGCATGAAGAAAATAACCGTGGCAAAAAACAGTAAAAATACGGCCACGCCCACTAAATCTTTCACTGTGTAATAAGGATGAAAGGGGATGCTGTCCATTATTTTCAGGTCAGGGTTGTTACCTCTAAGGATTTTTTCTTCTTCCTCTTCATCTGATTTACGACGTCCGGTCTGTTTTATCTTTTTAAGATCTAATCCATCTGGATTGTTGGAGCCGACTTCGTGTAAAGCCACGATATGTAGAAATACCAGCAGCACCAATACTAAAGGCACGGCGATAACATGGAATGCAAAAAAGCGGTTTAGCGTGGCATCGGAAACGACATAATCACCTCTGACCCACAGCGATAATTCATCGCCAACAACAGGGATGGCACTAAATAGGGAGATAATAACTTGCGCCCCCCAGTAGGACATTTGCCCCCACGGCAATAAGTAGCCCATAAAGGCTTCTGCCATCAAGGCAACAAACAGCAACATGCCGAAGATCCAGATCAGCTCGCGCGGGTGCTTGAATGAGCCGTACAACAGCCCTCTGAACATGTGCAGGTAAACTACAATAAAAAATGCTGATGCGCCCGTTGAGTGCATGTAGCGGACCAGCCAGCCCCAGTTGACATCTCGCATGATGTATTCAACCGAGTCGAATGCCAATTTGGCATCCGGTTTGTAGTTCATGGTCAGCAAGATACCGGTAAGAAATTGATTAACCAGCACCAACAAGGCCAGCGAGCCGAAAAAATACCAGAAATTGAAGTTTTTGGGCGCGTAGTAATGCGCCATGTGTTCGTTCCAAAGATTAGTGAGCGGAAAGCGCTCTAAAATCCAGTTGCCACATAAAGTTAGACGGCTTGGTTTCATGCACCTTTCTCCTGTTGAAGATCTTCACCAATAATTAACTGAGTATCGGTAACATATCGATAAGGTGGGATTTCCAGGTTGGTAGGTGCAGGTACGCCACTATAAACACGGCCGGCTAAATCAAACCAAGAGCCATGGCAAGGACAAAAAAAGCCGCCTTTCCAGTTGTCGCCTAGATCGGGTGGAGCAACTTCCGGTCGAAAGGTGGGTGAGCAGCCCAGGTGAGTACACAAACCTACGGCAACAAAAATTTCCGGTTTGATCGAGCGCTCAGCGTTTGCACTTTCAGCGGGTTGAATAGATTCTTTAGATAAAGGATCCCGTAGTTGAGGTCCAAGAGTTTTGAGCGTTTCCAATACTTCTGGGGTGCGGTTAAGTATCCAGACGGGTTTGCCACGCCAAGCTACTCTAATAAGTTGACCAGCTTCCATTTTACTAATGTCGACTTCAACAGGTGCGCCAGCGGCCATGGCTTTAACGCTGGGCTGCATTTGGGCAAGAAAAGGGACAGCTAAATAGCCGGTACCAACCGCGCCAACTACGGTTAGCGCTGAGGTCAGAAACTGGCGTTTGGACTTGTCGACGCCTTCAGTATTCATTATTAAACTCTCCTGGGGTGGTCTGCACTTACAAGTGCATTGTTTTTCTATTTTTCGTAGCGCGGCAATATACCATTAAAGCTTGCGGCATTTGAAGCGCCCTTAGTTTGCGTTTGCTGCCTAACAGCGGTGCGATGAATTTAATAGAGATTTACACGGCTGATAGGCTGTTGCGCAAGGCAGTTAGAAACGCGGTGTTTTCTTCTGGTTTGCCTATGGTGACGCGTAGGCAATCGGTCAATAAACCTCCTTGAGGGTTGAGGTTTTTGATTAACACGCCTTGATTTTTTAAGGCGGTGAAAATACTGTCAGCGTGATCTTTTTTTGTTCTAAACAAAATGAAATTCGCTGAGCTAGGGTAGGCGGTGATGCCGTCCAGTTCATTTAGCCCTGCAAATACAACGTCACGTTGGGCGCGGATTTCAGCGGTTTGCCGGTCGAATAGATCGCTGTTGTTTAGTGCAAAGTCGGTGCTCGCCTGAGTCAAAATATTGATGTTGTATGGCAGGCGGATCTTGTTAAGTTGTTCAATGATGGCAGGGGCGCCGGCAATATAGCCAAGCCGTAAACCGGCTAAACCTAATTTAGAGACGGTGCGCATCACCAACAGATTTTCATACTGCGGCAATTCATTGATAAAGCTGGCATCGGCAAACGGTGCGTAAGCCTCATCTAAAATCACTAGGCCATTAGCTTTAGTGATAATTTCCCGAATTGCATCGGCATTAAATAAATTACCGGTCGGATTGTTGGGGTAAGCTAAAAAAATCACTGAGGGTTGATGTGTTTCGATAGCCGCTAACATAGCCGGTAAATCCAGCTCAAACGTATCGGCCAGCAAGGGGATGCCGTGATAAGTCAACCCGAGGCATTGGCTAAGTTGTTTGTACATGACAAAGCCCGGATCGGGAGCCAGCACCTGAGCATCGGTTGGTAAGGCCATCAACAGCAATTGGATGATTTCATCAGAGCCATTGCCCAGTAATACATCAAACTGTTCGGGTATTTTATAAACGTGCTTGATGGTGTTGGTTAGCTGCCGGGCTTCTGGGTCGGGGTATCTGTTGAGCTGGCAATCTTTAAGTATTTCTAACCATTTTTTTTTAATGTCTTCCGGCCAGGAGTAAGGATTTTCCATCGCGTCAAGTTTGATCAAACCGGTTGCATCGGCGACTTTGTAAGCGGACAGCGCTAAAACTTCCTTACGGAATAGGGGATTAATCAGGTTTGTTTGTGACATGCGTAAGGTCCAAGGTAACGGCTTATGGGGGGATGTGTCCACGCTGGTGGACTCGGATCTTTTTATTTAGGGAAATCTCTAAAAATTGCATTTCCACTGTTCAGCAAGCCCAGCACAAATGAAAGCAACTTATTGCCGTTTGTGTCGGGCTTGCCGAAGGACTTAATTAGAGTTTTCTTAATCCTTGATTCTATATTCCGCAGAACGCGCATGCGCCGTTAAGCTCTCGCCGCGTGCCAGCACAGATGCAGTTTTTCCCAATGTAGAAGCCCCTGCTTGTGAGCAATTGATCAGGCTGGTACGTTTTTGAAAATCATAAACGCCTAGCGGTGATGAAAATCTTGCGGTGCCGGATGTCGGTAATACGTGGTTAGGGCCTGCGCAATAATCGCCCAAGGCTTCGGCAGTGTAGCGGCCCAGGAATATGGCCCCGGCATGGCGAATCTGTTCGGATAGTGCTTCCGGATTTTCGACTGATAGCTCTAAATGCTCGGGTGCGATGCGATTGGCAACTTCGGCGGCTTTATCCAGATTGTTCACTTTAATCAATGCGCCACGATTAGACAGTGATGTTCTGATAATGTCGGCGCGTTCCATTGTTGGCAGCAAGGTGTTGATGCTGTGCTCAACCGCTGCAAGGAAGTCAGCATTGTCGCTGATTAAAATCGACTGGGCGTTTTCGTCGTGTTCTGCTTGAGAAAACAAATCCATCGCAATCCAGTCGGGATTGGTTTTGCCATCGCAGATGATTAGAATTTCCGAAGGCCCGGCGATCATATCGATGCCTACTTGACCGAACACTAACTTTTTAGCAGTGGCGACGTAAATATTGCCGGGGCCGACAATTTTAGCCACAGCCGGGATAGTTTCTGTACCGTAAGCCAATGCCGCAACGGCTTGGGCGCCACCGATGGCAAAAGCGCGATCCACGCCTGCTAAATAAGCGGCCGCCAGTACCAGTTGATTGGTTTCGCCTTTGGGTGTGGGCACAACCATCACTAGCTGACCAACACCGGCTACTTTAGCCGGGATGGCATTCATCAGCACTGAAGAAGGATAAGCGGCTTTACCGCCGGGCACGTAAAGTCCAACGCTATCAAGTGGCGTCACTTTTTGCCCCAGTACGGTGCCGTCTGCTTCAGTGTATTGCCAGGACGCCATTTTTTGCTGTTCGGCATAAGCGCGAATACGCTCGGCTGCTGTTTTTAGGGCTTGTGCCTGTTCGGCTGGTAATTGCTCCCAAGCGGCTTTCAACGTTGCTTGGCTTAATTCAAGCTCGCCGGCATGGCTGAAAGCGGTTTGATCAAAACGGTTGGTGTAGTTGATAACCGCTTGATCGCCGTTTTGTCGTACGTCGGCAATAATGTCCAGCACACGGTGATTGATGTCTCTGTCATCGGCTTCATCCCAGGTCACTAGGGTATGTAGTTGCTGATCAAAGTCAGCTGATGAACTGTCCAATTTAGTAATGCTAATGCCAGACATGGTGCTACCTCTGCGCTAGGGTGTGTTCAAATTGTTGGAGCAATGCAGTAATGGCTTGGTGTTTCATTTTCATGGCTGCTTTATTAACGACGAGTCGTGAACTGATGTTCATGATCAAATCGCGTGGTTCCAAGCCGTTGGCTTTAAGGGTGTTGCCGGTGTCAACCAAGTCGACGATGCAATCGGCAAGGCCGACCAGTGGCGCCAATTCCATGGAACCGTAGAGTTTGATTATTTCAGCCTGAATACCCAGGCTGGCAAAGTAACGTTGTGCCGTTTTAACGTATTTGGTAGCGACACGAACGCGGCCGGTAATCTCTGGCGTATCTTTGTGTGTGGCTGTCATCAGTTTGCAGCAAGCAATTTTTAGGTCAAGGGGTTCGTAAAGACTCTCTGCGCCATGTTCCAACAGCACGTCTTTGCCGGCAATGCCTAAGTCTGCGGCGCCGTATTCAACAAACGTCGGTACATCGGTGGCGCGGATGATGACTAACTGCACATCATCACGGGTGGTTTGCAAAATCAGTTTGCGGGATTTTTCCGGATCATCAAGTGGCGTGATACCTGCTTCTTTGAGCAAAGGTAAGGCTTCTTCATAAATCCGGCCTTTGGAAACGGCGATAGTTAACATGATCAGGCCTATCTTGGTACGCGGCGGATGGTTGCGCCCAATTGAGAGAGTTTTTCTTCGATATGATCGTAGCCCCGATCAATATGATAGATGCGGTCAACTAAGGTATCGCCCTGAGCCACCAGCGCGGCTATCACCAAGCTGGCTGAGGCTCTCAAGTCGGTCGCCATGACCGGTGCGCTGGTCAGTTTGCTTACGCCAGTGCAAATGGCCGTATTGGATTCGAGTCTAATATCGGCGCCCATGCGTTGTAGTTCTTGGACATGCATAAAACGATTTTCGAATACGGTTTCGGTAATAATGCCAACGCCATCGGCAACTGCATTTAAGGCCGTAAATTGGGCCTGCATATCGGTAGGGAAAGCCGGATAGGGGGCTGTGCGTACAGAAACGGCTTTGGGTTTTCTACCATGCATATCGAGCGCGACCCAGTCCTCGCCGGTAGTGATTTCTGCACCGGCTTCGGTCAGCTTTTCTAAAACAGCATCCAGTAGTCCTGGGCGGGTGTTTTTTAGTTTGACCTTGCCGCCGGTAATGGCCGCAGCGACTAAATAAGTGCCGGTTTCGATACGATCTGGCAGAACATCGTAATGAATACTTTCGGTGCCAAGCTTTTCAACGCCTTCAATGGTGAGTACGTCGGTACCGATGCCAGTGATTTTGGCGCCCATTTTATTTAGAAAATGCGCTAGATCGCTGACTTCAGGTTCTTTAGCTGCGTTTTCAATAACGGTAATACCTTCTGCCAACGTTGCCGCCATCAGCAAGTTTTCAGTGCCCGTTACAGTGATTTGATCCAACACTAAGCGACAACCTTTGAGGCGGCTTGCTTTGGCGTGAATAAAGCCGCCTTCGACAGTAATGTCTGCGCCTAGTTTTATCAAACCGTTGATATGAATATCCACAGGACGCGAGCCGATAGCACAACCGCCCGGTAAGGATACATGGGCTTCGCCAAACCTAGCCAATAATGGACCCAGCACCAGGATAGAGGCGCGCATGGTCCTGACTAGCTCATAAGGCGCGACATAGCTGTTAATGGTGTTTGCGTCGACTTCGATGTTCATTTTTTCGTCGACAATCAGATGTACGCCCATTCGGCCCAACAATTCCATGGTGGTGGTAATGTCGTGCAAATGCGGAATATTACCAACGCTAACAGGGGCATGAGAAAGCAGGGTGGCTGCCAAGATGGGCAGGGCCGCATTTTTGGCGCCGGAGATGCGCAGTTCTCCTGAGAGCTGGGTGCCACCGGTAATGATGAGTTTGTCCATGTTAAGACCCTGGGTTGTTAGGTAGTGGGAGGTGCTGACCGGTTAGGATCAAGCAATATAGATTGCGAGATGACTGTTTTTGTCAAAGCCGCTGAGTTTTGCCAGTGTGATTAGTTGTTCAGGGATGTTTTTGAAGCTAAGGTGTAAACGGTGCTGACGGGAATATTTGATCCACTCAATCATTAAGGCCAGGCCGGCACTATCGGTATTGTTAACCTTGCTTAAATCAATGCTGATTTCTTTTGCTGATGAAAGAAAGGCAAATGACTTAACGGTGTCTTTATCGATGCTGGCGAACGTTAAGTCGCCATCAATAATAAATTCACCAGAGCCTTGATCAATGATATTGAGTTTGCTCACTTCTTTTTGCCTTCCGCTTTTTCTTCGGCGGATTTGAACAGGAATTGGCCGATAGCTTTTTCAAGAATAATGGCGGATTGGGTGATTTCTATATTGCCCCCGTTTTTCAAAAAATCATCTGAACCGCCTGGCTCAAGACTGACGTATTGCTCGCCGAGCAGGCCGGCGGTAAAAATGCTGGCGGTAGTGTCTTCAGGCAGGTTGTTGTATTGCACATCGATGCTTAAAGAAACGACAGATTGATAAGTTTTTGGATCAAATCTGATGCCGGTGACCTGGCCGATCTTTACTCCGGCTGCAGAGACCGGTGACTTTACTTTTAAACCGCCGGAATTTTCGAAGCGGGCGGTGATGGTGTAACTGTCGTGTTCAGTGAATGAGCTCAAATTACTCACTTGCATCGAGAGGAAAAATAATCCGGCAATACCCGCCGCGACGAAAAGCCCGACAAGTGTGTCTTGAGTGTTGGTGTGTTGCATTAATCGTCTCCAAACATGAGTGCGGTCAGGATGAAATCCAAACCTAAAATACTAAAAGCGGAATTAACTACGGTACGAGTAGTGGCGCGGCTGACCCCTTCAGAGGTTGGGACGCTGTCGTAGCCCTCGAATAAAGCAATCCAGGAGGTAACAAAGCCGAACACCAGGCTTTTTAAAACGCCATTGATAATGTCGTCCTGGAAATCAATGTTGGCTTGCATTTGCGACCAGTACGCTCCTTCATCAACGCCTAACAGCCCCGATCCTACCAGCTGTCCGCCAATGATGCCGACGGCGCTGAATAGTGCGGCAAGTAATGGCATAGATAGCAATCCGGCTAAGAACCGTGGTGAAATAATACGTTTTATCGGGTCCACAGCCATCATTTCCATGCCGGAAAGTTGCTCGGTGGCTTTCATTAAGCCAATTTCTGCCGTTAAAGCAGAGCCGGCGCGACCGGCAAATAATAATGCGGAGACTACCGGTCCCAGTTCTCTTACTAGGGATGCGGCGACCATAACGCCAAGGGTTTCTTCAGCGCCAAAATCTGACAGTGTATAATAGCCTTGTAGACCTAGCACCATGCCGACAAATAATCCGGAAATGGTGATGATTAAAAAAGACAGTACACCGACTGAATACATTTGTTTCAGCAACAGTCTGGGCCTGGGCAATACGCTTGCTGTGCCGGAGACTGTTTGAATTAGAAAAAAAGTTGCCCGGCCCAATTTAGTGAAGCTGGCGCGTGTGTTTTTACCCAGGGTTTGTAAGAATTCAATCATCATGGCCGCCGTTAATAACGTTTTCCGGATGATAATAAGTCATCAACATAATCTTTAGCCGGGTAGTGAAAGTGGACAGGCCCGTCAGCGGCACCGGTCATGAATTGTTGCACCCATTCCGAAGTAGATTGTTTTATCTCTTGCGGCGTGCCTTGCCCGACAATTTTTCCGCCGGAAATGACGTAGATGTAGTCGGCAATGGCGGTTGTCTCCTGAACATCATGCGATACCATAATGCTGGTTAGACCCAGGGTGTTGTTTAAGGACTTAATCAAGTGAACTAAAGCGCCTTTGGAGATAGGGTCCTGGCCGGTAAATGGTTCGTCATACATGATCATCATTGGGTCCAAAGCAATGGCTCTGGCTAAGGCTACACGTCTGGCCATGCCGCCGGAGAGTTCGTTCGGCATCAAATTGCGCGCGCCCCTTAATCCCACCGCCTGTAATTTCATCAGTACCAAGGTGCGGATCATCGACTCGGGCAGGTGGGTGTGTTCTCGCAGCGGGAATGCGACATTGTCGTAAACGTTCATGTCGGTTAATAACGCGCCGCTTTGGAACAGCATGCCCATGCGTTTGCGTAGAGAATACAGATCTGCTCTACGCAATTGATGAACATTTTTGTTATCTATGTTGATAATTCCCTGGTTAGGAAAAAGCTGCCCGCCGATAAGCTTTAATAAAGTTGTTTTGCCTGTGCCGCTGGGCCCCATGATTGCAGTGATTTTGCCGCGTTCAAACTCCATGGAAATATCGTCGAATATCTTCGTATCACCGCGAGTAAATGTCAGATGTCGAACAGAGACTAGGCTGTTTTGTGGGGAAACGCTTTTATCCATGCGGGGATTTAACTGTTGGGTTATTAGCAAACTTAGCCGACTATTCTCTATGACTAGTCCCTATTTCGTCAAACTATTGTCGTTGTATAAATGCTGTGCAATGCTCTTTCGTATGATCTGGTGGGGCAGTAATAAATAAACATGGCATAATAGGCAATTTTTGAGCCACCAGGATTTATCTTTATCGTGACCAGTCGCAAATTATGAAACTACATGATCAAAAGCTTCGTGAATTGGCGTTGGCTGTCATTCAGGTGGAAACTCAGGCAGTGGCCGCACTGGCAGCTCGTATCGATGATAGTTTTGTTGCGGCATGCAAGCTGATGTACGGCTGTGTCGGACGCGTAGTAGTGACGGGGATGGGCAAGTCAGGGCATATTGCCGGCAAAATAGCGGCAACATTGGCAAGTACCGGAACCCCCGCTTTTTTTGTGCATCCCGGTGAAGCCAGTCACGGTGATTTGGGGATGATTACGCGGCAGGATGTGGTGCTTGCGTTATCAAATTCAGGTGAAACCGAAGAAGTCTTAACCATTTTGCCGATTATTAAACGTATCGGTGTGCCGTTAATTGCGTTGACTGGGAATAGTCAGTCCACTATGGCTAAATTTGCCACCGTACATATTGACGTGAGTGTTGAACAAGAGGCATGTCCTTTAGGGCTCGCGCCGACATCCAGTACCACGGCAGCTTTGGTAATGGGTGATGCTTTGGCGGTTTCGTTGCTTGAAGCCCGCGGGTTTACCCGCGATGATTTTGCGTTATCACATCCGGGCGGTAGCTTAGGTAAGCGTTTGTTGCTTATGGTCGAGGACATTATGCATGTCGGTAACGAAGTGCCGGTGGTGACCGAAACTGCGTTGATTAGCGATGCCTTGCTGGAAATGACGGAGAAAAAACTGGGCATGACAGCCATTGTTGATGCCGAACAGCGGATGATGGGTATTTTTACGGATGGCGATTTACGGCGTATGCTCGGGCGCAATCTTGATATTCACAATACCTCAATTACTGAAGTAATGACCAGCTCATGTGCGGTCATTCCGGCGGACATTTTGGCAGCTGAAGCAATGCAGATTATGGAACAGAAAAAAATTAATGCCTTGATGGTTGTCGACCAGGATCAAAGGCCGATTGGCGCGTTGAACATGCATGATTTGATTCGTGCCGGGATCGTATAATGAAAACAATCGAACAGACGGAAGCCCTGGTTGAAAAAGCCAAAAAATTGAAATTATTGATTTTGGATGTCGATGGTGTTTTAACCGACGGCAAATTGTTTTTTGATAACCAAGGTAATGAGTACAAGTCATTTCATGCCCGTGACGGTCATGGCATCAAACTGTTGCGCCAGACGGGTGTCGAAGTCGCCGTTATTTCCGGGCGCAAGTCAGCTTCAGTGGCATTGCGTATGAAAAACCTGGGAATTGAGCACGTCTATCAAGGACACGAGCACAAAGTCGCAGCCTTTAATGAAATTATCGAAAAACTGGCCATTACTCCGGAACAAGCCGCGCATGTCGGGGATGATGTACTAGACTTGCCGGTCATGATTAGGGTCGGCTTGGCAATTGCAGTAAACGATGCCAATTTTGCAGTGAAACAGCGCGCTGATTGGGTAACAACATTGCCAGGAGGGCAGGGGGCGGTTCGAGAAGTATGTGACTTTATAATGCAAGCACAGGGAACGTTTGATTCTGTATTGAGTGCTTATCTGGAATGAAACTAGCTGATCACAAATTTTTATTTTATCCCGCGGCCATTGCGTTGCTGAGTTGGCTATTGGTAAAACTGACCGGCGTTATAGAAATTAGTCGAATGGAAGCGCCTTTGCACAGTCCTGATTATTTCAGTACAGGCTATACAAAATGGGAAATGAGCGATCAGGGGAAGCTTAAAAGCAAAGTGCTTGCTGATGAAATGATGCATTACAGTGATGACGGCATAACGCATTTAAAGAATTTGGCTATGTTTTTCTATAATGACAAGACGTCCCCGTGGGTGGTCAAATCTGAAACTGGCGAATTATCTGCTGACGGCAAGGACTTATTTTTAAATGGTCAAGTTGCTATAAACAGGGCGGGTGACGCTGATACCCGAGAACTTATTATTAACACGTCTAATTTGAAGGTTAAACCGGAAACTAGCCATGCAGAAACGTCGGAGTGGGCTGAATTGATTAGTCCTCCAAATAGGACAGTAGGAACAGGTATGA
>JAQTQN010000061.1 GCA_028712225.1 Methylobacter sp.
AAAAAGTCGCTCAAGCGGCTGGTTAATGAGGTCGTTTTTACTATAACCCAGCAGGTTTGCCGCAGCGTGATTAATCTGGACAATAGTAGGTGCAGCATCGCCGTGTTCAGTTCTGAGTATGATCAGATTGAAGTTCAGGTGATCGATAAAATGTTGCATGGTTGGATTCGTATCTGGTGGCGCCTTGTCTGGTAACAGTTCCATCGACAGGATTCTCCGCTTCATCATTTGATTTTGAGTATAACAGGAGGAAATTAACGGGCAACCGAAACCATGAGCCTATAAAGTGGGGTGTGGGGCAATGTAATAAGTAAAACACCACGTTAGATGAAAATGTTGAGTGTTACGCATAGCATCGGCACATAATGAATCTGTCTAAACGACCTAGTGAATTATTGGTTCTAATCGCAAAGCAAAGTTGCCGTTGGTGGCCGATAGAAATCAATTCATATTACTTGTTGGAGTTCAAAATGAACGAAGAAACTTTGAATATTGAAGTCAGGAAATTTCTAAAAAATGTCGGTATCACTTCACAACGTGAGATTGAACATGCCGTCCTTAAAGCTATCGAAACGGGGATGTTAAACGGCTCAGAAACCATAGAAGTTAAAATGACCTTGGAAGCCGACGCTATCGGTGTTAAGCATTGCATAGAAGGAAAAATCGCGCTGGAATAGACCTTTGAGGAGGAATCGCCATGAATAAGCACTTGAAATTAGTAAGAGATCTTCACGAAACGTTGTCATTACCAAAAGTCGAAGTGGGGGCCGCTGGGCATTTTTCTGACATGGATATTGTTAAACATCAAGCCTTACTGATGAAGACAGGCAGCGCCACGTTAAAAGCAATCAATGCCGGAGAGATGGTTGATGTGTTGCTTGGCCTGATTCAACTCGCCACGGTTGCAGTGGAGGCTATCGCCTTCCAAGCAGGGGATGTTGTTGAGACGCCTGTTGCATGGCGACATGATGGCTCTGTTGTATCGGTCATGCGCGCGCTGTCAGACAAAATTAATCAATGCTGCTCTGGAAAGGCAGAAGATTATTCAGCGGTCTATTGTTTGTGCGTTCATTTAACGAGGAGTTTTATCAATGCGGATTTTGATAAAGCCTTTCGAATATTTGTTGAAAGCAAGCAACACGCTGGACTGCAATTGTTAAAACCGCCTGCGGCACCGGATTTAAGTGATTGTCTGTATGAATAACGCCCATCATTGAGAAGTAATTAAATTTACTACCATTGTTTCCGCGTTCTGCGGAAACAATGGTGAAATTCCAGTAAAAACATATCGACCCAGATCGAAAATAACAACAAAAAGTACCAACGAATCAGTCGATTCCCTGCGTAAAGAGGTTGTTAATTTTTACCGCACTCAACATGATGAACTTTGTCTTGTTTAAAAAACACTTTACATGAATTTTTGTGTTCATTTTCCGGATGAACTGGATCTACTAGATCATCATATTCCCAAATTTCTCCCAGTTCGCCCACTGAGGATTTGGACGGATGTTTGAACTGTTCTTTAATTTGAGCTTTTGTCATCCCAACAGTATCGGGCTGTTTCAAATCAGCATATTCGTTGAAAACAGCTCTATCCGTTGCGTTTGTAGTTGATGAGATCAGGCTGAATAGAGAAATGATGGCTATGTAAATTAGCTTGTTCATTTGTATTTACCCCTTATCTTAATGATTAAAGTTAAGCTTTTGATGTGATTACACCAAATCGGACACACAAATATTTTTATTCTAAAACCTAATCGGCCGAATCCGGATCATCCGCATTCAAACGGTCAGGGCCTCAGCTGCTAATGAAAACACCTGATTTGCTCATTTAACCGGAAAAGAATTGATGTATCAATAGCGAAAGTAAGTCATTAATTTATAAAATAACTTATACATGACCACCTCGAAAAACCCTGCACTTCGACAGGCTCAGTGCGAACGGCATCTTATAAATCAACCTGTTACGTTCGTGGTGAGCTTGTCGAACCATGAATGTGACAGGTTTTTCGAGGTACCCACATTTTCTCGCTATGGATGCTGAGTTTATCGAGGTGTACTAATTTTGTTTGGCAACAATTTTTGGGGGGATGCCAAAATGCGTTGTGAATGCAGTTGTGAAGTTGCTTGCATGGTTATATCCGACTAAATCGGCCACCACAGCGACTTGGTAATGAGTGGATTCAAGTAATTGATAGGCATGATTCATTCTGTGTTCGAATAATAAGCCATAAGGCGTGTTTTTAAAAAAATAATGAAATAATTTTTTTAATTTAAATTGATTTGTTCCGGCTCGTTTTGATAATTCCGCTACTGAAGGTGGATTTTTAAATTCATCCAATAAAATAGTTCTCGCCAGCTCAGCAACTTCTTTATCACGTTGATTATATTGACCTGGATATTGATTATTATCTTCAAAAAGATGCGCTAATTCAGCGGCTAATATAGTCATTACTTGTCCATGCATATAAACAAGCCTTAGTGCTTCGGCAATATTACAGTTTGTTAATTGTTGTGCCGACATAATACCTTGAGTGGATATTGGCTTATGGCTTATGACTTTGGCATTATTTGTTTTAAAGAGGTGTGCGGATTTGTTTTCACCAAAATATTTATCTAACCATTGCTTGCCAATAGAAAGACGAAGTTGCCTTATTGATTGTTGGGCGTCGTATTGTCTTTCACCGGAGCTTGAATTGAAGATGGTGATAGTGGTAAAGCCTTCTTTAAAAATGACCTCATTTTTCATATCGCCTAAAAAGCAGGAGTTTCCTTTTAAACCAAGAGTGACCACTATTCGCGGCTCTTGATTATCCATTTTACTTAATATCGTCAGGTCGTTTGCCGGCGTGTATTGAGTATCGATAAAGCTCAAATCTTGATCAAGCTGAAATATAGTTGATTGTCCATTGCCTAATTGGCTTGGTAAAGATTGTTCAAGACAGTTTCTCTGCTGATGGAACTGAGTCGGTAAATCGCCGCTATTAATACTAAAACGGCTATGTGTCAAATGCGCAGCTGGTTTCATCGCTCATCTCTTATAAGGTAGATAACAAAAGTAATCAGCAATAATCGCGCCTATTTTTTAGAGGCTGTTTTTCAGTTGCTTAGTTATCAATATGGGTCGAAGGAACAGCAGTTGCAGATAGTAAGTGTGTGATATGCCCTGTTTTTTTTAAAAAAGCAGGGCATATCACACACTTATTCGTTTGCCATAAGAAATACTACCTACGCAATATGAATCTGCAGTGCAGGCGTTTGGGTTTGAACTATATGATGGTTCCCGAACAAGTTTGATAGTAAAGCGGCTTTAATTTATGCCGGAAAGTTATTTAAAAACTTCTTCAAATTATTTAAATAAATAACTAAAAAAATATTGGGAATAAATCATGAATAAAATTTTGATTATCGCGTCAACTCTTTTGCTTTCCACCCAGGTTCAAGCTGCACCTCCATCTGCATGTACTCAAGCCAATCTTAATGGCACCTACATTACTTACCAGGCCGCTATCAATCATCATTTTCATACTGGTAAATGCGAGATAACCATTGCTAGTGGTCTTCTGACTGGACATTGCGCGTTTGATCCTTCTGCAGAAAACCCTGTTAATTACAACGGACCAGTTAACGGCACTGCGACTATGAACAGCAACTGTTCAGCTGTTATGTCTATGGATTTTGGCCCTGTTCAATCGGACTTCGATGTTCAGTTTACCCCGGACAAACAGTCTTTCATCGGCAAGTTTGGCAATAATTTCGGTGTTCAAGGCACGACTAGCGGCACACGTTATTCAACACTTTTACCTGCTACTCCAGCACCATAAAGGATCGTTAACATGACTTTAAAATTATTATCCCTGACGATTGCAGCAGGCTTGGCAATGTCTGCTCCAGTCGCTAATGCTGCAATTTATAACTTCACTCAGACCGGTTATGAAGAAGGCGCGACGATTTCCGGATCTTTCGAAGCGAATGATTTAACAAGTAATGGAAAAATAGAAGGTTCCATTTATTCTAATTTCAGTGAAATTTCAGCGTTCACCGTGTCATTTTCAGGCAACTCACTGGTATCGGCGTTTACTCATAGCTTATCTAACCTGGAGTTTTTAATTTACAACCCCGCAAGATCTGTTCTTGGTGATCAAGGCCAAGAAGTAATTGCTACCAATTGGTTTGGTACAACAGGCTTTTTCTATATTACCGGTGTGGGCACCGGTGAGCAGGGTGGGTATGTAGAAAATCTTGATACTGGGTTATGGTCGCATAGTGAAAACCTGGTCAATGTGACTCCAGCCGCTGTACCCGTTCCCGGTGCTGTCTGGTTGTTCGGTTCAGCATTGGCCGGATTTATTGGTGCTGCGCGACGTAAAAAAGCTAACTAAATATTAAAAAAGATGTTGATACCTTTTAACGCCCTTCGGGGCGTTTTTTTTCGCTTTCAATTTAGAACCGTTGTTAGCTATTAAGAGTATTGTTCGGCACTTGACTCAACATCAACAAAAATTCTTTTCCAGGATTATCATAAGGGCTATTTAAATCGTGGAGTCGGGTAATGAATCGATGTATCTGGGCACAATCAAGCCTGCTTGAACAAGACTATCATGACCAGGAATGGGGCGTGCCGGTGCATGATGACCGATTGCTGTTTGAGTTTTTGATTCTTGAAGGCGCGCAGGCCGGATTGAGTTGGGTCACCATTTTGAAAAAGCGCGATGCGTACCGGCAAGCTTTCGACCACTTTGATGCCGAAAAAATTGCCAACTATGGCGATGACAAAATTGCTGAATTGCTAGCCAATGTCGGCATTGTCAGGAATAAGCTGAAAGTGCAATCGGCTGTCATCAATGCGCGCGCCTTTTTGGCGGTGCAGCAAGAGTTCGGTAGTTTTTCAGACTATATCTGGCAATTTGTAGAGGGCAGGTCGGTGGTAAATACTTGGGAAAAACATACCGATATTCCTTCCTCAACGCCGGTATCAGTGCGGATGAGTAAGGATTTGCTAAAGCGTGGCTTTAAATTTGTCGGACCAACCATTTGTTACGCGTTTATGCAGGCGACTGGCATGGTCAACGACCATGTTACCGATTGCTTCAGATATGTAGAAATCACTACAAATAATCATGAATAGATCAAAGATACGCATAAAAAAGGTGCCTGCTTATAATGATGATCAATCATTATCCGGTTGGCGCGAATCCCTGAATGACATCATTTTTGGTTCCGAAACGCGTGCAGGCAAAGCCTTCGACGTAATTCTGATTGTTTGCATAGTTTTTAGCGTCATCGTGGTAATGCTGGACAGTGTCAGCGATATTCAACAGCGTTACGGGCAACTTTTATATGGTATGGAATGGCTGTTTACCGGCCTGTTTACGATCGAATATTTATTGCGTGTAATCACTGTCAGACGCCCCTGGCTTTATATAACGAGTTTTTTTGGGCTGGTCGATGTACTGTCTATTTTGCCTAACTATCTGATATTGCTGTTTCCAGGCATTAGCATCAAATATGTGCTGGTGATCAGAGTGCTGCGCATGTTGCGGATTTTTAGGATTTTAAAACTTTCGGCATACATGCAGGAAGCCGACATATTGATGGATGCGCTTGCTAACAGCACCCGCAAGATTACAGTTTTTCTGTATGCGGTTCTGACGTTAGTGATAATTTTTGGTTCATTAATTTATGTGGTCGAAGGCAGTGAGGCAGGATTTACCAGCATCCCCACGTCAATGTATTGGGCCATTGTCACCATCACCACAGTCGGTTACGGTGACATTGCACCAGCAACGCCGTTAGGACAAATGATTGCCGGACTATTGATGATTACCGGTTACGGTGTGATTGCCGTGCCGACCGGCATATATAGCGCGGAAATTATTAAATCCTATAAGAACGAAAAAATCAGAAATGACGCTTGTCCGAATTGTGGCGCAACAGACCATGATTTTGATGCGAGTTTTTGTAAATTTTGTGGTCATCGATTAGATGAGAGTTGAGCTGTCATTTGACGCTTCAAAAATCACCCACCGCTTTTTTCAACGGTGTTTTAAAGGCGAATATCGCCAAACCGGTTGCTGCGCCTAAAACCGCCAGCAGCAAAAAGAAACTGTCTTTGGGCATTTTTTCGTAATAAGTGCCGATATAACCGGACAGGTAATTGCCAAAAAATGTCGCCAAAAACCACATGCCCATCATCATCCCGACTAATCTGGGTGGAGATACTTTGGTGACCAGCGATAAGCCAATCGGCGAGAGATACAGCTCCCCGAGTGTGTAAATCAGGGTGCAGAGTGCCAGCCAAAGAAAGCTGATTTTCATGGTCGATTCAAGGCCGGAAACCGCAACAATCAGCACCAAAAATGAAGCCCCAAGCAAGCCCGCACCGAATGCCATCTTGCCGATACTGGATCGAGTTTTGCCTTGGTCGGCAAGCTGCGCTGAGCGTCTGTCAAGCAAAGGCGCCAGCAAAAAAATGAAGGCGGGATTGAGCGACTGAAACCAGGTCGACGGCATTTCCCAACCAAACACATGCCAGTCGGTGTTTTGATCGGCAAAAAGTTGCAAGGTATTGCCCTGTTGTTCATATACCGCCCAGAACATAATGTTGAGTACTGCCAACGCGATCAGACCGCCGATAGCTTGCCAATCTTTTCCGGTTAACGGCGTATCTTCCAAAGTCTTAGCTGTTGTTACCGTGAACCGGTCTTCAGCCAGATATTTTTGCCCGGCCAGATATACCAGCAGCCCGAGCAACATACCGACACCCGCCGCGCCAAAGCCATAATGCCAACCGTAGCGCTGGCCCAAGGTGCCGCAGACTAACGGGGAGAAAAATGCGCCGAGATTGATGCCCATGTAAAAAATAGTGAACGCGCCATCGCGACGAGGATCGCCGGGTGGATACAGACTGCCGACCTGCGTGGAAATGTTGGGTTTAAAACAGCCGCTGCCTAAGATCAATAACAGTAATGCCACCAGAAAGAACGCTTCGGAAGCCATTAAAAAATGCCCCAGCGCCATTAACACCGCGCCCACCACAACGGTCTTACGCTGCCCCCAAAAACGATCTGCCAAAATGCCGCCGAAAATGGGCGTGAAGTACACAAAACCGGTATACAGTCCGTAAATCTGCGAAGCCAAGGGCTGAATGCTCATGGGCCCAAACATAAATTCCAATCCCGCCTGTAGTGCCGTAAAGCCAATCACGGTATCGCCGGTTTGTGCAGATTGAATCAGATGCTGGGTCAGGTACAACACCAGCAGGGCGCGCATGCCGTAAAATGAAAAGCGTTCCCACATTTCGGTGAAAAACAGCACAAACAAACCGACGGGATGCCCCAAAAATGTTTTTTGTTTCAAAATGATCGTCTTTTCTTGGAAAATAGTGGGCCTTTGTAACTATTCAGCCCCCGTCTGTCAAATGTTGAAAATATGTAGGGAACCTCTAAAAATTGCACTTCGACAGGCTCAGTACCCACCGGGCATAAATGCGAACGGTTATCTCATTAAATAAAATGCTTATCCGTTCGTCCTGAGCCTGTCGAAGGATGAGTGGATAATTTTTAGAGGTCCCCTGTATTAACTGTTAAATTGATAAGGAGTAATACCATGCGTTATTTGCACACCATGATTAGAGTTCGTGATCTTGATGAATCACTGGATTTTTTCTGTAACAAACTGGGATTGGCTGAGAACAATCGGATAGTCAGTGAAGCGGGGCGCTTTACCTTGGTTTACTTACATGCGCCGGAAGATGCCGGGCAGGCGGCCAAGATGCATTCGCCGTTGCTGGAGCTGACTTACAACTGGGATACGGAAAATTATGGCGGCGGTCGTAATTTCGGACATCTAGCGTTTGAAGTCGACAATATTTATGAAACCTGCCAGAAATTAATGGATGCCGGTGTCGTCATCAACCGTCCACCGCGTGACGGACGGATGGCGTTCATCCGCTCGCCGGATAACATTTCTATTGAGTTTTTGCAAAAAGGCGCGGCGTTGGCACCGGCGGAACCTTGGCCTTCTATGGAAAATACCGGGACTTGGTGAACCTACAACTGCTGTCAGTCGTCTAAAAACAAAGCCGGTAACTATTCAGCATCAGTTGATTGCTGTGCAAGTGTCTTGTGGGAGCGACGCCCACGTCGCGACCGAAGGTTTCAAATCGCGACGAGGGCGTCGCTCCCACAAGGTAATGCGGTATTGCTTCTGCCCTCCAAAGAAACTCGCTGAATAGTTACCAAAACCGAATCAAAACTGCCGTTTTGGTTCGACTTTAAACCGGCTTCGCGGTTTTTTTTGATTGTTTCGTTGTTGTTATATCCGCCCAATAAACGCCTTATAACCCGCAATTTAGGTGTAGCGATTGGATAAGCTGTGAATGAGGCGCTTCACGATGATAGGCGATAAAGTCAGCGGCGGGGATGGGGCGTGAGAAGAAGAATCCCTGCACCATCTGGATGTTTGCCTTCAGAAGCGTCATAGCTTGCAGCTTCGTCTCGACGCCTTCGGCGATGACCTCCAGTTCAGTTGCTCCCAGCATTGCCGTAATTCCACCAAGCCATTCCGGAGAGGGGCATTCTTGACTGATCTGGGATATCAAAGACTGGTCGAGTTTGATGATGCTTATATGGCAACGTGACAGAATGGCTAGATTGGCTCCGCTGACAAGCGTAACATCGTCCAGGGCTACTCGGGCGCCCATTTTCCATGCATTGTTGATCGCATTAACGCCGACTAAATCGGGCATTCCCCGTTCGGTGACCTCAAAAATTAACTGAGAGACCACGTCGAATAATCCAGATTTAGTCCCTGCATACAGCAAGCCGCCACGCCCGACGATCTCTGGCGGCACGTTGATGCTGATTCGGGCAGTAGGGTTAGCTCGTAGCCAGCTCCCCATTTCAACTGCCAATGTTTCAATTACCCAGTAGGTGATAAGTCCGGAAAGCGGGGTGTTTTCGGCCAACGGGATAAAGTCCATAGGCGAGACGACACCGCTTGCTCGCCGCCATCGAATAAGTGTTTCCGCGCCGGTACAGCGCCCGTCAGTGAGAGAGATAGTGGGTAAATACTCCAGGAAAAATTCTCATTGGGCCAAACCTGCTTGCATGGTGTCTAAATTGATCATGTAGCTCTCATAGGTAGGATGTTCTTAATCATTTTCAGCTTCATAGCAGTGCAGGTTAGGTTGTTTTTTTAATGGCGTTAGGCTCGTTTAAGCCTCAGCTATAAACGACCAGTCAATGCTAAGGTCTGGGAAGAGTTGTACTGCAGTGGGTTCATCCATGCCAAACACACCGGGTTGTCCGTATCGGCCTTGTTCATCCAGGGTATAGACCATAAGCCAACGGTCTTCCGGATGGACAAGCCAATATTCTTTCAATCCATGTTGCTCGTAAAGGCTGCGCTTGGTGTTCATGTCCTTTAACATAGTTGAAGGAGACAGTACTTCGACAATCCAATCCGGTATGCCCCGGCAACCCAGCTTATCCAGTTTGGATTGATCGCATATAACGCTTAGATCCGGTTGTACGATCGTTTCCACTTTGTCATCTGCTTCATCATCGCGGGGCAGGCGCACATCGAAAGGAGCAACATAACCTTTGCAGGGCTTGCCTCGTAGGTAATTCCGAACTTGTCCCGCCAATTCAAACACAATGTCCTGATGCAACCGCAGCGGCGCAGTCATTGCATGCACTTCACCGTTAATCAACTCCCAACGTTTATCGTCAGGCCATTGAGCGTAATCGGCATAGGTGTATCGTTGTTGCAACTTTTCTGCGGTGCTCATTGTCTTGTCTCCAAGCCACGTTACCCTAATGAATTAAATCGCCTTCTTAATTCTTTCCAGTGCATTTTCGAGATTCGCCATGCTGGTGGCAATGGAAATTCGAATATGTCCAGGGCTGCCAAATGCAGAGCCCGGCACTAACGCGACACCGGCTTTTTCGATCAAATAATCGGAAAATTCCAGGTCGTTGTTGATACCATCCAAACGGGCAATCAGCGGTTCAATGTTGGGAAATACATAAAAAGTGCCGTCACTGGGCAAACAATGTATTCCTTCGATTTTGTTGAGTTCTGCGACCACATAATCATGACGTTTTTTAAACTCCACGCACATGTTGGTGATAAAGCTTTGGTCGCCGGTTAATGCGGCTTCCGCCGCTACTTGAGAAATAGATGTGGGGTTAGAGGTGCTTTGCGATTGCACGGTGGTCATTGCTTCAATCAAATCGGCCGGGCCTGCGGCATAACCTATACGCCAACCGGTCATCGAGTAAGCTTTAGAGACGCCATTCATGACCACGGTGCGATCGTAAAATTCCGGGTGTGCATTCAATATATTTACAAAGGTGCCGGGTTCCCAGAGGATATGCTCATACATGTCATCGGTAGCGATGATAATGTTGGGGAAGTCCTTGAGCACATCGCCTAGCGCTTTAAGTTCATCCAACGAGTAAGCCACACCGGATGGATTGGACGGACTGTTGATGAAAATCAGCCGGGTTTTATCAGTGATGGCAGCGCGCAGTTGCTCAGGTGTGATCTTGAAATGTTGCGCCTGGGTGGTTTCAATAATCACCGGCGCGCCATCGGCCAATAAAACCATGTCGGGATAAGATACCCAATACGGTGCTGGGATAATGACCTCATCACCGGTATTGAGCAGCGCTTGAGTCAGGTTGAATGAACTTTGTTTGCCGCCGCAAGACACCAGCACTTGATTCGCTTGGTAGTCGAGCCCATTATCTTTTTTGAACTTGGTAATAATCGCTTGTTTTAAACTTGCTGTACCGTCAACTGCGGTGTATTTAGTAAAGCCGTTATTGATAGCTTTGATGGCAGCGTCTTTGATATGGTCAGGGGTGTCGAAATCAGGTTCACCGGCACCTAGGCCGACAATATCATGGCCGGCTGCGCGCATTTTTGCCGCTCTTGCGGTGATGGCTAAAGTCGGGGAGGGTTTAACTGCCTGAACGCGATTGGAAAGTTTAATGGTCATGTTTCGCCGTGTAGAATCATTGTCAAAGATGGTCGGGATTATACCCCATGTGCCAAGCCTTATAAAAACCATCCCACGATAAACAAACTGTAAACAGAGTCAGTCACTTGAAGAAAAAATTTAAGATTCACAGCCGATTTCAACCCGCCGGTGACCAGCCTACTGCGATCAGACAACTGGTTGAGGGCTTGAATGATGGCGAGGTACATCAAACCCTGTTGGGTGTAACCGGTTCCGGCAAAACCTTCACGATGGCCAATGTTATCAATGAGGTGCAGCGGCCGACCATGATTATGGCGCCTAATAAAACCTTGGCGGCGCAGCTATACGGGGAAATGAAAGAGTTTTTTCCGGAGAATAGCGTCGAGTATTTTGTCTCGTATTACGACTACTACCAGCCGGAAGCTTATGTGCCCGCCTCGGATACTTTCATCGATAAAGATTCTGCCATCAATGAGCATATTGAACAAATGCGCTTATCCGCGACCAAGGCACTGTTTGAGCGGGACGATACGATAGTCGTGGCGTCCGTGTCTGCGATTTACGGCTTGGGTGAGCCGGAGTCGTATTTCCAGATGGTGCTGCATCTGGTCAAAGGCGACATGATCAATCAGCGCGACATTCTCCGGCGCTTGGCGGAAATGCAATATACCCGCAACGACATTGAATTGCGTCGAGCCACCTATCGCGTGCGCGGCGAGGTGATCGATGTATTTCCGGCAGAGTCGGAAAAAGAAGCGCTGCGCATTGAGCTGTTTGATGACGAGGTCGAGCGGCTGTCACTGTTTGACCCGCTCACTGGCGAAATCATGCAACGTTTATCGCGCTATACCATCTATCCCAAAAGCCATTATGTGACGCCACGCGAGCAATTGTTGTCTGCCGTTGATAATATCAAAGCAGAACTTAAAGACCGTTTGGAATACTTGAACTCGCACAACAAGCTGGTCGAAGCGCAGCGCTTGGAACAGCGCACTTTATTTGATATTGAAATGATTTTGGAAGTGGGTTATTGCTCCGGTATCGAAAACTACTCTCGTCATTTATCCAGTCGTGGGCCGGGTGAAGCGCCTCCGACCATGTTCGATTACTTAAAAGATAATGCCTTAGTCATCATTGATGAAAGCCATGTCACCGTGCCGCAAATAGGCGCGATGTACAAAGGTGACCGGTCCCGCAAAGAAACCTTGGTTGAATACGGCTTTAGGTTGCCGTCAGCGCTGGATAACCGGCCTTTAACCTTCGATGAATTTGCTGTGCGTGCGCCGCAACGGATTTATGTATCAGCCACCCCGGGCCCTTATGAACGCACGCATTCCGGTGTGTTTGCCGAGCAGGTGGTCAGACCGACGGGATTACTCGATCCGGAAGTGGAAGTGCGTCCGGCGACTACACAGGTGGATGATTTGTTATCGGAGATCAACCTGCGTGTGGCTGTCAATGAGCGCGTGCTGGTGACGACGCTGACCAAAAAAATGTCTGAAGACTTAACCGAATACCTGAGCGAACACGATGTGCGGGTGCGCTATTTACATTCGGATGTCGATACCGTGGAGCGAGTGGAAATTATCCGTGATCTACGATTGGGGAAATTTGATGTGCTAGTGGGTATCAACTTATTGCGTGAGGGCTTGGATATACCCGAAGTGTCGTTAGTGGCCATTCTCGATGCCGATAAAGAAGGTTTTTTGCGGTCGGTGGTGTCATTGGTGCAAACCATCGGTAGGGCAGCACGGAACGCTAAAGGTAAAGCCATTTTATACGGTGACCGCATCACTAAATCCATGCAGCAAGCGATAGAAGAAACTGAACGTCGCCGTGAAAAACAGCGTCAGTTTAATATCGAACATCACATCACTCCGACAACCATATACAAGTCAGTTACCGATATTTTGGGCGCGCCGATTCCCGGTGCAGGCTTTGCCAATGCCAGTAAAGCCGCACTTGCTAAAGTGGCTGAGCAGCCCGCGTCTTATAAAGCAATGTCACCGAAACAGTTAGGGAAAAAACTAAAGCAGCTGGAAGAGGTCATGTATCAGCATGCTCGCAACCTCGAGTTTGAACAGGCGGCGGCAATCAGGGATGAAATCAAAATATTGGAGCAACAAATGTTGGCGTAAAGCTTGCG
Source organism: Methylobacter sp. (assembly GCA_028712225.1). Lineage (GTDB taxonomy): Bacteria > Pseudomonadota > Gammaproteobacteria > Methylococcales > Methylomonadaceae > JABFRC01. The sequence continues at coordinate 13,137 of JAQTQN010000061.1, forward strand.
TAAGAAAAAACAATTGGTATAATGCGCGCTCTTGAAGTGACAAGCACTTCAGGCGCGTAGCTCAGTTGGTTAGAGCACCACCTTGACATGGTGGGGGTCGTTGGTTCGAGTCCAATCGCGCCTACCAGATAAATCAAAGGCTTAGGGT
>JAQTQN010000062.1:0-1605 GCA_028712225.1 Methylobacter sp.
GCATAGCCTAATTCGTATTGGCTCATATCATTGGGGGTAAATTGCATTAATGCGGTGACATCGAAGGTGTTGTTGTTACGTTCGTGATCAACGGCATTAAACGCATTTGCCGCATTTAAAGCCGTAATTGCACCGGCCCTGTCGATGGTGTTGGCTGGGCCAGTGTTGATCAAATTAGGGTTGTATGGCTGTACATCACCGGTATCGGTATTGGTATGGTCGTAGCGTAGCCCCAATAAACTTTTCCATTGCTTGTTCCACTGAGCTTCCCATTCACCAAAAAAGCCGATCCGTTCCCGCTCGCCGTTGTTGATGTTGATATAGTTTTCCGGTGCCATCATCCAAAACGCACTTCGAGGATCATTGTTATTGGCGGCTATCGTTGTGCTGGTATGCACCGGCGGCCAAAAATCGTTAAGGTGGTTATTGTGATATTCATTGCCGACCCGGAAAGTGTCTCGGTCGGAGAACGGAATTTCCGCCATAATTTTATACCCTAAGTTACGTCCTTCTGTTTCCATAGGCATACGGTCATTAGGCGGTGCGAAAGTACCACCAGTAGGCCCACTGAGGAATTGATTATGTTTATCGTCCCCAATATCCATGCTGTGCTCGGTCTCTTCATAGTAGAACCTGCTTTCAAGCGATCCCCAATCAAAGGTACCTTTGTGCATGATATTGCCAAACACGCTGTCGTTGTTGGTCAAGTCCATCCGTTGGTTGGGAAAGCCTTGAAAAGGCATGTGCTGCTGGCCGCCCCGGATTACCACTAGATGATCATCAGTTTTAAACGACAATGCAGCCGAGTGGTTTTGATTTTCGTAAGAAGAGGATTGGACGAGATCGCCGTTGGCATTGTTGTAGTTCATACTTTCAGTATGCGACCCGGTATACTCCAGTCGCACATGTTCGTTGGCGATACCCGCAGCAATACTGCCGCCAAACGCATCACCATTACTGCGGTAAAACGATGACAAATTGCCATCTAACAAAATATCTTTGCCCGGCTCAGCAAATACCGGGTCAGGTGTTTTTATCGAGATTGTACCGCCGATACTATCGCCCCCCATACTCACCGGCGTGACGCCACTCAAAATAGTAATTTTGCCGATATTACTGCGATCGATATAAGAAAGCGGCGGGTTCATGTGGTTGGCACATGCCGAGGTTAGCGTCATGCCGTTAATGTCAATTTTAACGCGGTCATCATTCAGACCGTGAATGACCGGTAAGCTAGAGACACCGCCCGCACCGTATAAGCTCACGCCCGGCGTATCTTCCAACAACTTGGCGGTATCGCTGACAGCCGCGCGTTTGCTGGTGAGGATATCCGCTTCCATTTCCGTGGTGTTCAAGGCCTTTACGCTAGGAAACTTACTGGTGACAATCAGTTCTTCTAATACTACCGTTTCATCTGTCGGTTGATCCTGCTGGTTATCAGCAGCTATGGCCGAAGCCGCCAGGCAAAGCGGCAACGCACCGACCGTATTAAAAATGAGCTTTCGCGGGAAATATACGAGGGTATTTGAATCGAAGGTTTTCATAAGTTATCTTTCTAAAGTTGGAAAAAATAGCTGAAAATGTCAACGGCCTAAAGCGTTAAGG
>JAQTQN010000062.1:1705-13231 GCA_028712225.1 Methylobacter sp.
GAACGCAGTGAATCCCATCAAAAACGGCGCCACGGTCTTATGGATATTGTTGGGATTGGCCGAAAGAACACTCCGATTGGGATTGTTGTGATGGGTTTCGTTGCACTCTCCCGATCCTACCCGACGGCACAACACCAGTTGCGATTTTAATGATGACATATTGCCAATCGGCGCGACCTATCGGGTGAGATTGGGTTTAGTGGTGCGAATTGACCAATAATCGACATTTAAATTTTTATAGGACTTTCAAGAGAAAATGATGAGTAGTTATGAACAAAGTAAAACAGCCCGACGCGTTGTATCAATCGTTTTTCTATTAGTTGGGCGGTAGTAGTGAACGGTCATTTTCAAACGTTCTTGGATAATTAATCATGGCAACCCCCCGGCTATGCCGGGGGTGATTTAACTTAGCTTTATATCTATATAAATCAATTGCATGGGGTGTTTTTCAGGGCTGGCGGAGATGTATTTTCAATAAAACGTCCAGTTAGTCTAACAACAAAATCAGCAGCGGCTGTATACGTCCGCTTGATTGCTTTATAGGCAATGGTTGATCTATCCGTTGTCAAACAGGAACGCAAACATCTTTGCTCTTACGCAGGAGACAAAAACCAATAACTCCACTACCAAACAACAAAATACCTGGAGGAATCGGCACTGAGTAAGGATATGTCGGCACATCCAGAATCGGTCCGGATATGTGTGTAAGTGTTGCGGAATCAACAAGCAAGTCCCATGAATAGTTCCGATCTGGATATGCTGTTATATCGGTTTCCAGAAAACCATCGCTAAACGAGAAGTTTGGATCACTCAAATTGCCTCGAAATGAAACTCTCAAGTCGATAACATCAGAAAGGATTCCTGCGCTATACCCGAAGTAGAAGTTGACATAATCGCCATCCGAATTAAAGAAATTATTATCGACAGGCATGATAGAAATCTTGCGAACTAACTCACCTGTTTTAGCAATTACATCAATAGAAACACTGCGAAGTCCCAATGTGTAATCAGATTCTTTGGGATCATTAAGATCAAAGGAGAATTCGCCTTGAAAAGAACCACCAAGCAGTTGTGGAAAAGGGTATGTCGTTGAAATAGGATCCCTGTTATCAGTCGTAACAATATCACTAAAAATACCATTGATACTGTATGTTGTTAATGCCGCTTTTGCGGAATCGAGACCGCAAAGCCCTGCACTGAAAACTATGAAGATCGATACCAATAGCCGAGATTTTGACTTTTTCATTTTTAATTCCTTTTGTCTAATTTATAAGCATTTATAGGTTGTGTACATCATGACCTATAAATATTGTTGAACATAAAGTCCATCCAAATGCAGTACGAGTAAATTACTATTTAGCCTGTTTTACAGGGCCTTCTCAAGCCAGCCAACCCCATCAATCCACTGCCAAATAACCATGCAGCACCGGGTACCGGTACCACGGCGGGCACTTGTCCGGGGCTGACTGCCCATACAGGTAAATGAGCGCCCTTACTTCCGTCCCACTGGTCGCCAGTGCGGGTATCGAAGACCCACACACTGTCAGGATATAGCTCAGGATATAGCGCGAACTCCGTACCCAACCAGTACACATAGGATTGAACGTTGCTGAAGGGGCCTACCGAGCCTGAAGATTGAAAGTCGCCATTACCCAAAATGCCATAGTTGCTGCCATTTGTACCCGGAAAGGCCAGTTTGTTGAGTTCGCTGTAATACAGTTGGCCAAATTGGCTGCCGGTGGGGTTATAGCCATATTGTGGATTAGCGCCTGCCGATGGCAGGGCCCATTGATTGGAGCCAGCATAGTTGATGCTGTTGAGGTAGGTGGTGAAGGCTCGGGCTCCGAACCAGCTGGTTACTACGCCCGAACTGATTCTGCTAAAGTCCCCGGCTGATAGACTATAAGCGCCGGAATCAGGCGTGTCATAAATAGTCGGACTAGCAGCAATAATGGCATTAACCACGGTGCTGTAGCCTTGGTTGGTTACCAGGCTGTCCAATAAATTGGCATCACCGGTCCACGTGATGTCGCTGACGCTGCTGTAAACGACGGGCTGGCCATCAGCGATAGAAAACCCAGGGGTCAATGCGGCCTCAGCAGTGAGGGTGGTTAAGCTGAGCAGCAGGCCAGCGGCGAGAGGTTTGTCTAAATTCATTTCCATACTCCACGTTAACTAATTTGATGTGCTTTCTGCATAGCAGTCCTTGACTTAGCCTTTTAACCAGAGGTTTTTCCTAAGGAATTTAAGAACTAACAACAATTCAAAGCTGCATTTCGGTATTATCATTTTTTGAGTGATTTATCAAATATTTTTATTGCGATTTGTTTATGACTTTTTACAAATTGGTCTCTACCTCACTATATAGAAGGCGACTGACTGCTTACGATTATTGATTTGCCATTAGGAAATTTTGGTTGACAGGCAGGGCGAATTCAAAACCCAACCGTAACAGTTCTGTAGGGTGGGCACGCTGTTTTGCCCACCATTTCTCATCACAGCAACCATTCCACGTGGGCACAAAAAGCCTGTGCCCACCCTACAGTGGCTAGATTTATAAGCCTATTTACAACTTGCCACAATGGCCTGATTAAAAATATCTGCCCGACTTTCCAGTAGGGTGAAGTTGTCTTTTGCTCGGGTAATGCCGGTGTAGATCAGTTCACGGGTTAGCACCGGGTTTTTTGTTTCCGGCAAGACCAATGCGACATGATTAAATTCGGAGCCTTGGGATTTATGCACGGTGATAGCAAAGGCGGTTTCCACATCCGGCAAACGCATGGGTGATACCCAGCGTATATTTACCGTATCGCCGGAGTCCTCTGAAGGAAACGCCACTCGCAGTTTGCCGGTGCTGTCTTTGAGCGTGATGCCGATATCGCCGTTCATTAAGCCCAGGTTGTAATCATTGCGGGTAATCATTACCGGGCGGCCTTCATACCAAAGGGCAGGGAGCTGGTCAGCAAACAGCCATTGTTCTATGCGTTGATTCAATCCTTCAACGCCCCAAGGGCCGCGACGCAACGCACATAACACCTGAAACGTATCAAACGCGTCTAAGACATGCTTTGCCCAGTGATTGAATTGAGGTGAACTATGATCAGGTCCTTCGACAGGGCTCTCCTGAGCACGGTCGAAGGGCTCAGGACGAACGGTAACTTGAGGACGTTGTTTAATAACATCACGGTAATAGCCATACCCTTGGCGAGTTGAATCCTTTCCGTCTGAGTGAGTTATCAACTGTTTCAAGCGGCTATCGGTTGGATTGCTTAGTAGCAGGCGACTTAGATCTTGATAGGTTTTTGCATTGTTCAAGATGGCGTTAGCCTCCGCAATCTCACCATGATTAACCGCCTTAGCCAACTGACCGATGCCGCTGTGTTCGCCAAAGCGGTGACTATAACGTAGCATGACGGTTTGCTGGTTAATCGCTGAACCAGCGGTAGCCGAGTCGTCACCAAGATACGGATTAATCCATTGCCGGGTTTGTTCGTCATAAGCCGCATTTTCGGCGCCATGGCATAAATCGCCCATGACCGAACCGGCCTCGACTGAAGCCAATTGATCCTTATCGCCCAGCAGTATCAACTGGGTGGAATCTGCCAGCGCATCCAGCAGCGAGGCCATCATTTCCAGATCGATCATGGAGGCTTCATCGACGATGACGATGTCGGCGACTAGCGGGTTATTGCGATCATGCAGATAGCGGCGCGAGTCGTGACGACTGCCCAGCAAACGGTGCAAGGTGCTGGCTTTTTGTGGAATCAGCTGCTTTATGGCATCAGGCGTTGCTAATCTATCCAACGCCTTGCTAATCGATTCACTAACCCGCGCCGCCGCTTTGCCGGTCGGGGCGGCCAACAGAATATTCAGTTTGTGGGCTGGGCTGGTTTCATCGTTAGCCAGATTAATCAGCAAGGCCAGCAGCTTGGTTAAGGTAGTTGTTTTACCGGTACCGGGGCCGCCGGTAATAATCGAAAAACGGGCGCGCAAGGCTAATACGCAAGCTATTTTTTGCCAATCGGAATGTTCTTTACTTTTAGGAAATAACGCATTGATGTCGTCCTGCACAGCAGCCGGCAGTGCATCCCTGATTGGTTGCAGGCGTTGCTGGATAGCTTGATCGAGGATTTGCTGATACTGCCAATAACGGCGTAAATACAAGCGCTTGCCAGCCAGCACCAACGGCGTATTGCCATCTGCCAAACCAACTAACGATGACTGGCTAAGCCCGGTTTGCCAGTGTTCTAATTGATGCTTTGGTAATACGGCAAACGATTCGTCGTGTTCAAACTGTCCGGCATCATCTTCGTTAGGCAGTGCCAGCGTTAATCCGGGTTGTCGACAGAGTTTTTCCAGGTCAAGAAACACTTCGCCGCGGCCTAATTGATGGCTGACCAGCGCTCCGGCCCAAAGCACCAGATCGTCAACGTCAGGTTCCTGATCTTGAAGAAAACGCACAAAGGCCCGGTCCAGATGACTTAGCCAACCCAAACCGATCCAATCATCAACATGTTCAAGTACTGTCATGCGTTTGCTCCATTACCGGCAAATAGGTTATCCATGGCTTCAATCATTGTTCGAGGCGGTTTGTTGAACACTCTGCCACCTGTCGGCCCTTGCCAGCCACGCAAAAACAGATACAGGCCGCCGCCGACATGGCTGTCGTAATCGTAATTCGCGCCCAGCCTGACTTTAAGCAGGCGATGCAGCGCCAATGAATACAGCGCAAACTGCACGTCATAGCGCTTACTGAGCATGGCGGCTTCCAAGGCTTCCGCGGTGTAAGCAGCATCGTTATTGCCGAGGGCGTTGAATTTGTAATCGGCGACGTAATATTGCTGGTTGTGAACAAACACCAGATCGATAAAACCTTTCAGCAAGCCGTTAACTTGTGCGGCTAACAAACGCGGCCGCGGTTTGCCGACAAAAGTGTGCTGGGTGATCAGTTGGTCCAATGCCTGTACATCGACGTCGTTCGCACCGATCATAAACTCCAATTCGGCTTGATATTGGCCATTGCCAAGATCAGCTAATGCCAGCTCGGTGCCTTCCAGCAAGGGCATTGTTAGCCACTTAGTTAATGTCTCGGCAATGATGGCGTGCTTATCATCCCAGCTGGTGTGGTTAAAGATCCTGTTAATGGATTGTTCCGGGACGGCTTTAAAGCCAAAATAGGCAGCTTTTTCCAATAATTCATGAATCAGCACGCCGGGGCCTGCGCCTCTGGGCAGGCTATGGATTCCACTCAGCGTTGCGACTGGGCCAAGGTAACTGTCGGCTTCGTCAGTTTGTTTATCATCATGGGCCGTGTCAGCCGCAGTGCTTTGGATTTGCTGTTTGTTGTCGGTCTGCAAAGCGCTGTAGCTGGCTATCCACCAGTTTTCGGCAATCTTGGTAGTTGCGATACACGTTGCATCAAGTTGCTCCAGTTGTTGCTTGGGACGGTATAGATCAAAACCGGGCTCGGGCAATTTAGCAATTGCTATATCAGCACAGTCGCCTTTTAGCTGGGCGAGATGGCCGCCTAAAGCCGTGGCAGGCGTTTTCGGTTGCCAGCCCAGCAAGTAGCCGATGGCGCTTTTATCCAGTTGAGAGTCTTTGGTATTGCCGACTTTAATCGCGGCAACTCCCAGCCAACAGGCATAACGTGCCCGTGTTATTGCCACATACAGCAGTCGTAAGTCTTCTTGCAGTCGTTCTTTATCGCTGACCAGCTTGGTTTCGTCGCTTTTACTTAAGTCAATGCTCAGGTGTTGATCGGCATTGTGGTAACGATAAAAGCTGTTGTAGCGGCCGCTGACTTCCCTAAAGCTGCAAATAAAAGGCAGGAAAACCAGCGGATATTCCAGGCCTTTAGATTTATGGATGGTGATGATCTTGATCAGGTTGGCATCGCTTTCCAGCCGAATCACGCTTTCTTCCGCCGCTTGATCGGTTCCGGCAATTTCCTCTGCCAAATGCCGTATCAAGGCTTGTTCGCCGTCAAGCTGGCCGCTGGCTTGCTGCAAAAGTTCGGCCAAATGCAGCAAATTGGTCAAGCAGCGTTCGCCGTCATTGGCTTCAGTCAGTCGTGCATGCAAGCCGTAATCGTTAATCAACTGCCGCAAGGTCGGCAAAATGCCGTCTTGTTGCCAACGCTGCTGGTAGCCAAGAAAATGTTCCAGCTGTTGTTCCCAACTCAGCTCATCTTGGGTGAGTTGCTGTAGGGTTTGATAAGGCCAGCCGAAAGTGGCGGTGCTTAAGGCTGCGCGCACTTTGCGTTCGTTGCGAGGTTCGGCAATGGCTTTCAGCCAAATCAACAGGTCGGCCGCTTCGCCGGTGGCGTAAATCGAATCGCGCTCGGAAAGATAAACACTCCGCAGCCGCCTTCTTGCCAGCGCGTTGCGCATGATTTTAGCTTCCGTGCCGGTGCGCACCAAAATGGCAATGTCAGACGGTTGCAAGGCTTGAATGTCGCCGGACTGTAATTTAAAACCGGTTTTGCCCTCAGCAGCCAAATTCAGCAAGCGCACGATTTCACTGGCGGTCACTTCCGCCAGTTCGGCTCGATAGCCCGGCATGCCGACGGGCTCAGGTGAATCCCAATGCCAAAGCGTTAAGGCGGATGCCGGTTCGCCATTGACTACCCATTCTTCATCACGGCCTTTGGCGTTGACTGCAATAAACGGCAGGGGATTGTTATCGCCTTGTTTAAACAGAAACGCGCCTTCGTTTTGCTGATCGGCTTGAACAAATACCTGATTGACCGCCTGCACCAACGCTTGGCTGGAACGAAAATTTGTCCCCAGCGTGTAATGGCGGCCGGCCGTGGCTTCATGAGCTTTCAAGTAGGTGTGAATATCCGCGCCTCGAAATGAATAAATCGCCTGCTTGGGATCGCCAATCATAAAGCAACCTAAAGCAGTGTTAGCGTCAGCTGGATACAGGGCGGCAAATATCCGGTATTGCACGGGATCGGTGTCCTGAAATTCATCAATCAAGGCGATGGGATATTGCTGGCGAATAGCCGTTGCCAGTCGTTCGCCGTTGCTACCACGCAGCGCAGTATCCAAACGCGTCAGCATGTCGTCAAAAGTCATCCGCGCCGCGCGTTGTTTTTCGGTGTCGTAGCGGTGCCTGATCCAGTGGATCGCGTGCAGGGTGAGTTTTTCGCTGATGTTTAGCTCTTGCTGGGCATGGCTGACTAAATTGTCGATAACTAGAAATGCGTCGTGTTGGATTTGTTCGGCCTTGTCTTGATGCGCTTTAACCAGCCCGGCGTGTAATTTTTGCTGTCCGAATTTTGCCAGGGCTTCAATATCCACGTTATCGCCAAACTGAGCCCATGCCGCCAGTTCTGCCAATTTGCTGTGGAAAGTTGCTGTACGGTATTGATTGCCATTTAACCAGCGATTATCCGAGGCATCGTTTAACAATTGTTCTATGGTCTGTTGATTATCGCCCCATGCCTTGCGGGCAGCGGTTTCCAGCTCATGCCGGATGTGTTCCCATTGCTGCCACTCTTTAAACACAACGGCAATATCATTGTCGGTACAGTCAAGGCCCAAGGCCTCGGTTTCCGACAGCAAAGGCTTGAGCAGTTTCGTCAATTCTTCAGGCGAACGCGTCAGTTTAAAAACGGCCTGACAACAAATCTCAGGTAAGGGGTAGAAAAAAGTTCGCCAATAATCCCGCACCACTTCGTTTAACAGTTCCTGATCGTCGGTATTGACCTCCTGTCGAAACAGGCTGCCGCTGTCAAAAGCGTGTTGTTGCAACATGCGATTACACCAGCCATGAATGGTGTAGACAGACGATTCGTCCATCCAATTGGCGGCCAGTTCCAGACGATGCGCGCTGGCTGGCCATAAACTCGGCTCGATACTGTCGCGCAGCGGCTTGAGGAAATCATCGCCGTCATCCAACTGTTGCCGAAAATAGCGCGCGGCCTGGGTCAGGCGGGTGCGGATACGTTCGCGCAGTTCTTTGGTGGCGGCTTCGGTAAAAGTCACTACCAGAATGTCAGGTGGCAACAACTCACGGGCTGGCAATTCATGGTCTTGTCCGTGGCCAAGAATCAGGCGCACATAAAGGGCCGCAATGGTGTAAGTCTTGCCGGTCCCGGCGCTGGCTTCGATCAGGCGGGTGCCGGACAATGGAAAATCCAGCGGATTTAAAGGCGTAGCGGTACTCATGATTGCACGTCCTGTTGCGTGATGTGTATAAATGCCGAGCGATACAGCGTGTCTGCCCACTTCAAAAAGCCATGTAGCTGGTCGTCTGGTTTTAAGCTGGCAAAGGTGGGGAAAAATCGCGCCAGATAGGCATCGTAATCGACCTCACCGTTATTCCAATCATCGCCTTGATATTGCGCTTGTGCTGTGTCCAAGGCTTTTTCCGGTGCCGCGCTCAACCATGCAAATGCGGTTTTGCACGATACCGGCAGCGGTTCCTGCATACCCAGGTGCCAAGCCTGAATTAATGATTCAAGCTGTGCCAGTGCGGCATCCGGTTCAATTGGCGCGATACTAATTACCGTGTCGGCGGCTATCGCCAGCGTCTGCAGCGGCATGCCGTCGGCGCAACCCGCCAGGTGTTGTACCCAATGTAAAAGCAGGTTGGGGTATTTGATGTTGTTTTTACTAAGCAATGATTGGGCAGTTAACTGAAGCATGCCGACCCGTTCATCTGTGTGGTGCTGCCGCAAATTATTCAGGTCGCCGCTTAATTGGACGTTGACGCCATTGGCCAAGGTAAAACTTAAGTCAATGGCGCGCGGCGGTACTTCGTCAGGCCAATTGTTGAGCTCTGCTTGGTGTTGCAGCCAAGCTTGATAAACCGGACCGGCAATCTCTGTAAACGCCGCCTGAGCAAAGCCGCTTAACGGCAGTTTGCCTTTGCCAGCCAGAGTTTTACGTTGCTCGGCAAAAAATGTAGCAGTGTCGGCTGGGTTTTCGCTCTTCAATTTATTCAATAATTCGTTACTTAATACATAACTCTCCAGCCGGTTAAATCCGAACGGTTCGTTATCTTCGCTGGTGATGGTTTCGTCATCAAAACCAAATTTGAGCGTGTGATTGCAGAAGGTTTTGACCGGTGCTTTTAGAAAACGTGCCAAAGATTCCAACGATAAGGTAAGCGTCTTTTCAGTGGGTGGCGTAATGGCTGAGGGAGCATTGATTAGCCTGGATTCTTCAAACCATTCCCGTGCATAAGTAAACAAACGGCGATCGCGATTTTTAACCACATATTGCCGACTAAAAGGTTGTAACGGGTGGGCTACGGTTATTTCTGATAACAGGGTAGTGGCGTTGTTTGCAAGTCGCCAGCCTTGCGCAAGGGTATCGCGCAGCTGGCTGATCAATACTGACGGCGGACGTTCGCTGTTATCGCGAATGTTACGGCCAACCCAGCTGATATAAAGTTGTTGCCGTGCCGACAGCAGCGCCTCCATAAACAAATATTGATCATCTTGCCGACGCGAGCGGTCGCCGGGGCGATAATGTCCGCGTTGCGTCATCAAATCAAAACTCTGCGCTTGCTGGCTGCGCGGGTAGTCGCCGTCATTCATTCCCAGCAGGCAAATCAGTCGAAAAGGGATGGCGCGCATCGGCATCAGTGTGCAGAAATTAACCCGGCCGCTGAGAAAGCGTTGGTGAAGGCTCGGTTCATCGACCGCCGCCAGCCAGGCTTCACGAACCACATTTAACGGTAGGACGTCGGCTGCGGTTAAGCCTGCTTGCAAACAGTTGTGTGTCCAGCCCGCCAATGACTGGGTCAGCGTTTCCAGGGTTTTGCGCTCGGGTTCATTACTGACGACAAAGAAATCTTCCAGCAGCGCCAGCAATGTGCTTTGCCAGTCGGCAGATGCTTGATCTTGTCGCAGCAGGCTGGAATATTTCTCCAGGGTTTCCAATAAGAATGACAGACCGCCGAGCCATTGCGCTTCCAATCCGCCAATTTCTTCATAAGGTTCAATGCCGTTAAACGCAGCGCCTGCACCGACCGCATAACCGAGCAGCATCCGTCGCAAGCCGCTTTGCCAGGTGTTGGCTTCCAAATGCGTGGGCATGGCCACGGTCTGCGCGCGTTGCCGGGCGTTTAAGCCCCAACGGATACCGGCTTCTTCTACCCATTGATGTAATTTGGGAATGGCAATTTCATCAATTGCAAAGCGCTGTCTTAATGCCGGTACCTCAAGTAGTCCCAAAAACTCACTGACGGCAAAACGCGAGTCAGGCAGGTTGAGTAAGGCTTCAACCGCAACCAATAACGGATTTTGTCCGCGTTGTTGCTGATCGGCCAGGGCAAAAGGAATGTAGCGAAGATCATCAGGCTGAACTTGACCAAATACCGCCTGGATATGCGGCGCGTATTTGTTGATGTCCGGCACCATCACAATCACGTCGCGCGGATGCAGATTGTTATCAGCATTAAATCGAGCCAGCAGTTGATCATGAAGAATTTCGACTTCGCGTTGAGGACTGTGCGCGACATGAAACACCAGTGAGTCGTCGGCCTTAAATAGCTCAACAGGTGTGCTCGGCACCGGTTCCAAATCCAGTATCGATTGTTGCAGATGCTGCAATAAGCTTCGATTTTCAGGTTCGCCGTAGTCCTGGAATAAATCTATTTTACTGTCCGGCCAATGCCAGTTTGCATAGGCTTGGGTTTCATCGAACTGATCCAGCAAACGAATATAATCGCGCCCTTGTTTACCCCAGGCGGCCAGTAATGGGTTGGCATGTTGATGCAGTTCTTCGCTAGTCAATGATGCGTTCATCCCTGCCTTATAAGCATGGCGACGACGTTCGGCTTTAAGCAGTTCTTTATCCTCGATAATGTCTGCCCAGTAATGTTGGCAAGGGTTATGGACAAACAACACAATCTGGCAAAACTTGCCCAGCTTGGCTAATACTTCCAGCGATTGTTGCGGCAACGACGACAAGCCAAACAAGATGATCCGGCGCGGCACGCCGGGAGGACGCAGCTCTTGTTGGTCAATCTGCGCCATAAACTGCGTATGCACTGATGCGCGACTCGCGGCGGGCGTGTAGTTCTCGCCCAAATCGGCCAGTACGGCCCGCCATAATGCGGCTTGCCAGCGTTGTTGTTCCGGCATGGGCTGGCTTTGACCATGAGCATCGCGCAAGGTGTCGTGTCCGGATGCCCAATCGCTCAGCCAATCTGAGCGATACACCTGATATTGATCGAATAGATCGGCCAATTGTTCCGCGAGTTGGTAGCGCTTTCGGCTGTTGCTGTCTTCGGTCAAAAAACTGGCCAGTGTTGCAAAGCCGGGTTGCGAGATTAAGGTGGGCAACAAACGATACAAGCGCCAAGTCAACGGTGCTTTTGCTAAGGGTTGTTCTTTGGGAATTTTCTCGCCCAAAACCGCGCGGTAAACGCTCCAAATAAACAACGACGGTAACTTCATAGTAATCGCCGCCGCGATACCCAGTGCGCTATTTAAAGCCAGGTTTTGTTTTAGCCAGTGCCCCATGCCATTGCTCTGCACCAGGAAAACCTCATTTTCCAAAGGCG
>JAQTQN010000063.1 GCA_028712225.1 Methylobacter sp.
CGTTCCGGCGCCGATGATTACATGACCAAGCCGTTTGCGTTTGAAGAACTGCTGGCCAGAATCGAAGCCCTTATGCGACGTCGTGGCGGCGAAATCAAACAGCCGGAAGCCAAAAAATTGCAACTAGCTGACTTGGTATTGAATGGGGAAACCCATGAAGTTAAGCGTGGCAATACGATAATCGACCTGACACCCAAAGAATTTACCTTGCTGGAGTGCTTCATGCGCACGCCAGGCAAGGTGTTGAGCCGCACCCGGATTCTGGAGCAAGTATGGGGCTATAGCGCCGATCCATTAACCAATGTGGTGGATGTTTATATCCGTCAATTGCGGCGTAAGATCGATGATGATTTTGAGCTGAAATTGCTCAAGACTGTGAGAGGATTCGGCTATAAGCTGGATGCTTCCTGACAGCGTGTATATCATTGATACACGCTGTCAGCTTTCAACATTTAAACAGCAATACCTACCTGTAACGCATCAAACCAATCCAAGAAGCGCTTTACATCATCGCCCTTAAACATCCGGCCATGTTGCGGTGCAAGAATTTCAATATCCAGCTTACGCACTCGTTCAATCCAGGCTCTTTTAGCCTGATTTGATGGCATCCAACGTTGATGGAAATAACGCATTTTGTCGATATGAGCATCAAAATTATCGACGAAAACCGGTGCATCAGGGGCTTCCAGAGCTGCTCCAACATCGCCAGACATTAATATTTTCGCCTGCGGGTCATAGACATGAAAGTTACCCGACGAATGCAAATAATGCGCGGGTATCAATTGCAATTCCAGAGAGTCCAACTTGATGCTGCCGCCATGATCCGGAATGGGCACATATTCGATAGATTCACACCCATAATGGCGTAAGAAGCCTTCCCAAATGGCCGGTGCATGCAATTTGGCATTGGTCAAAGCCTGATCCCACAAACCTAATGAAGAAATAACATCCGGGTCCTGATGCGAGGCAAATAAATCAGTGATCTGTTCCACCGGAGCATGATGTAAAACGGCCGCCATCATCGGCGCAAACAACTCTGTGCCACCTGGATCCATCAACAGGCAACGATTAGTCGTACGCACTACATATTGATTGCTGTCGATAATATTAGCGGGCTTATTTGGATCCCTACCAAACATAATCCATTGGTGCGATCCTTCATATATTTTGGTCATTTTCATGAAAAACAGTGCCTCCTGTGCATGAGTGAATATTCAATTAATTACTGCGATAAATAGATAATGCAACTCGACAGCGCTGCACGTTATCGTGAATGGTATGCGCGGCTTTATCCACGCTTTCTGCAACAGCCTGAAGACTTTGCAGATATTCCCCAGCTTGTGAAGCTTCAATTCTTGAGTTGGCGGCAATAACTCGGGCAGCACGTGCATGATGCATCACAGCTTCAAGCTGGCTCAATAGATGTGTTACATCTCGTTTAAATTGACGCTGGCAGTCTTGCATGCGGCCTTTGGCAACATCGACAGGACCTTGCATAGATGCACCGTAAGCCGCATTTTCAGCAAGCTTTGCAGCAGCCTCAAAGCGATTATAGGCGCTGGTTCGACGATATTCGTTTACCGTTAAGCGGTACAACAACAGCGCATAAACGTTAATGTCTGTGACTAACTCAATGGTTTCTTTAGCCAGTTCATTGATGAAATCGGTAATGGGTTGAAAACCTTTAGCTTTATCCCCTGCCCTAAAAGCAATCGCTTTGGCGTTTGCAGCAGCTAAAGAAATTTCCTTTGCCACCACCATAACCGCACTCAACTCCGAAGTTATTGAGGCGACGGCTACAAATTGTGATTTAGTCTGATTATTCATGATTACACACAAGCGGTTAAGTGGTGGTTGAAGTGTGACAAATATGCCTTATTTACCAGCCGGAATTGTTTTTACCAACGTTGAAATCCTGCTGGCTACCTCATGCAACGGTTCAACATAATCGACGCAACCCAATTTGAACGCTGCGCCCGGCATCCCCCAAACCACACTAGAGGCTTCATCCTGGACAACCGTTTTAGCACCGGCTTCATGCATCGCCTGCATGCCTAGTGCGCCATCAGCCCCCATACCTGTCAACAATACACAGATAGCGTTGTTGCCTGTGCAGCGTGCCGCTGAATTAAACAACACATCGACAGCAGGTCTATGCCGATTAACCGGCGCAGCATCATTTAAATGAATGACATACCTGCCATTTTCTTTAGCCAACTCCATATGCCGATCGCCGGGAGCAAGATAAATATGGCCGTTTTCCACTACTTGTCCATGCGTCGGGATGCTTGCCGACATTGCAGTCACTAGATCGATATGTTTTACAAAGGACTCACTAAAAGCAGCGGGTAAGTGCTGTGTAATAAGTACCGGCGGTGAATCTGCAAGCAAATTTTTGGCAACAATTTTGATGGCTTCTGTTCCACCGGTCGACGCACCCAAGACAATTACCTTATTGACCGCGCCTAATCTAACTGATGGCCGTGCTGCGGCAACAGGTGCCGCGGGAGTTGCAGTGCGTAATTCGCGCTGGTTGATAGAACCTACCCTGGCACGAGCGGCCATTTTCACTTTGGCGATAATCTCATCGGCATAATCATTCAAGGTATTGACGACATCGACTTTAGGCTTAGCGATAAAATCTACCGCCCCCAACGACAACGCCTCCAAGGTGGCTTCCGCGCCATGTTCGGTAAGCGTAGAAATCATCACCACCGGCGTCGGCCTTAAGCGCATTAAATTGCGTAAAAAGGTAATTCCGTCCATGTGGGGCATTTCAATATCCAGCGTCAATACATCCGGATTTAACTGCTTGATCATGTCTCTGGCTACCAACGGATCTTCCGCCGCCCCCACTACTTCTATGTCGGGTGATTCACTAAGCAATTCAGTCAGAATTTTTCTAATCAGTGCCGAATCATCAATTACTAATACGCGTATTTTGCCCATTTTCAAACCTTAAAAATTTCAACTCGGATGTGCGCGTCACGGCTTTTATCGTATTAAATGCGCAATAAGTACGCTAAGTCCTAGCGCTTTAATCAACATGTTGGATCTTGGCTGCTGCGGCCATTCTGACCTTACCTATAATCTCCTCAGTATAGTCAGCTAAAGTATGTTCAACATCGATGGTGGGCTTGGCGACAAAATCTACCGCGCCCAACGCCAGCGCTTCCAATGTTGCTTCGGCATTACTTTCAGTCAACGCTGAAATCATTACCACCGGCATAGGCCTTAAACGCATTAGATTGCGTAAAAAAGTAATGCCATCCATGCGCGGCATTTCAATATCCAGGGTTAAAACATCAGGATTCAATTCCTTAATCATTTCCCTGGCAAAGATCGGGTCTTCAGCCGCTCCAACAACTTCAATATCTGGTGCCGAATTAAGAATTTCGGTCAATAAAGTTCTGATTAATTCTGAATCATCAACAATCAGCACACGTATTTTGTCCATTTCGCCCTCTTAAAACAGCTCAACATCGCCTTCAACAGGCGCATTTTTAATGGTATTGAAGTATTGGCGTTCTCTTTGTGCGATGTTGTCGTTGTGCAAATCCTGAATCTTTTTCATTCCGACTTTGCCTGTTTTTGGAAAATAAACGACTTTTCGAGGATAAATATCACCTAAATCCTGGGCCAATAAAGTCAATCCTTCCGCGTCGATATACTCCAAAACAAACGCAATGTTTCTGGTGCCGACATCAGTTAATGTTGGAATAATTTTGCCGCCTCCAAATACTTTGACTTCCAAATTCTTACGTTTACCGCCGTTACTCAAAATAGTGTTGATCAAATGCTCCATGGCATAGTTACCGTAACGGGTAGCGTTACCAACAACAGCTGCGCTGCCTCTGCTTAATTTGTCAGCATTGGTTTCCGGGAGCATAAAATGATTCATCCCACCAATACCCGACTCCCGGTCACGAATACACGCCGACACGCACGAACCTAATACTGTAGTGATCAATTCGTTTTCCCGCGTAACGTAGTATTCGCCGGGTAGTATTTTTGCCGCAACGATGCCGTGATCTTTATCCAAATACCTGTGGACATGTTCAAAGCCGGAAACGGAAGGGCGACCGATAGCATTTTCTGTAGTCATCTGCTTAGATATTTTTTTTGTATGTAGTAGTGGCAACCAGGTCGAATTCATTGGAAAGCTGATTTAATGACTCGGAATGCCCAATAAATAACCATGACCGGCTAGCCAGCATTTTTGCGTATTTACTTGCTAATAATGCTTTGGTGTCTCGATCAAAATAAATTAGTACATTGCGGCAAAAAATAAAATCGAACTGACATTTCATTGGCCAATCCTGCATCAAATTCAATTTTTTAAATTGGATGATTTTTTGCAATTGCGGCCTGACTCTAACCAATCCATCTTGAGCTCCTTTACCACGCATAAACCAACGTTTTAATATCTGCTCAGATAGATCTGTTACCCGTTCTTCCGAATACACCCCATCCATTGCCGTTTGCAGTACGTTGGTATCCAGATCGGTTGCTAAAACTTTAATGTCCCAATCCGGGGGTACATTGTCGAGCAAGGTCATGGCTAGGGTATAAGGCTCTTCGCCGGTGGAACATCCTGCGGACCATACCCGTATTTGCTTGGTATTTTTGTTTCTTTTCAATACTTCAGGAATGACTACATCTCGTAAATAATCAAAATGATGCATCTCCCTAAAAAAAGCCGTTAAATTGGTTGTTATTGAATTAATAAACTCGGTAAATTCATGTTCCGGATAGTCTTTCAGGTACTGGCAATACTCTTTGAAATCATTGAGACCGAGCTTTCTTACTCGTTTAGACAGCCTGGAATAAAACATGTCAAAGCGTTCATCAGGCACTTGAATGCCTGAATGTTGATTAGACAATTTTCTTAAAAAATTAAAATCATCGACAGTAAATCTGAATTCCCGAGGTTTTTCTACAATAGCCATTTTCTAAACCATTCCCTTCAGTCACTCTTTGCTTATCGAAATACGCAACATTAAGCCGTCACTTCAAGTATTTCTAATAGACCTAATAACTGTGCCGACTCCACAAAACGCGGAGATGGATAAATAATGCTCACCTGTTTTTGCAAATTGGCGGCGTCTTTTTTTAATGCCACTAGCAACTGTAAACTTGCTGTATCAATCGCGGAGACATCGGACGCATTGATTTCAATCTCATCGAACATTGCTAGGCTAAGCTTGAGTTTTTCATGCAATTCCCCTGCATGCTGGATAGTTAACGTGCTGCCTAAATCGACTATTGGCGATAGCTCTTCCTGTTCTGTCATTGCATCATCCACCCATTCATTATTTTCTTCGCCTAAGTCAACACTCTCTTCGTCAGTATTCAGACTTATAGCCTCCTGCTCATTGTCATCAGGGAAGGCTGCTACCTCATCGTCTTGATCTACAGATAAATCAAAAGCATCGCCATCGTTGGCGTCTATTTCTGAAACAGTATCAATAGCAAAGGCTTCGTCATCAAAAGCAAGCTGTTCATCAGCATCCGTAGTGTCAGTTAACTGATCAACATCATCCTGGTGATCCGTTGTAAATTCTTCCGGTTGCGAAATGTCATCAGCGGCTATTTCGGGCTGCGGATGTTGTTCATTATCGACAGCATCCGTTTCCAAACCTAGCCAAGCCAATGGATCAAAGCCAATTACGTCTTTGTTTTTATTTGTTGCCATAAATCATCACTCTGTCATTAAGAAAGTCTTGAGCAAGATCGCGAAAATCATTCGCCGGTCGACTATTCGGACTGTATTCCAGTATGGTTTTACCAAAACTTGGGCATTCAGCTAATGCCGAAGCTTCTCGAATGATCGTTGCCAGCACCTGCTTAGGAAAATGCGTTAGTACAATATTCAGCACCTGTCTTGCCATACGTCGGGTACTGGCAAACCTGGATATGACTATCGCCAGTTTATAGTGCCGCTTTAAGGCCTTTTCAAAACGTCTGATGGTTGCCATTAAATGAGACAGCCCTTGTAACGATAAAAAATCTCCGGTCATTGGTACTAGCACTTGGTCAGCGACTACCAGTGCATTTGCGATTAAAAACCCCGATGAGGGCGGACAATCGATAAAGACAAAATCCTGATCAGCAAAATAGGTTCCTAAAGCAGTTTTCAACACCATTCCTTTGGGCTGCCCCGTCGCTAATAACTGCTCAATATCCTTAAGACGAGGACCTGCCGGTATCAATGCTAAATTATTCCTCACCCGAATTACCTGTTGCAGAACAGTCTTTTTGTTCAGCATGGCTTCGTCTATACCGCTAATATCTTGGGTAATAATGCCCAGCGAAATAGCCAGTTGTCCTTGTGGATCAAAATCGATAGCCGTCACTTTATAACCCGCTTCAGCCAAGGCATGACAAAGGTTAGTCGTTGTGGTGGTTTTGCCTACTCCACCTTTTTGATTAATAACGGCGACTACTTTCACTTATTCCCCTGAGTATGGCCTTTAAAACAAACCATCAATGCTCTCAACCTCGTCAGAGTTGAGTAATTTATCGACATCTAACAACATAATCATGCTTTGTTTATAGACATGCATACCTTGCATATAACGGGTATCAATTTGGGTGCCAAAATTGGGAGTTTTTTTAATATCGTCCAGGTCTATATCCAATACATCTGACACAGCATCGGCGACTACACCAATCACAAATTGTCCGGCGCTATGTTTGACACTGAGAACAATAACCACAGTTTTTTGGCTGTATTCAGCACTTTCCAAACCGAAACGTTCACGCAAATCAACAATTGGAACCACTGCCCCACGCAAATTCAATACGCCTTTAACAAAATATGGCGTGTTCGGAATCACACGTACCGGCTCCCACCCTCTTATTTCCTGCACTTTCAATATGTCAACGCCGTATGCTTCCCCAGCAAGCTGAAAGGTAAGGAATTGTTTTTGTTGTCTAGTATCAGTTGTCATTGTTTAGCGTCCTGTCAGTATCGTAGGGTGTTTATGTTTAGGCGGCGTTCTGCCCACCCTACTCTTCGATTCAATATCAAAACTCTTCCCATTCGCTGTTATCGACCTTAGGCTTACTGGCAGCGGCAGCTGGCCTGGACGCTGAGGCTTTAGCAGGCGCATTGCTGCGCGTCGGCGTTCTGACCGCCCCACTTTGTCCTTTAACTTTGAAAAAATTAATCAATTTGGTCATGTTGCCGGATTGCTCGCTCATTGCCATGGCACTGGCTGCCGCTTGTTCGGCTAAGGCGGCGTTTTGTTGCGTAATATCATCCATTTGCGCAACGGCCAGATTCACTTGATCAATACCCGCCGTTTGTTCAGCACTGGCGCCCGCTATATGTGCCACCAGATCGCCCACCCTGGCGACACTTTCGACAATTTCATTTAGCGCTGCGCCGGTTTCATTAACAAATGAGGTACCTGCGCGCACTTTTTGCACGCTGTTTTGAATTAGCTCATTACTTTGCTTGGCGGCATCGGCACTCCGTTGTGCCAAGTTGCGCACTTCTGTCGCCACTACGGAAAAGCCTCGTCCTTGCTCACCCGCTCTGGCAGCTTCTACTGAAGCGTTCAATGCCAACAGATTGGTCTGGAAAGCGATTTCATCAATCACGCTAATGATTTCGGCAATTCTGTTGCTGCTTTCGTTGATTTCCTGCATCGCAGCAATGGCGGATTTAACCACGTCACCGCCTTTTTCGGCCAGTTGTCGGGCAGAATCAACCACCTGATTGGCCTGTTGAGTGTTCTCGGCATTGTGTTTTACTGTGCTAGCCAACTCTTCCATACTGGCAGCAGTTTCCTCAAGGCTGGCGGCTTGTTGCTCAACACGGTGTGATAAGTTGTTGTTACCACTGGCCATTTCTTGCGCAGAACTGTCTATAAAGATTGCGGCATCGCGTATTTGCTGCACGAACTCACTCAGCTTCGCGGTAGTATCATTGATATTATTTTTACACTCGGCGTACACGCCTTGATATTCATTGGTAATGGCGCTGGTCATATCACCTGCGGCCATCGCCTCCATAACCCGGTTAATATCGCTGAAAGCAGTTTCTATAGTGTCGGTGAGATCATTCATACTTTCAGACACTACTTGAGTAAATCCATGTTTACCTACCAAACTTATTCGATGACTTAGATCGCCTTCTTTAACGCTTTGTACTAGATGTTCTATTTCCCGCTCAATTCGCACATCCTGAGTTCTATCCATCCATTCCGCAACAAAACCAAGCAGCTCACCGTTATCATTCATTACCGGGTTAACAATGACACGCATGATATGACCGGCAATTTCCACTTCGGATGTCACTTTTTGAGTCAAATTCTTCAACATATTTCGCTGATGACCAGGATTCTTATGAAATAGATCGATATTGGCCCCTAAAAGCCTATCTGCATTGAATCCTGGGAATGCACTCTGAAAATCACTTTCGGCATTCTTAAACAACTGTACTGCCGAGCGATTGATAAAAATAATATTAAGATTGGTATCCGCCAATAACACACTAGACTGCACATTCTCCAGGCCACGAATAATACGTAAAGCCTCGGCTGCGGATTGTTGAGTTTGAGCAATGTCAACGCCCAACTTAACTTCAGTAGCGTACAAAGCACGGAAGAAATCACCGATCAGGTCTTTGCGTTTAATATCTAAAGGACTGCCAAACTTACCTTCGCTAAGGCGATACATAGCATGAATGGATTTTTCAATTGAAACGCCTACTGTTTTAACAAAGCTCCATAGAGTTACCGATGCTAACAGTGCTGACAGCAAGGCACCTGCCAGTAATCCGTATTGTCCAGTCAGCACTAGCTGATAAATTAAGAATATTATTGGAGCAAGAAATCCAGCCAGCATTAAAAACATTTTGCCGTTAAAAGGCATCTGTCTAATGTTTTTAACTACTGCTGATAATCCCTTCGGATTTATTGAGGCTTTTTTATTTTTAATGTCTCGATATAAACGTTCAGCTGCTTCAATATCTTTTGGTTTAGGCACATGCCGAACAGATAGATATTCATGGACTTGAGCGTTTTTAAAAACCGGCATGGCATTGGCATTGACCCAATAATAATCACCGCTTTTAGCGCGATTTTTAACCATGCCATGCCATGGATTGCCTTTTTGCAAGGTGGCCCACATATCTTCAAAGGCTTCTGGCGGCATATCCGGATGGCGCACGATATTGTGATTGGCGCCAATCAATTCTTCGCGGGTAAATCCGCTTATCTGTACAAAGGCATCATTAGCAAAGGTTATATTGCCTTTTAAGTCGGTTCGCGTCACCAACACCGAGCCTGGACGCATCGGGGCTTCTTTATCGGTAACTGGCATATTTATTTTCATCGTCTTACCTCATACACTCTGACAGCTGCATATAAAATGTTAATTTTCATCTGAACCTAGGTCTTCCAGTTTTAATAATTTGTCTACATCCAGCAGCATTACCATGCGCTCGTTAACGGACACCAAGCCATTGATAAATTCGTTGCTCACTTTGGTTCCAAAATCAGGTGCGTTCTGAATTTCAGTTTTATCGACATTAATAACATCCGAAACTGAATCAACAACGACTCCCATAATCCGGGTTTTATTACCGTCGCCTGCTTGAAGTACTACCACGACTGTTAATGGTGTGTATTCAACCCGACTAAAATTAAAGCGTTCGCGTAAGTCAATAATAGGCACAATGGCACCACGTAAATTAACCACACCTTTTTCGTAACTAGGTACATTGGGAATTCTCGATACCGGCTCCCAACTGCGTATTTCCTGAACCCTGAGAATATCTACACCATATTCTTCGTTACCCAGTGCAAAGCTTAAGTATTGAACAGCATTGCCTAAACTTTTGTTGTAGCTAGACTGTTCGCTTTCTTTATTTGGGGATTCTTCTGCCATGCTTGTTTCCTTAATTCTCGTAGAGTGGCGCCAAAAGTAGGCGCTTTAGGCGGCGCTGTTATGGCGCGCCTTGTTAAACGGTGGGCAATAACAGCGCTTGCCCACCTTACCTCCTCTTATCGAACTGATAGCCGCACTAGGCCAGGTACATCAAGAATTAATGCCACCGAGCCATCGCCTAATATGGTCGCGCCAGATACACCTTCCACTCGACGATAATTGGCTTCTAGTGATTTGATGACCACCTGCTGCTGACCTAATAATTCATCAACAAGAAAGCCACATAGCGCACCTTGCCCTTCGACCACCACAATCACACCTTCGGTGGACTTTGGTTTATTAATCGATTGCACATTAAAAATCCCGCGCATTCTGATTATTGGTAGGTATTCGCCACGTAGACGAAATGTCTCGCCTTTGCCGGCGACTTTGTTGAGCATTTTTTCAGTGATATTAATGGATTCAACAATCGATACCAGCGGTACGATGTATATCTCATCACCTACCGCAACGGACTGACCATCTAGTATTGCCAAGGTTAGCGGCAGATGAATTGCAATGGTGGTACCTTTGCCCAATTCCGAGATAATCTCTATATTGCCACCTAGGGACTGGATGTTTCTTCGGACTACATCCATGCCAACACCACGACCGGATATATCGGTGAGTTGTTCTGCGGTGGAAAATCCCGGCATAAAAATCAATTCGTAAATTTGTTTTTCGGTCAGCTGGATGTTTTCATCGATTAAGCCTTTTTCCAGTGCTTTAGCCAACAACTTGTCTTTATTGAGTCCACGGCCGTCATCAATAATCTCTATAACAATGTGACCGCCTCGGTGATAGGCCTTCAGCTCTATGGTGCCGGTTTCCGGTTTGCCCGCAGCAATACGGTCATCCGGCATTTCTATGCCATGATCCAAACTATTTCTGATCAAATGCACCAACGGATCATTGATCAACTCAACAACAGCCTTATCAACCTCGGTATTTTCTCCGACCAGTTTCAGCGTGATCTTTTTGTTTAACTTACTGCTGATGTCATGCACTAATCGGGGAAAACGGCTAAATACGAAACTGATCGGCATCATGCGAATGTTCATCACACTTTGTTGCAAATCACGGGTATGCCGCTCCAACTGAGCCAATCCTCTTTTAAGTTGCCCAACCTTATCCATAGTGAAATTTTCGCCCACCAGTCCAAGCATTGACTGAGTAATAACTACTTCACCAACCATATTAATTAGTGCATCGATTTTTTCAGTATCTACACGAATTGAACTGGAGGCTTTAACTGCCGTTTTTGAAGACTCGGCTTCAGTGTCTTTTTTGGTATCAAGTGCCGGTTTAGGGATATTTTCAGGTTCAGCAACGGTAACCTGAATCGGCTCATCAATCTCAACATCTACTTGAACCGCGTCTACTACAGGCGCCGGCTTAATTACTTTTGGCTTAGCTAATGGCTGAATCTCTAATTCACAATCGCCTTCAACCCAGCTGAATATCTCTTTAATTTCATCACTGGACACATTGCCAACTAACTTTAAATCCCAGGATAAATTGCATTCTTCGGGGTCG
The DNA here is from genome assembly GCA_028712225.1 of Methylobacter sp. Classification (GTDB taxonomy): domain Bacteria; phylum Pseudomonadota; class Gammaproteobacteria; order Methylococcales; family Methylomonadaceae; genus JABFRC01. The sequence goes on from JAQTQN010000063.1 coordinate 11,476, forward strand.
AGTTCATAAAATTTGGGCACATCTTGTGCGTTAACTATTGCTGTTAATTCACCTAGCTCATTAAGTTCGCGGAATAATCTGACCGGATCATTGCCGGTTTTTAACAAATCCAAATATGGACAGAAGGAAATCTTCCAGCCCTGCTCGCTGGCATCTTCTTCCTGAGCGACAACTTCTGCAGCCGCTGTCTGAACCTTAGGCGCCTCATTACTTATTTTAGGCGCGGGAACTGGTACCACCACTTCGCTTACAACTCCGTTCAGTACCGCCTCAAGCGCGGTTTTATGTTGGGCTACGCTGACTTCATTGATATCCTGTTCGTTTTGGATAGACGTCAACATTTCTCTAAGACAGTCGACCGAACCCAACAACACATTAACGGCCGGCTGTGTGACTTGTCGACGACCATCGCGCATTTCATCAAGCAAGGTTTCCATGATGTGGGTGTACTCAGCAACAACAGTAAAACCAAAGGTACCACTGCCGCCTTTAATTGAGTGGGCTGCTCTAAAAATGGTGTTAATCACTTCCGAGTCAACATCACCGACATCCAATGTTAACAACCCTGATTCCATGGCTTCCAGGCCTTCGAAGCATTCTTCAAAAAAGACCTGATGGAATTGTGACATATCAATAGACATAGACTTACCTGTTGTGTGTCTGAATGCATTCATTCATGGCTATTAAAGCCCGATTACTTTAACTTGCTGTTTTGCTGGGTAACTTCGGTATCAAAGCTGGAGGATTTAGCTTCCATTTATTGATGTTATCTGACCAAACTCAAGCCTGAATTAGCTTATCTAATTCAGCTTGCAAGTCGTCCTGGTGTTTTATTGTGTCTTGATTAGAATCCTGCTTGTTCTGCAAGTCAGTAATAACCATTCGAAAAGAATTGATCGCGTTGAGCAAAATATCCTTGATCTGCGGCGTTATTGTTGTTGCTCCGTTACGCATATCATTTAATTGTGTTTCCAGTGTATGTGCATATTCTGCAGCCGCATTAAAACCAAATGTCGCACTCCCACCTTTAATAGTATGGGCTCCTCTATATATAGAGTTGACCTGGTCCAGATCAATTTTTTCGAGATCTAAAGCATTTAAGCCTGACTCCATGGCATCAAGGCATTCGAAGCATTCCTCAAAAAACACGCCATGAAACTGCGACATATCAATAGTAATAGTCATAATTATTCATCCAAACAAATGAGGAGCTATCCCAACACCTTTAATAGCGTTTTTAAAAGCTGATCAGGATTAAAAGGCTTAACCATCCAACCTGTAGCTCCCGCCGCCTTTCCTTCCATTTTTTTTTCCATTCCAGATTCGGTAGTCAGCATTAACATGGGGATAAATTTATATTGTGGCAGTGCTCGTAAATCCCGGATTAAAGTAATGCCATCTTTGTTAGGCATATTTACATCCGTCACCACACAATCAAATTGTCTTGCTTGCGCTTTTTCCAAAGCATCAACGCCATCTTCCGCTTCTTCGACATCGTACCCAGCAGCTCTTAAGGTAAATGAAACCATTTTTCTCATCGAAGCTGAGTCATCAACTGCAAGAATACTTGCCATTGTTTTCTCCACTAATTGCTAAATTTCAAAGGTTAACCCCTTCATAAAGGAC
>JAQTQN010000276.1 GCA_028712225.1 Methylobacter sp.
TGGGTAACTCTCCCTTTAATTTTCAGGGCTAAAAGGCTCCGCGCCTTATTGAGACTTTGCAGCACGGCGTATTGGTTTGGATGTTACACGGGCTCTATCGTGTGGTAAAGGTAACGAATAAGGTCGACTTAGTAATAGGTCGGAAATTTTAAAGCTTACTAAATCGAAACTATTCAGTGAGTTTCTTTGGAGGGCGGGAGCGATAACGCATTACCGGGTGGGAGCGACGCCCTCGGTCGCGACGTGGGCGTCGCTCCCACAAGACACTCCCACAGGACACTTTTACAGCAATCAACTGATGCTGAATAGTTACACGAAATCTACCTGATAAAAAAACAAATCGGTTTATATCAACCACCGATATTGGTTGATATGAACCGATTATGCTTCAGTAAGTTGGTTTTATTGCGGCGTATGTTTTTAAAGATGAATGAATACAACGGCTTAATGTCTGTATTTGCTTTTGGCACGGTAATGGCTTGTAGGTAGTACAAGTTGTTTATTGTTGTCTATCAGGAGTGAATATGAGTGCTGTATTGCTAACTGCAATTCCCCAAACCGGACTGGCCGGTCTTAAAGAAAACTGGCGCAAGGATTTATTGTCCGGTTTTTTGGTTTTTTTAATTGCTTTGCCATTGTGTCTAGGTATATCGATGGCTTCCGGTTTTCCACCTTCGGCCGGCATTATCACGGCCATTATTGGCGGAGTACTGGTTTCTCGCATTAACGGTTCATTTATGACAGTCAACGGCCCGGCAGCCGGGTTGATTGTTGTCGTGCTTGGCGCAGTCCAAGAGCTGGGTGAAGGCGATGCGATGGCGGGTTATCGCTATGCGCTGGCTGCGATTGTAGTCGCCAGTGTGATACAAATCTTGTTGGGTTTGTTTAAAGCCGGGCGACTGAGTTCGTTCTTTCCCGCATCGGTGGTACATGGCATGCTGGCAGCCATTGGTATCATTATTATGGCCAAGCAGATTCACGTCATGTTGGGCGTCGCCCCGGAAAAAGGCAGCAGTTTGCTGTCTACCATTGCCCAGATTCCGCACAGCCTGGTTAATCTCAATCCGGACATTGCCATTATCGGTTTTACCGGCTTGGCGATTTTGATTATCTGGTCGGTTATTAAAAACCCAACGTTGAAGATGGTTCCCGCGCCGTTGTTAGTGGTGTTGTCGGGTATCGCCTTGGCAAGGTATTTTGATTTGGAACATCAGCACATGTACTTGTTTTTGCCTGATGCGCACTTTTTGCCGCATCACGAAGAAACAGTCGGACCGGCATTTTTAGTCGCGATTTCTGAAAACTTCATGTCCAGTTTCTATTTTCCTGATTTTTCCAAGATCGCCACGCTCGAATTCTGGGAAGCAGTGGTTGCAATCAGCTTAGTGGGCAGTTTGGAAAGTCTGTTAAGTGCCATTGCTGTTGATAAGCTCGACCCTTACAAACGTCATTCCAAGTTAGATCGTGATTTGACTGCTGTCGGTGTAGGTAATTTGGTGGCCGGTATGATCGGCGGCCTACCGATGATTGCTGAAATCGTGCGTAGCTCTGCCAACGTTAATAACGGCGCAAAAACACAATGGGCCAATTTCTTCCACGGTGCTTTCATGCTGGCCTTTGTGGTGTTGTTCCCACGTTTGATTCACAGCATTCCACTGGCGGCATTAGCATCATTGCTGGTGTACACAGGCTTTCGCTTGGCGTCACCAAAATCGTTTGCGGAAGTGATGGGTATCGGTAAAGAGCAATTGTTCATGTTTGTGGTTACCATCATCGGCGTGTTAGCGACAGATTTACTAATTGGTGTTGCGCTCGGTATTTTGACCAAATTTGCGATTCACATGTTGCGCGGCATCAGACCGAATAACCTGTTTAAAATTTACTATACCGTCGAACATCAAGCCCCGGATACCACTGTGATTAACTTGGTAGGCGCAGCAATTTTCTCTAACTTTTTAAAATTAAAAACCGAGTTAGCGACGCTGGATCAAGGCAAAACCGTGGTATTTCAATTGAACAACACGTTTTTACTGGACCACACCGTGATGGAATTCCTGCATTCTTTTCAGCACGATTACGAAGCACAGGGCGGGCATTGCGTTTTGATCGGCATGGAGTTTCACAATGCCTATTCAGAGCATCCGCTTGCAGCACGAAGAATGAAACCTGACCACATGAGTCGGCGCAAGAGTGATCAACGTGGTATCTAGTCCCTTTATTTCACTTACAGATTGAGAGTAGTTATGATCCTGACCTTAGCTTATTTCGCTGTGTTACTGAGCTTTGCTTCCGGCCTGTTAGCGTTGTTAATGAATCAGCAACAGCACCTGCAAGGGTTAAGCCAGCGTTGGATTAACCGCTTTCCGGTGGGTGAGCGGTGCCGTTCGATAATCGATCATAGTCTGGATGAACGGCGTTTTTCTCGTTTACTACAGCGCTTGGTATTTTTGCTGCTGGGCTTGTCGGGAGTATTTGCTGTCATAGCCGGACTAGCCGTTTTGATCAGCACCGAAGTATTAACCGATCAAATTCCTTTTGGCTTGCCTTGGTTACCTTGGCATGTGCGTTTTGACAGCTTGTCGGGTTTTTTCTTTTTGATTATCGGTATCGCGGTTATTGCCGTCAGTATTTATGGCCCCGGTTACGTGCATTCATATAAAGAAAAGCAGCATCCTTTTGCGGTGTTGGGCCTATTCACCGGCTTGTTCGTCACCGGCATGATGCTGGTGTTGCTGGCCGATGATGCGTTCTTTTTTATGATCGCCTGGGAGTTGATGTCGGTCGCCAGTTATTTTCTGGTGGCGTTTCAGCATGAAAACTCCGCCAATCGCCGGGCGGCATTTTTGTATTTGCTGATGGCGGAAGTTGGGGCCTTGGCGATTATTCTGAGTTTTGGCGTGCTCGCCAGTTTTGCCGATGGCTTTACCTTTGATGCGTTGCGGCAAGCGCAACTATCACCCACTTGGGCAAGTATCGCCTTTGTGCTGGCCTTGCTGGGCTTTGGCATGAAAGCGGGCATCGTGCCGATACATGTCTGGCTGCCAGAAGCGCATCCGGTCGCGCCGTCACATATCTCAGCGCTGATGAGCGGTGTAATGCTTAAAGTCGCGTTGTACGGTTTGATTCGCTTTTGCTTTGACCTGCTGGCCGAAGTGCAATGGCAATGGGGCGTGGTGCTGTTGATTGTGGGGTCGATTTCCGCATTGGG
>JAQTQN010000277.1 GCA_028712225.1 Methylobacter sp.
GTCAATGTTAGCGCCTCAGCAAGTCGGGTTAGCGTTGATGTAGACGCTGTAACATCACGTCCTTGCTCAAGCCAAGTGATCCAGGTAACGCTGACTCCAGCGGCTTCGGCCAATTCTTCGCGTCGTAAACCCGGTGTTCGCCGACGCCCCACTGCCTTTGGGGGCGTTAAACCTTCACGATGCGCACGAATGAAAGCGCCAAGGAGGCGTTGAGGGTCTGATTCGATCATAGCGTATTTTATACCAGCATAAACTGTCATCTTGTACCAGTTAAAAGATGGAGAAACAATACCTCCTCCATCCGTTTATTTAGGAATCCAAGATGAATACCGACAGCCACAACGCTATCGTCAGCAACCAATTCAGTCCCATGGCACATTCTTATCTCACCAGCCCAGTCCATGCTAACGGCGCCGATCTTGATCAGATGGTCAACCTGGTCGGAGGGCGACCTGACGCCATCGCCTTGGACATGGGATGCGGCGGCGGGCATGCAACATTCCGATTGGCACCATTGGTGAAAAAAGTGGCGGCCTATGATTTGTCTGAGTCCATGCTGACCGTGGTTGCTGATGAGGCTCGACGTCGTGGGCTTGACAATGTAGCGATCCAACAAGGCGCAGTTGAATCGCTGCCTTATCCCTCGGCATCTTTCGATGTTGTCGTCAGTCGTTACAGTGCCCACCATTGGCAAGCCGTTTCTGCAGGTCTGGCAGAAATGCGCCGCGTATTGAAGCCCGGTGGATTGGCTATTTGTATGGATGTCATCTCTCCAGGCGAGCCGCTGCTTGATACTTGGTTACAGAGCCTGGAATTACTGCGGGATCCCTCCCATGTACGCGATGCCTCATTGGGTGAATGGTGTGGATTGTTGTGTGCCGCAGGTTTCGCTGTGGGTACGGTGACGAAATTCCGATTGAGACTGGAATTCGCCCCTTGGGTCGAGCGTATGAAAACGCCGGAATCCCACGTGACGGCAATCCGGTCATTACAGCAGCGAGCCGGATCCGATGTGACCCAATACTTTGCCATGGAAGATGACGGCAGTTTCACCGTGGACACCGTCCTGATTACTGCCGAGGTTATGGGCAATAATTTGTAATGTGACAAGGAAAAAATATGAACACATACAATTGGAATGCCAAAGATTATGAGAAAAACTCACAAGCCCAACAAAAATGGGCAAGAGAGCTGATTGCCAATCTCAAGTTAACAGGCTCGGAAAATATTCTTGATTTGGGTTGCGGTGACGGAAAAGTAACGGCAGAACTCGCACGGTTAGTGGCTGACGGCTCCGTTGTCGGCGTCGATAACTCAAGGCAAATGATAGAGCTGGCAAAGGAAAAATATTCACCAAACCAGCATCCTAATCTTTTGTTTCAAGTCATGGATGCGAGTGCTTTATCTTTTGAAAGTCGTTTTGATGTGGTTTTCTCAAATGCAGCGCTGCATTGGGTAAAGAACCATCAACCTGTTATTGCAGGCTTATATAAAAGCCTTAGGGTTGGCGGCAAAATTCTCCTGCGCATGGGCGGCAAAGGCGATGCGACTGGCATAATTTCGACAATGAACGATGTTAAATCTTCAGCGAAATGGGCCCAGTACTTTACCGAATTTGAATTCCCTTTTACTTTTCTGGGTGTTGATGACTATCAAACGTTATTAAAAGAAGCCGGATTTTCTATCAATCGCGTTGAACTTATTCCTAAAGATATGACGCATGATGGAAAATCAGGGCTTGAAGGATGGATTCGAACCACTTGGTTGCCCTATACGGAGCGAATTCCAACAGAAAAAAAAGAGATGTTTATCGAAGAGGTGTCTGCAAACTATCTCGCTAAAGTGCCGCTAGATGCTGCGGGTAAAGTGCATGTGGCGATGGTGATGATTGAAGTTGAAGCGGAAAAGATTACATAACAAACGGGGCAAGTTAGCCTTGTCGTTTCTGGTGGAACCAGGCGCAATGCCTGTATTTTTGTGACAACCTGTGTGTTAACCATGCGCCTTTAGCCAAGCCAGCACATCTTCAACGTTCTTATCAGGTGGAAATACGGGATAAATATATTTTTGTATTTTCCCGTCTTTGGCAATCAGCGTTACGCGCTTAGTCAGGCGCATGTTATCTATTTCAAACATGGGCAAGCGCAAACTTTGCGCGAACTGGAAAGACGCATCACTCAATAAACCGAATGGAAGATGCAAACGATTCGCCGCTTCCAGTTGATCGTCAGAGGATTGCGTGCTGAGCCCGAACACCTTGGCATTCAATGCTTGCAACTCACGATAATAATCACGGAATGAGCAAGATTGCGGTGTACAGCCTGCGGCTCCCGGTATCTGTACCCAACCGTCAGGAATGGCCCGCCCAGGTTGCCCGGTCATGGGATAACAGTAAATCACGAGCCAACCGGGAATCTGGGATGGATTGACCGTGTCGCCGCTCGTTGAGGGCAGGTTTACCGAAGGAAGCGTTAGACCTTGCAGATGGTGACAGCCGCCATCATCAACCGGAACGGGAAGATCGCTTGGGATAGTGCGAAGAAAATCTTTGGCCGGATTATTCTCATTCAACAATTTAATTCCTCTTTGCGGTGGCGACTGTTTAACGGTCAGGTGGATTGATGTGTCAGGCGTTGAATCATGATTTCGGCGACCATTCCGGATAAGTTGGAATGCCTTGATAAGCAAGCCAAGGGACGTCATGCGATGTCCAAATATGGGCTTTTGGTGTAACGCCGGGATCATCATCCAACGTTGCGATCCGTAAGATCACATGCGGTTGATTGACGCGCTCCGCTACCAAATGAGAGCCGCATACGGAACAGAAATGACGCAACTTTCCCGGCGATGACTCGAAAGACGACAGTTTTTCTTCACCCTTCAACCAGCGAAAATGCTTCTTCATCACACCGGCAGTCGAAGCAAACGGCGCCGCATGCGCTTTTTGGCAAGTCCGGCAATGGCAGTGAGCGGCAGGCATATCAATGCTGTCGACTTCGTATGCAATTGCCCCACATAAACAGCTACCCTTCATTGCTTTAACCTGATTTAAAAACATAAATTGAGTATCCATATGCCAGTGTTTTTAAGAATGTTTTAAATATAAACCGGGGTACTTTAATCGAACCGCATTCAACCGCCTTACCGATAATTGAGTGTTTTTCGATAAGCTGATAGTTAGCGTTACAAAACACTTCACTT
>JAQTQN010000064.1 GCA_028712225.1 Methylobacter sp.
TTAAACATCTAAAAATGCGAATAACCTCCCTTGGGATGACAGGGGGCATTATTTGATTGGTTTTTGTCGTGTAATGGGGTGAGCCTCCTAGCTACCAGTTAATCAGTTTTTACCTACTGCTTCTCCATAGTCTTAATAAAAGCATCAGCCTCATTAATAGATTTCTCCATCGCTTGAACCAAAACCGATACATCCGATTTTACCGTGTTCAATTGGCCTTTTAATGAGGCAATGGCTTGGGCGTTGAGGTTGTGTTTTAGGTACAGCACTTGATCTCTGAAGACGCTGAGCACAGGTTCGATTTTGGCTTCGGCCTTGCGCATGGCGGTGATCAGCTGTTGGTAGTGGGCTTTGGTGGCGGTCAGTTTTTGCAGGCTGCTTTGCCTTAGCGCGGCGTTACTGTATTGACCCAGTTCGGTTTCCCATTCGCTGAATAGGGCGCTGGAGACGTCTTCAATATCGCTGATGCGTTTGTTGACTTCTTCGGCTTTTTTGACGCTGGCTTGGTATTCGCCATCTAACTTGTTGTAAGTGGCTTCCAGGTCGCCGCCTTTGAAGTTGGTGGCTGCGGTAAATTGTTCCAGCGCGGATTTGAATTGTTGTTTGGTTTCTTCCTGGGTATCGCGGGCTTTTTCTACCCGATGCATCATGACTTCACGTTTGGGAATGCCGATTTTTTCCAGGCCGCTGTAATACATGCTGGAACAGGCGGTTAACCCGATCATGGATAAAAATAAGGCAAAATGCACTGTAGATTTCATAAAAGTTCCTTTCGACGAGAAAAGGCATTATATGGAAATACAGTCGTTAGCGTAAATTTAGCCGGGCAACCGCTTTGATGTTGTAGTTTTTTATCAGCACAAGTGTGTTTTTATTAACGGGTAAAATGGGCTGGTGTTGCGAAACCCATTTATAAGGCTAGCAATTTTAGTGAGTTGCTATCGCTTTTCAATGCTCTTTGTTTTTGGGAGTGGAAAAATAAGGGGAGCTTAAGTTTCCAATAGTTTGTTGGCTGATTAGCATAGCTGTGAGTTGATCCAGTTTTACGTTTAAATCTGCGACATGCTGCTTGAGCTGGGTGAGCTCTGCCTGGACGTTACGGGTATTATCATGAATATGTTGAAAATGAATTTGGAAATAGCGGGTTAGCGGCGCATCTGCCAGGCCATTTTCTTTAATGTCAGTAGTGATAACCGCGTTGTTTTGCTGATGTGCTTGTGTTTTTGTTTGTTTGTTCATAGGTTTCTCGTTGAATTGTAACGGCGAAGGGCGTTTAAAATTACGGCCTTCGCCTTAATAATGTCTTAATGGCTGAGGATGTATTGGCTGATAGCCGTTAATTCATCATCAGATAATTGGGGGAATCCAGGCATTTTCATGCTGTCCGGACGTTTTTTACCCGGCGCCTTGGTCCAGGCTGCAATGCCGTCAGGGTTGTTGGCATAGGCTTCTTTAATTTCCTGCAATGCCGGTCCGACCGTGGGTAGTGTGGCGTGGTGGCACGCCGCGCAGTTTTGGTTAAATGCCGCGGCGCCGGGGGCTGCAACATCATTTTCTTTCGCTTTTATTGCTGCGAGTTGTGCTTGTTCGCCGGCTTCTTTAACTGCGGCCTGATAGTTGATGGTTTTTTCGGCAATGGCTGCTTTATGGTCAGCTAAGGCATTTTCCCGATAATCATGCCTGGCGATGCCCATAATGATGGTGGCACAGGCAAAACAGGTGAGTATCTGTTTAAAGTTGTCATCAAGCAGATGGCCGGGGCGCGTCAGGTTTTGCCACATCCACCAGATTGCCGGTAGCACGACGAGGCCGCCTAGCATTAGTAACGCGGTAAATCCCCAGCTCATACCTTGCGCCGGTAAAGATACAAACACCATTAACCCGGTCAGAATTTGAAAAATAGTGGCGCCAAAGGCAAACGCATAAAAGAAGCGGCGCACGTCGATAACCCGCAATTCGCTGAACTGGACTTCAACCCGGAATGTTTTACGCCCGGTCCACCAGACAAAAAATAGCGAGCTGAATAGTACGGTGGCCGAGACAAAATGCAGATAGCGCAGCAGCACATTGGGCAGCAGCATTGCTGAAAAGAAGCCTGTAACCTTCGGCCAATACTCAGGGAATAACATGAGATTGACATTAGTCATGAATATCAATGGGATAACTAGAAACAGAACTGTTTCTAACGCGGCAATACCAATGTGCAATTCGGGGATGTTGAGAAAGTGATTCCACCAGAACTTATGTGCGTAAGCCAGTAAAAACGCCAGCGTCACCAGCGGAATCACCGCCATCCACATATCACCTATCAAGGCACTGGAAGCGTAAAACTGCGGTGCGTAGAGGGTGTTGATAATTAACAATGGGGCAACCCCCATGACTACGGCCAGACTTTTATTGACCGTCACCGTCTGCATGATGCGATAGGCCAGTTTTTCATAATCGGGTGTTTTCAAGCCTCTGATTTGGCAGACCAGACTGAACATGGAGCCGCCGATCATTAAATGCACAAATAGGATATGTACCAAAAATGCCGCAATCAGTAAGATTTCCAGCAGCCCTTCCGGAGCAGGTAACGGTAATGGAATGTCGCGAGGGATAGGGGCGGTCATTATTGTTGTTCTCCGTGTGGGTTGGCCAGATTGGGCAGGGTGCCGTAAACGGTCGAGGCTGAAATTTTGTCAGGCTTAGGAATACCGTTGGTTTGTGCGCCGTTAAACGCGGTGGCCCGTTTTTGCTGCGAGGCGAGGTAGACGGAAAGGGCGTCGAGTTCGGCTTTGTTACCTGGAAACGGCGGCATGAAATAACGCGCACCGTGCATGTTTTCGATGTATGCGGCAATCACTTCAGGCTGCCATGGCTTATCGCCGTACATGGTTTTCAACTGACCGCGAATGCTGTTAATGCCGTTGACGGTATGGCAACGGGTGCAGGTTTGCTCAAATACCTCGCGACCGGCGGCGACCTTGTTATCGGCAGTCACTTCGCGAATGCCGGCATAAGTGGCATGTTGCAGAATGCCGTCGCGTTGCAATAACGGGTAATCTTCCACTCGAATGCCGTTGGCATACATGTAGTTACCGATAATGAAAGGTTTGCGAATAAATTCCCTTACCCGTTCAAACTGGCCCAGCATCGCAAACAGCAATAACACCGAAGCCAGGTATTTGGCGCCATGCACTTGGCCGGGATGCCTGACCGATGACCACAATACCCAACCAACAAACGATAAGCCGACCGTCAGTAACCACTTTAAGCTGCTGTTCCAACTGACATATTCTTGTGTGGTCACCGCGACGGGGATATTGGCCAGCATGTGTTGGGGAATAACCTGGTAGTACCAAACCGAGGCGATAATCAGCGTCAGCATCCAGATGCCGGACCAACTCGATATGGCGCGTATAACCGTGGTGCGAAAGGGAAGGTCGTTGCGGGTGAACAGGTACGTCAGGCAGATCATGGTCATGCCGCCCATTACCATCGCCAACGTGGTTCGGAACGCTAACTGCGGAAAATACATGGGATTGAGTACGCCGGAAATCAGGGTGCGTTCACTCATCCAGTTGCCCGGGTCCATCATAAAGCCAAGAATGGCAACGATAATGGCCATGGTAATCCAAGAGAACGCGGCCAGGAAAATCCCCAAGCGCAGGTGCTTTAACTTTGCTTCCGGGGAGCGTGCGGAAGATTGCCAGCTTAAAAAGTAGGCCATGATCAGGCTGACTTCACACACAAACACAATCCATTCGACAAACCAGCCCCAGAAAAATACCCGGATCAAGCTGCCGATTGCCGCCGGATTGATCAGCGATGCTGAAAACCAGATGCCGACGCCGGTTAATGCGCCTACCGTGGTTGTAATGATGAAGATGATTTTTAACAGCCGGTACGCCAGTCTGTCCCAGCGTGGGTCCTTAGTGCGAATGCCGGAAAGCTCCAGCAAGGCAATCACCGGCAGCGCACCGACGGCAAGTGCATGATTGATAATGACATGCAAAATCGCATCGACCGCAATCAACATGCGATTGCCGATAAAGTCGATATGAAAAATGGGAAAATCCATAATTACCTCGTGATTAGATGGTTAATAGCCCATGCCTTACTAAGCCTTAACGCTTAATGCTCTTAGTAAGGCATGGGCAACACGGGGTAACCCAGCAAATATTGCGCCATATTTGACGGGAAATGGCTGGTAATCAGATGAGCTGCCGGTTTTACAGGGCTGGGAGTTGGTGCCGGAAAGATTTAAAGTTTTTTATTTTAGGGTGGAGGGCTTGATTAGACGTCTAATAAAACGACAGTAATCATGATATGTACAGTTTTACAGGCTTTTTCTTAACCTTGGGCCGTGGCGATAAACGAGTTTTATGGCGAAGGCTGCTATGTTTTGCAAAAGTTGCTGATCTCGCTGGAATCATGGGGAGTGTACTAATTTGACACTGATTGGAGAACTACGATGGGCTGCTGCGACGATCCAACCGAACCTCAAAAAATTGATTCACGCGATTTAATACGTGAACAAGAGCATTACGGCTATTTAGTGCGGGATTTGTTTACCGATGACCAGGAAAGGTCCTGCTCAAGTTAGTGAATGAAGCCAATGCTTACTTAAGGGGACCTCTAAAAATTGCACTTCGACTGTTCGACAAGCTCACAGCTCAGTACCCACAGGGCATAAATGCGAACGGTGGTCTATTTAAATCAGTGAGTTATCCGTTCGTGCTGAGCGTGTCGAAGCATGTGCGGATAATTTTTAGAGGTTCCCTTAAGAGAATTGGCTGCGTTACGGGCGCGTTATACCAATCCCAATAAATTCATATCTTATTGTTTCTTAGCTGGTTGAAGGCTAGCTCAACGTTAAGGATTAACCGTTCGCCTGTCCATAGATCACCCTTGTGGTGAAGCCTGTCGAAGGGTGAATGGTTAAGCCGTTCATGGTTCGACAAGCTCACCACGAACGGCTTAACTTAACGACATTGAAGAGTTAATAGGATTTAATTAAAAACTTATTGGGATTGGTATTACCCGTCAGTACGACTTCGGGCGATCAGCCTGTTGGATACACATAGTCAAGCGGTGCTAAAGCAAATTATCGACAAAGATCATGAGTCAGACTTTGGCTTAGCCGCTAAAGCACGGCTGGGGCATTTAGATGAAGATACTGGTTTGCTGGACAGGCTGTTTAAATCCTGATTAATAGTTAAGCGACTGATCTAAATTTCGTGGGGAAGCGGGCCTTACCCGCGTGGCTTATTCGATGTCCCAAAAAAAACGTTGGCTTCGACTTCGCTCAGCCAACGGTTTAACTTACTTGGCAGTGGTTTACGCTTGTTTTTTCTTATTGCTAAACCAAAAATACCCACCCACCAACAGACCCAGCAACGCTGCAATAACTGCCATTGATCTGGGTTCGGCAACTTTAACGGAGGTATTGTCATCCTTAAACTTAAATTTGGTCAGCACACCTAAGCTAGGATCGGTTATATCAATGGTGATTGACTTAGCAGCCAGGTCTAGTAGCTGTACTTCGCTGCCGTCAAATATTTTTACGTTTCTGGTGTCTTTACCTATCAGGTGCGGTAGTAAAGGATTTTCACTTACTATTGATGACGCTATCTGCTTGGCAAGCTCTGCCTCAAGCACCCGTGTGGTTTTGCCGTCGGTTTTTATAATGATTGGTTTTTGCTGATCGATAGTGACTTCAATCGTTCCTTGCGAAGCCGTGAGCGCTTTTTTGGAGGAGAAACCTTCCAAATACTCCACGTCGGCGGTATAGACCAAATCAATTGCGACTTGTACCCCTGCGGCATTAAAGTTTTTATCGACAAGATCAAAGCTTAAGGCTTGATTGGTATAGTCCCTAAAGGTGACTGTCGCTAGCGAATAACCGGCTTTATTGGCTATGGTAAGTTCCGGTTGATCTTTCGGGTGGTCGATGGTGATGCCGCGCCAACTTGGATATAACTCGGTCATGCCATCACTCATGGCTGTAGCAAGTTTTTTGGCGGCGGTAGGGCCGTCGGTTTTGCCCTCACTGAGAAAGCTCAAGCCGGTAGTGCGATACAACTCGCTATCATCTATCCGCCATTCAACCGTCGCAGACAGTAGAGAGTCAGTTGTTTTCTTCGGGTTGCTGGTATACGCTCGAAATTTGTCCTGGCCTTCAGGCGTGGTTATCGCAAAAGCCGGTTGGAATAACCCGCTAGCTGCAAGCAATGAGAGTGATACCGCAGTATTTATAGGATTAATTAACTTCATTGACAGCTCCAGGCAATAAAAAGGGGAACGTTAGCACAATGGGGCTAAATAGGGGAAGGTAATGACCGATTGCGACATCAAAAGAACGATATCATAGTTTTGTCGGCAGAAAGTTGTTGTGCTGTTTATTTGGTTGAATAGAATAAATATGGTAACTATTCAGCGAGTTTCTTTGGCGAGCAGAAGCAATACCGCATTACCGGGTGGGAGCGACGCCCTCGTCGCGATTTGAAGCCTTCGGTCGCGACGAGGGCGTCGCTCCCACAAGACACTTTCACAGCAATCAACTGATGCTGAATATTTACTAAATATGTTACATATTTAGCTATGTTTATGGCTGTTAAATATCTAATTTTAACGAGTGCAGAGATTAGACCATCATTTTCAATCATATACTTTGGAGAAACGGATGTCCGTTCAAGAAAATAGTGGCTTTACCCTTATTGAGCTTGTGGGTGTTATAACAATTCTTGGCATACTGGCCGCGACGGCTATCCCAAAATTTGTTGATGTCGGCAAGCAAACAAGGATCGCAGCTTTGGAGTCACTCTCTGGAACCCTGGTAACTGCAGCCAACCAGACGCGATTGCTGTGCATTGTTAAGGCAGCGGCCAGTGGCTGTGATGTGGATAACAAAAGTTGGATCAGCAAAATTGAAGGTAAAAATTACTGGCTGAATAATGGTTGGCCCGATGCGGGTGACACTATTAACAATGGGCAGATTGACGCGATGATTGATTACTCCGGATTTCAGGCGAAAATTCCAAGTCCCTCTTTTACCCGGTTTGAGCTGACAGGCGCACCCAATCCAGTACTTTGTTCTGTATCGTATTTTGATGCATGGCATACAACTAGCGTCCCTCAGCTGTATAGAATCCAGATTGACAATAGCGGCTGCTGAGCTGCGATACGTTTTTACATGCGGCTGCCACTATTGAATTCCCAGGATAACCACCAATCTGTAAATGCCAAAGGTATCGACAGTATTAGTGAATTTCTATGCTGTGAAATATCTGGTTGTCGAACCGGTCTGAGTAGTTTTATAGCGTTACTTCAAGCAAATCCCAGGCTTGATTGCGGCTGTTTTGATTAGGTTGCTACATAAACGCCATGGCCCGACGGATTTATTTTATAATTCCCGCCCATCTCGCTTGGCGGGTTTATAAGTGCAATTATTCTTTATTTTCCAATTAGTTAGAATCATGAAAAAACTGTTTAACAAAAGCTTTGTCACTAATTTTATTTCGGTGGTGATTATCGCTATCGGTTATGTGTCCCCGGTGCAGCAAGAACTGATTAAATCCATAGGCTTTTTTGCATTGTCGGGAGCCATTACCAATTGGCTGGCAATCTATATGTTGTTTGAAAAAGTGCCTTTGTTATATGGTTCCGGCGTGATTCCCAATCGCTTTGAGGAGTTTAAGTTTTCCATCAAGCAGTTGATGATGGTGCAGTTTTTTACCGTAGAAAATATTGAACAATTTATCGAAACTGAAGAGCAGCAAGGCAGTAAGGTGCTGGATCTTGAGCCCATGCTACAGGCGGTTGATTACGAGCGAATTTATGAAGGATTGGTGTCGTCGATCATGAATTCCTCTTTTGGCGGCATGTTGGTGATGATGGGCGGGGAAGAGGCGCTGGCACCATTAAAAGAACCGTTTACCGAAAAAATGCGACACACTTTGCATGAAATGGTTGAGTCTGACCGTTTTAAAGCTGCACTGCAGCAAGGCTTGGACGCTAATAAAATCAGCGAAGATATTGTCGGCAAAATTGAGACGGTAATTGATAAACGCCTGAGTGAGCTTACCCCGCAATTAGTTAAAGAAATGGTACAGCTGATTATCAGCGAACATTTGGGCTGGCTGGTGGTATGGGGCGGCATTTTTGGCGGCCTGATGGGCGCATTGTTTGTGTTTGCCTGATGGCGGTTTGTTTAGCGTTTGACGAGTTCGGTAGCGCCAAAAACACACCGCTGATCATTCTGCATGGATTTTTTGCATCTTCCCGTAATTGGCGGCAAGTTGCCGAAAAACTGGCGGTTAATTTCCATGTTTACGTGCTGGACATGCGCAATCATGGGGCTTCAGCACACCATGCAGACATGGATTACCCGGCAATGGCCGAGGATGTGCGCCAGTTTATCAACCAGCTTGATTTGGCTAAGGCCTGTCTGCTGGGGCATAGCATGGGCGGTAAAGTAGCGATGTGGATTGCGCTTAGCACACCTGAGATTATCGATAAATTGTTGGTGGTTGATATTGCTCCGGTCAGCTATCAGCACAGTTTTGATGATTTGATTAATGCGTTAAAAGCGTTGCCTTTAGATCAGATCAGTAACCGTAAACAGGCCGAGCTGTGGCTGACCGAGGCTATTCCAGACCTTAGTTACCGGCAGTTTTTATTGCAGAACTTGATTCTGAAAGACGGCGAATATCAGTGGCGTGTTGACCTGGATATTTTCTACAAGACCGCAGACAACATTATCGGCTTTCCTGATACACGACATTTACCGCCGTATACCGGAGATACTTTATTTATAGCCGGGGCGGAGTCTAATTACATCAGGCAGGATGTGATTGGCACGATGTTTCCGCTGTCGTTGGTGAAAGTCATTGAAGGTGCCGGGCATTGGGTGCATGTTCAACAACCGGGCGAATTTGTCGAGGTTGTCGAAGATTTTTTGCGATAACGCTAAAAAAAAGCCGGTAATGGCCGATAGCAGTTGCAGGTTTACAGTTTTTGGCGATGACAATGAAAGCACCGATACTCACTCTTCTGATCCTACTGGTAAGCACCGGCAGCTTTGCCGATTACTATCAGGCGCCGATGCAAGAGGCCAACTGGCAAGTTGATCGTACGAAAAACACCTGCTTTTTAAGGCAGGCTATTTCTCAGTATGGCGTTGCCGAGTTTGTGCAGCGGGCAGGTGAACAGTTGCGTTTCTCTGTGCAAGAGCAACGCCGTAAGCCTTTGGTGTTGCAGGCCAGCTTAAAGGCGATGCCCGCTCCGTGGATGCACGATCAGACATCATCGGTCGATCATCAGGTTTATTCGGATGCATCAACCGACATTGCCGCCTATGGCAGGTTATCCGTTTACGGCGCTGCCGCTGAGACTATGATTGACGCCTTGTTACAAGGCCAATACCCAACGTTTATTTACCATAGAGATGCCGCGTTGCTAAATATCGAGGAAACCCGGGTGGCGGTGTCGGCAATACACTTTAGCGAACGTTACCAAGAATTTGCCGACTGTCGGAATAATCTGCAACCGGGATTGGCGCGCAGCCAACCGGTATCCGCAAAGGCTCAAAAACACTTTAAATCCCCAAAGAAAGCCCCGCAAAAGAAACCAGCATCAGCTGCGGCAAACACCAACTGCCAAAATGCCGCGACTCATCCCGTAAAACCAAGCTAACTTCAGCGATAAATTGGCTAAAAGGCTCGGCTAATTTATAAAGTCCCCGATTATTAAACAGCCTCAACGCCAACGTCGATACGGTCCATAATAGTAGCCGCCCCGGTAATAAGGGCTGTAACCAAAATAGGGGCTATAGCCAAAGCCACCCCATACATCAGGGCCATAGTATTCAATAGGGGGTTCTACCGGCCACAAATGAATGAGGCTTGCTGCCACGACCGGCAGACGTAACTCTTTTTTGCCGATCAATCTTGCTTCGTCACCCTTCAGTATCCCGGCAACCGTGATTTCCGAATTTTTGGTGTAAATGGCAGGATCGAGAAATTCTGCAGTTTTAATAATAAAACGCCCTTCATAGGGCTTGCCCAGACGTGGCCGACCGTAATTATTAAGTGGATAAGACAGCACTTGCACGATACTGCTGGTCTGTTCGTTTTCCACATCAATAATTACGCCTCCCCAACGTACCTGCGCTGACTGATAACTGCCGATTGCTTGAACTGCCTGCGGATAAGAAATATCCACTAATGGCGGATTATCTATGGCTGGCGGCAAGTTTGAGCAAGCCACCATAAGTAATGGTAAAAGATATATTAACCATTTCATGAGCGTCTCCTGAGTGTGTACTAGCAATAAATATTTATCTTAAGCCTTGGTGGAAAAATCTGTGAAGCTTAATTTTTCGGGATGTCCCTATTGCTAATCTCCCGTTTACGGAGCGATTCCGACAAATGCCCGAATTTAGTAACGCCAAAAAAAAACCCCGGCTGTGCCGGGGTGGATTAAGAGACTTTATGTTGTTGAGTAATCGTTTTTAATTCGAATACACCAGACCGATTGGCGATCGAAACTACGATGTTGCAGTACTTTTACGCAAGCGCATAGAACCCAATAAGCCCATCAAACCGCTACCAAACAACCATGCTGCGGCAGGCACAGGCACTTGCTGAAGGATTAAAAAACTCAATATCGCCGCAGGATCAGTACTGGCAGCTGTAAACAGCGGTCTCCCGCTCTTCGCTGGAGACTGACTGATTAACTTATCGTGACTACGCGATTTGTTTACGTCTTTGCAAACCGACCAAACCAACGAGTCCGCTACCCAATAACCAAACAGCACCGGGTACCGGAACAGGTGCAACATTGGCGGTGATTTTGATGTTGTCGATGCCGACTGCACCGTTGGTCTGGGAACTGGTGTTCTCCAAATAACCGAAGCTCAGCCAATATTGACCGTTGGCATCTGCTTGACCCAGACTGGCAACTGCAATGTTGAGACTGGTCGGGCCATAAGCTTTGCCGCTCACTGCAATCGATTGATTGAGTACAGCATTGTTACTGACCAATGGTGTGTTTATGTTGAAACCATTGCCGGTAACGCCTACGGAAAACTGGTCGGTATCGCCACCGGAACCCAATAGAAGCGCGCTGAAGACCCAGTCGAAGCTGACGGTAATATCAGTAGTGCCGACAGCCAGAGCAAACGGCGTTGCAAACCCGAAAGTGCCCGCAGTCGGCGAGCCGGCCAATTGGCCGCTATCGTCGCCCATCACCAAAAATTTATTAGCGGTGGTCGCCGACAAGAAAAAGTTGGTCCCGGAAGATATAGCGAAACGTTGCAGAGGGTTCCCTGAATTGTAAGTATTGATAGTATCTGTGCCCAAACGCAGATTGACCGAATTGGCATTGGTAGTTGAAGACCAGGTCGTGCCCGTTGGCAAGCTGGCTGGATTCGAGGACAACAGGGACTGAATAGTGGTGTTGGTTGCGTCATCGAAGTTTTCATCCAACAGCGTTGTTGTGGTTGCATGCGCCGATACGCTTGCAAAGCAAAATGCGCTAGCCATCAGGCCGGTTAACAATGATTTATTGGTAGATGTTTTTGTCATACCCCCCCGTCTTTAGACGTGTCGAAACAACAGCTGCAGCAGCCAATGCCACAGCTGTTCGAATGATTAAGCGGCCTGTTTACGACGCACCAAAGCCAGCATCCCCATCAAACCAGTCAAAAACGACCACGCCGCGGCAGGTACTGGAACCGGGGCCACGTTACCGACCAAATTCAACGTCAGTTGATAATTTTGCCGAGTATTGCTTGCGCCCAAATCAGCATCAGAGAGATTCAGCAAGTACTGGGCATTGAAGACACCGGTGGTCGAGGTCAGTAAGCTAGCTAAAAACGCCTGGCTTGAACCTTGCGCTAAGCCGGTAACCGCAGAGAGATCAGTGCTGAATGCGCCGGTATCGCCGCTGCTGTTAATAGAATCCAAATCCAGGCCAATCCGGTCGGCATTAGCTTGATTGAACAGGCTAAAAGACAACGACGGGCTACTGCTGTTTTGGGCAACGGTGCCGAAATCCAGCGTTAAAGAATTGGTAGCTGAACTGCCGTCAAAAGAAGCCAGTGCATGCAATAGGTAGCTGTAATTAGCTTGTAAACTACCGCTCCAATCAACTTTGTAGGTGGCTGTTGAACCGCTGCCTGGTTGGCCCTGAGTCGCTGACATGGTCGTGGTGGCAGATAAAGTAGGTAAACTCAGTGATGCATTAACCGAGCCGCCGCCGGCATAATCGTTGAGATTGGCTTCGTCAGCGCCAACGGTGGTATCGGTCGTCGCTGCTGCTGCGGTATTAGGTCCCCAAGTGCAATTAACCGGACCGGTGGGGCCATGTGCCAAAGCACAGCCTGTGCCTGCTTGAGTCAGGTTTGGGGCAAAGCTAGCACTAACTCCGGCACCAGACAGCAATGCACTGCTAGATCCGCTTCCGTTAACCGTTCTACCTGGACCGTTATTTTTCTTACCTGAACCATTAATGGTTTGGGCTCGATTTGAAGTGAGCTGTAAATCAACACCTGTCAGAACGCCGTTGGCCCCATCAAACTGACCAAGCGCAACATTGGCAACGGTCGCTCCGTTATTCGAATTAGTTGCTGAAGATGCTTGCCCGCCAGTTGCTGTCACCGAAGCTGAACCGCTAAAACTGACCGGCCCAGTAGTGCTGGTTAATGCCGCTTGCGAGATACCGCTTACACTGAGTAATACGGTAATTGCTGTTAATTGAAAGCTTGTTTTCATCTTTGCTCCATTTATTAGATTATTAAGTAAGGCTGTGATATGTGGGATATGCAATAGCCCATCTTTGGGGAGTCTCAGCTGTCTTGTCGTTTTAAATCAAGACTGATACCCTTCCGAACCGCTTCACAGCGGGGATGGCAATAGTGAGGTGTCTGTAAGATTTTTCTAACAGGCTTTTTAAGCGTCACATGATTGCCCTATG
>JAQTQN010000278.1 GCA_028712225.1 Methylobacter sp.
CAAGAGTTTCATATTCCGCATTTACGTGACCAGCTAGCGTTGAGTTTGTCTGGTGGAGAAAGACGTCGTGTGGAAATTGCCAGGGCGCTTGCCACTAATCCACAATTTATTTTGCTTGATGAGCCATTTGCCGGTGTTGATCCGATTTCGGTGGAAGACATTAAAAAAATTATTGAACATTTAAAAGATCGTGGCATTGGTGTTCTGATTACCGAGCACAATGTCAGGGAAACATTAGGTATTTGTGATCGGGCATATATACTTAACGACGGACGAGTCATTGCCGAAGGAAATGCCGAGGCAATTGTTGCTAACGAAGAAGTGCGCAAAGTGTATTTGGGCAGTAACTTTAGTCTTTAAATAACAATCATAAAGATACTGAATGAAACAATCCTTACATCTTAAGCTGGGCCAACAATTGGCCATGACGCCGCAACTGCAGCAAGCAATAAAATTACTGCAGATGTCTACGTTGGATTTGCAGCAGGAAATTCAACAGGCTCTTGAATCCAATATGATGTTGGAGATTAATGAGGATGAGAACCTTAGTGATGTTGGGTTAAGGGATAAAAAAACGGAAAACTCTGATTTGGTTACCAGTGAGGGGTCCCAAACTGACATTCCTGATGAATTGCCGGTAGATAGTTCATGGGATGATATTTACGATAATAGCTTTGAAGCCAGCTCAAGTAGCTCTGATGATGGCGCTGACTTTGAAATTCTCCGCAGTAAATCTTCAACATTGCTGGATCATTTGCTCTGGCAATTGGAGCTTACATCGTTTTCCGAACGTGATCACGCTATCGCTATGGCCATCATCGACTCTATTAACGACGATGGTTACCTGATCAGTTCTCCGCAAGACATTTTCCAAGGTCTACAAAGTCAGCTGGACGATATTGAGTTCGATGAAGTCAATGCCGTATTGCATCGGGTGCAAAATTTTGATCCAGTAGGTGTTGCAGCGATTGATTTGGCTGATTGCTTGCGTTTGCAACTACTGCAGCTGCCAGAAGAAACGCCTTGCCGTCAAGAAGCGTTAATTGTCGTTTCTGAGCATCTTGGTTTGTTGGCAAATCATGAGCAAACCAAGTTAATGCGTAAATTGGATATTACCGAGCAGCAGCTGGATGGTGTGGTTGCTTTAATCAGGACCTTAGATCCTAAGCCAGGCGCTAAAATCCAAGATTCAGATTCCGAATATGTGGTTCCTGATGTTTATGTCACTAAGCAAGGCGGCCAATGGCAAGTCAATCTTAATCCTGATATTGCACCCAAATTACGTATCAATCCTTTTTATTCGGCCATGATAAAAAGAGCCGATAACAGCCAGGATAATAACTGCATGAAAGATCATCTGCAGGAAGCTAAATGGTTTATTAAGAGCTTGCATAGTCGAAACGATACCCTGCTTCGCGTCGGCCGGAGCATCGTAGAAAAACAGACTGGTTTTCTTGAGCATGGATCAATAGCGATGAAACCCATGGTGCTCAGAGATATTGCGGAAGAGCTCAAGCTGCATGAGTCAACGATCTCCCGGGTAACCACACAAAAATTCATGCATACTCCCAATGGCATTGTTGAGTTCAAATACTTTTTTTCTAGCCATGTTTCCACAGATAGCGGAGGAGAATGTTCGTCGACGGCTATTAGGGCTTTCATCAAAGAATTGATTAGCAATGAAAACCCGTCAAGTCCGCTAAGTGATAATAAAATGGCGGATCTTTTAAAAGAAAAAGGCATTAATGTTGCACGGAGAACAATTGCCAAATACCGGGAAGCGATGTTTATTCCCCCTTCAAATGAGAGAAAGCGCATTTTGTAAAATCTTTCATTCTTATATCAACCTACTTTAGACATTTAATTAAATAAGGAGTTTATTCCATGCAAGTTATCGTAACAGGCCATCATCTTGAAGTAACCGACGCGTTGAAATCACATATTGACGCTAGATTTGAAAAATTGGCACGTCATTTTGACAATGTTACCGATGTACACGTTATTTTGTCCGTAGAAAAACTAATCAAAAAAGCGGAAGCCACTTTAAAACTCAATGGTGCAACTTTATTTGCTGAAGATCACCAAGAAGATATGTACGCTGCCATTGATGAAATGGTCGATAAATTGGAACGTCAAATTACCAAACATAAAGAAAAACACGCTGTTCATAGATAAATTTAAAAGTGCAAGATGAGTTTGTGAAGCAGGTTTTATATTTTTCTGACTCACAACTCGTCTTGCGCCTGAATTTATGAAATTGCCACAATACGAGTCCACTATCATATGAAACTGCTCATTGTCAGTGGCCTGTCCGGCTCAGGTAAAAGTATCGCCCTGGATACTCTGGAAGACTGCGGCTATTACTGTATTGATAATCTGCCAGTAACCTTGCTGGAAGACTTTATCAGCCATGTCATGCTTGTCGACATAAAGACCTATGCAAAAACAGCGATAGGTATTGATGCTAGAAATCAGAGCGAAAGTTTGGCGGCGTTTTCAGAAAGTTTGCTATTAATTCGCAGTAAAGGCATCGATTGCGAGATTATATTTATGCAGGCGGAAGAGGCGACTTTACTAAAGCGCTATAGCGAAACGCGTAGGCGTCATCCGTTGACGGATTTAAACATACCGTTAAAGGAAGCATTAAAGCTTGAAAAAGAAATGCTGACCCCAATCGCCAAACATGCCAGTGTGGTAATTGATACCAGTCGCACTCATTATCATCAATTACGCGATTTAATTAGGGATCAGATTGGTGAGCGAGATATAACTCATATTTCCCTACAGTTTCAATCGTTTGGATTCAAACACGGTGTGCCGTTAGATGCCGATTTTGTGTTTGATGCACGCAGCTTGCCAAATCCCTACTGGGTACCCGATTTAAGAGGGCTAACTGGAAAAGATCAGCCGGTCGTTGATTTTCTTAAGGAACAGCAATTGGTTGGAGAGCTCCTTAAGGATGTTATCAATTTTCTACAGCGTTGGATTCCACGATTTGAAGCGGAAGGGCGTAGCTATTTGACTGTAGCAATCGGTTGTACCGGTGGGCAACATCGTTCTGTCTATTTAGTTGATGCCTTAGCCAGACATTTTAAAACCCCCTCATTGAATGTTATTGCCAGACATAGAGAGCTAAATTAAGCTCTTTTTTATTCTACTCGGCTTTGAGTATTAC
>JAQTQN010000279.1 GCA_028712225.1 Methylobacter sp.
TTAAATGCCCAGGTAGCTCAGTCGGTAGAGCAGAGGACTGAAAATCCTCGTGTCGACGGTTCGATTCCGCCCCTGGGCACCATGAATTCTTTAAAAAAACCGACTTCCAAGTCGGTTTTTTTATGCGCTAAAGTTTTAAATCCGGAACCGGAGTTTTTTAGAGCATGTGATTGAAAATACCCCCTGCACGCATTCCAAACAAAGCATTAAATCCCTAATCAGGCTTTGCCTGACAATTGCGAACACTAAGTAACAGCCATAAGCCTGTTAAGTTATTCTGTAAATAAAACACTTCTCCATTTCTACCAAGCAATTCAGCTAAAAAATAATACTAGTAAGATAGCCATCAAAACGCACAAACTTAGTGCGCTACGCTCTTTTATGGTGCAACATCTCTTTTGGTTTGGATAGCTATTTGGGAATCTCTAAAAATTTCCTCTCCTTTTGTTGATTCAACGCTTAATTAACGCCACTTTGTATTAAATCAGTCTAAAGACCAGAGCGAAAATAATATTGGCCCACAATCTGCTAGTTTCAAAAGTAAATCTACTTCACCTTATCTAACCTCATACAGGCTATGCATAAACGCATTCTTGATCACTTAAACTCTGCCATTTTGCTCTTTGATAGCGAGTTGATGCTTACGTATATAAACACCGCCGGAGAGGTGTTGTTTGCGGACAGCGCGCATCACCTATTGGGTTTATCTGCTGCAGAAATATTCAAAGTGTCCGAGCCGATGCTGCTGGTTAACATTCAACAATGCGCAGCCAGCTTAGAGCCACTGATGGCAAGCGCAATGATGCTTAACCGCACCAGCCAGAGCGTTACCATTAATCTGAGCGCAACACCGCTACTTAAGGATGATAAATTCGATGAATTGCTGGTGGAGTTTCAACAGGTGGATAACCATTTACGCATTTCCAAAGAAGAGCGATTACTCAGCCAACAAAATACCGCTCGCTTACTGGTTCGAGGCTTGGCGCATGAAATAAAAAATCCATTAGGCGGTCTACGCGGCGCCGCGCAACTGTTAGATATGGAATTGGATAGCCAGGAACTTAAGGAATACACCCGCATCATTATTGCCGAATCGGATCGTTTGCAAAGTCTGATGGACAAAATGCTGGGCTCCAATAAATTACCCAACAAAAAAGCACTCAACATTCACGAAGTGTTGGAGCGGGTAAGGCAATTGGTCCAGGCAGAAGCCAGCGGTACACTGACTATAAAATCCGATTACGATCCGAGTATTCCTGAGATACAGGGCGATAAAGATCAACTGATTCAAGCCATTTTAAACATCGTCAGAAATGCCGTACAGGCAACCAACGGCAAAGGCAATATCATCATTAAAACCCGCATTCACCGCCACCTGACCATTGGTCGTAAGCGCTACAAACTGGTGATCAAATGTGACGTGATTGACGATGGCCCAGGCATTGATGCCGACATGATTACGCAAATTTTTTATCCCATGATTACCAGTCGCGCGGAAGGCACCGGCCTGGGCTTATCGATTGCCCAATCGCTAATCAACCAACATGGCGGTTTGATTGAGTGCAGCAGCGAGCCTGGCAACACCGTGTTTTCAATTTTTTTACCTGTGGAGATCGGCTGTGAATAAGCCTGATAGAGTATGGATCACCGACGACGACCAATCCATCCGCTGGGTGGTTGAAAAAGCCTTGCAAAAAGCCGGTATTGTTACCCGCAGTTTTGCCGATGCAGAGCTGTTATTGGCGGCATTAAAAACCGATTGCCCAGACGTTTTAATTACCGACATTCGCATGCCCGGCATGGATGGTCTAAGGCTATTGGATAAACTGCAACAAAGCCACCCCGAGCTGCCGGTGATTGTTATGACTGCGCATTCCGACCTTGAAAGCGCAGTGTCGGCTTTCCACGGCGGCGCTTTTGAATACTTGCCTAAACCGTTTGATATTAAAGAGATTGTCGAACTGGCCCACCGCGCCTGCGACCATGGCCGACAACTGCAAGAAACCCAACAGCAAACCACCGAGGTAGAAAGCACCCCGGAAATCATCGGCGAAGCGCCTGCCATGCAAGAAGTGTTTCGCGCTATTGGCAGGCTCGCCCGATCGCATATTACTGTGCTGATCAATGGTGAATCCGGCACCGGTAAAGAATTGGTCGCCAAAGCCTTACATCGGCACAGTCCCAGAGCAGGCAATCCTTTTATCGCCTTAAACATGGCTGCCATCCCTAAAGACCTGATGGAATCCGAACTATTCGGCCATGAAAAAGGCGCCTTTACCGGTGCTCAAGCACGCCGCGCCGGGAGATTTGAACAAGCTAACGGCGGCACACTGTTTCTGGATGAAATAGGCGACATGCCTTACGAACTGCAAACTCGTCTATTGCGTGTACTGGCTGACGGCGAGTTTTACCCGGTAGGTGCGCACTTACCGATTAAAGTCGACGTGCGCATTATTGCCGCCACCCATCAAAATCTTGAAACACTGGTAGCGCTGGGCAGTTTTAGAGAAGATTTATTTCATCGCCTTAATGTCATCCGCATCCACATCCCTTCCCTACGCGAACGCAAACAAGATATCCCCTTGCTACTCAAGCATTTTTTGCAGCAAGCGGCTATTGAACTGGGCAGCGAAGTCAAAATTCTCAAACCTGAAGCGGAAGCGTTTTTAGCCTCCTTAGATTGGCCCGGTAACGTCAGGCAACTGGAAAACAGTTGTCGCTGGTTAACGGTCATGGCATCGGGCCGGGAAATACATCTGCACGATTTACCGCCAGAATTAATCAACACACCCACCGATAAAAACGCAGCCGGCAACGACTGGCAAGTCACGTTAAGAAACTGGATAGATCAACAATTACAGCAAACCCAAACCGGCAACCAGAGCGAGGTAGCAAAACACACCATACCGTTGGTAGAAGGCATATTAATCAAAGCCGCCTTGGATTTTACCCATGGCAAACGCCACGAAGCCGCTATATTACTGGGCTACGGCAGAAACACCTTGACTCGAAAGATCCAGGAGTTGGGATTAGATGAGGACTAAAAAGCCGCAAGTCAGCTGCGCTTGGATATTTTTCCATGGTTAAGGGAACCTCTAAAAATTATCCGCTCATGCTTCGACACGCTCAGCACGAACGGATAACTCACTGATTTAAATAGACCACCG
>JAQTQN010000065.1 GCA_028712225.1 Methylobacter sp.
GTCGCATGCCCCTGGATCCAAGCCTGGCGGGGTATTCAAATAATATGGCCTGTCGGCATCTTCATCCTGTACAACCAGATATACGCCATCTTTGGTTGTACCTGAAACGATATAGCCCATATTTTGCTTGATGCCTCCCGCTTGGTAAGTTGGGGTTAATTTAACCTTAACTTTACCGTCCGCCTGTAGAGTAACTTCGTATTCCACTATGGCATCCATGTCGTGGTCTGCGCCTTGCTCCACGTCCTCATAATTGATAATAAACTTGGCGTAATAACGTCCATCGTTAATCGAAGCGTTGCTGTCGGCGGCACCTGAGTTGGCAATGGTTTCAACGTAGAAATCGACAATTTGATCAGTGGGCTGGAACTGTCCTTTGGTATTGCTGATGGATAAACCGTCCACAGATTTAGCGAAAGGCACTAAGGTGACCACCTTAGTGTCGGAGATTTTAATTTGGACTCTGGGTAACGGTGAAGCTAATGCCACGTAGAAAGAATCAACACTCTGCTTATTTTGCGCAGGATTTAAATCGTTGGTTTTGCCGAAATAAGCTACCGATGCACTGTAGTAGCTGCCTTGTTTGGTTGGCTCTTCCGGTGATAGACCACGTATCGTACCTAAGGACGTTACATTTTTCGCTGTGGGCGCGCCATCGAAAGTTGTTCCTGATTGTCCAATAAAACGATTGCCTGTAATGTCGCTTTCGTTAGAAGTGATGGTATCGGCCAGCGTTTTTACATCGAGATCGGTGACATCGCCGGTAAAGCTGCCAAATTCGCTATAGCTGCCGGGTAACTGGTCTGAATCGAACGACGGATTAATATCGCTGACTACCAACATGTTGGGCTTGGCACACCAAGGCGCTTTCGCGGCGCTGGTAGTGGTGTTGTAAGGATTATCCCAAGCCGCTGCTGTTAGTCCAATATGCTCATCGTAACTGCCGCTAGTATCGTAAGCAGACGTTGCCTCAGCTTTTCCGGCAAAGTAGCGAAGACTCTCGTACATCATTTCGGCAATGGGATTGCCCCAATCGACGAATTCGCCTTGCTTCATTGAGCGAGTAGTGACCCAGCCGCCTCGATAGGCGTTATCAGTGTTTCCGTTGTTGAAATCCCGGATGCGCAGATTATCGAAGGATTTAACGATTGTGTTGTCAGCAGTAAACAGTCCCGTCGTGGTATTAACCTCGCTGCTGAAGGAGGAAACCACCTTGCGCAGTACGCCGCCCGACATGTTTTTGTTGTAACTGCCGGTCAGCAAGCCGAACAGCATGGAATCGTTTTCACCGTAGTCATGTAATAGACCTACCGGTTTGTAATTGTTGCCATATTGCTTGCAGCCATCGTGGAAGGTTGATGTACATACTTCGGCCCTTACGGTGTAATCAGTTCGGGAGCCACCGTGCGTACCGTCCAAAACGGGGCGCTCTTTGGAAGCCCACTGCCATACCCGCTTGCTGCTGTTGGTGACGACTGAAAGCCATGGAGCCAAATTGCTGCAATCGCTGAGCGTAGCGCAGTTTTTGCCTGCAGTATTAGTAAGATTGCCTAAGAAATGCCGTTTTCCGTTATCTGGCTGGCTTAGCGGGGTATAGTCGGTGATGTTGTAGCCGTCAACAGCCTCGCTGGTATATTCCTTGGCCCAGGAATGTGCATCTTGAGGAATATAAGCCCGGCGTAGAATGGTTTGTGTCGTGCTGTCCACTTCACGATAGCCGCCGTAGAGCACTTTGCGCAGCGCGTCGATACGACTGGTGGTGATGTAATTGAGCCAATTTCCTGACCATTGGCTAGAGCATTTACCGTCATTGGCGCTTGCTGTCGGACTGAATAATTTATCTGTGGCGCTATAGGTATAACAGACTTTGGAGTCGAACAGGCCGTAATAGGTAATACCCGGTTTGAAGCGAACATCCAGCGTCCCATCCCCATCAATATCACTGGAGTCGTTATAGGCCTCGTAAAATAATTTGTGATCTTTACCAGCTGTAATCATGGTCATTGGCTTGGCTGACGTTGAGACGCCTAATGGGGCATTCGACAGTAGTATCTCAGCATTGGCGGGAGCGCTTAATAGCGTAAACCAACAGCCTACCAATCCTGCCAGCCCGGTATAGAAATTTGAACTTGTTTGCGATTTCATGATGAGAATCCTTTTGAATCAATTCGTGGCGGCATAACAGAAAATGTAGCTTTAGTAGACGTAGGCTGGGCAGTGCTTTTCTGCCCAGCGGCGGCAACTACTACAAGGCCTTTGTGGATAAGTCGGGATCTATGTTTTTTAAAGTATTCACGGTAAATATTCACTAGGAGGACTTGTGTTATTCGAAAGCCTGTGTGGTGCGGTTTAGCGTTTATAAATCGACTCCAAAATAACCACTGCGTTAGTCGAACCACCTGTGGCACGTGTGGTGATTCGATAATTTGTACAACCAGACGAGCCATCAAGACAGGTGGCTAGGCCCAGCCCAGGTTGCATTATTTGAATAATATATTTAGGGGTAGCAATACCGTTGCCTAGTCCGGTCACTGTTGAAGTCGCCACATTACCTGTCCAAAAATCGTCAGTTAGGATTTCGGCTTCACTTAAATCAACAGTGGTGTCTGCCGTATAAAAGCCGCCAGCACCCGCCTCGTCAAAAGTTGGCAGCACAGCAGGAGGAACCGGATTGAGAGTGGCTTCTGCGACAGTAAGCGCAGATTCGGCGGCCTGAAACGCTAAATCTCTATCGCGCATGTTACCTGCCATTTTTTCTTCCAACGAAGTCGTTTGCATACTGGTAACACCTATCAACGTTAATAGCAGCAGCATAATTAAACTGACTACCAACACAGCGCCGGTTTGATAGTTGCGGGGGCCGTTCGGTAATCGGGTAGGGTGGGCAGGTTTTTCTGTTCCTCTTTCTATTGAGTTGCCGGTGGGCAGAAAAGCGCCGCTTAAAGCGCCTTTTTTTGGCGCCACCCCACTCAATTTGCTATTGGTTATTTGTAGATTATTCATGGTGATCTCTATGCATTACAAGCGGTTACGCACGGCGATAGTCGATGTGAAATTACGCCTGATTCTTCCGTCCCCTGTTGTCGTCAAAGTATTTTCAAGGGTACGGGCAGTAAGGTTGATCCGAATACTAACCACTTGCGCCATGTCAAGACCGACTGTGCCGGCTGCAACGTAATAGTTGGGTGTGCCGTTGGCATCGGTATCAGCCCCATAAAAAATCTGCATGTCTTCAATGCCTTCCACCACTCCGTCGGAATCCTTTTGTAAAATGTTATTATTAATTTTGTAAGTAATTGTTGAGCTTGCGTCTGTAGAACAGATAGCATCACCAACACCATCATTATCACTATCACAGCTATTAGCTAGGTTTACAGCAACACTACATGTATCAGTAGGTGACAAGGTAAATGCGCCTTTGATAGTTAAGGTGTCTGTACCGTTATCAATGTCGTCTCCGGCAGCTGCATTATTATTAGCACCCGCAATATCACTGTTCGGGCTTGGAGCGCTATGGCAGCCCCAATATCCTGCCATACGAATATCCTTGGCTAAAAAATCCAGTGCAAAACGGCCGTTTTCCTGCAATCTGGATAAACTTTCCTGCATTCTGTTGGTTTGTTTACTGTTGATAAATATTTGAAGTACGCCGCCCAATAAAAATGCACCTATCAATAAGGCAATCATGATTTCTATCAGCGTCATGCCGGTTTGATGGGCTTTGTTTTTCATAGCTGAAAGCTCGTTTGAAAATGGGGGTTATTAGTGGTGACGCCATCGTGGTCGTCATCCCAGGTGATAGTAATGGTAAAGACACCGGCGTTAGGGGCTATGGTGCCAGTGCCACCGGGTAGGGTTGCAGTAATCGCATCATTCCATTCTTTAAGATCGTTTTCAGCCATCGCCTCCTTAGAACATCCTGCTGTAGTTAAGCAAGCTGCTGTTGCTGTGGCCGTACCGGTTGTATAGGTGGTTTTTCCAGCAACGTTAGCTCTCATTCTGTCGGCCAAGTCATAAGCCAGTTGCGTTGCCTGGCTGCGGTTGTAGGCGCTTTGATTATTTTTAAGGCTGGTGGCTTGCAAGCCAGCCAAACCGAGCAAGCCGACGGCCAAAACCAGCATGGCGATCAGGACTTCTATTAGGGTAAAGCCGGTGTTTTTGTTCATAGGTTAAAATCCTGTTGTGCATCCGGTGATTTCATCGCCATTTTCTTTTTCAGGAATACCATCATGATCGGCATCTGCACCTTGTCGTATTCGGCCAACAGCATTAACAATAATAAGTTTTGCACCGGTAGTATTGCTCCCATTACAAAGAGCAAAACTACCGATGTTGCTACTACGTCCATCTGGTTGATAACGAACGAAGTTAACAAAGTTATTATTGCCTCTTAAGGTATAGGAGGTGGGAAGAGCCGAATAAACTCTCAGCTCAATATCCGTTCCCGTATCAAGCACGTCCTCTTTCGCTGCCGTTGACCGATCAATATCAACAAATACTTGCCAGCCGTTTTCCCAATTAGTGCCCGTTTTTCTTACGACAACGTGCTGCCCACGCTTAACTGCCTCACTACGTGCCAGATTTAACGCGGACACCAATTCGTTGGTATTGGTGCTTAATCGATTGCTGGTAATGGTGGAAGTAAAGCTGGGGATAGCTATTCCTAACAAAATCGCTGCGATGGAGACGGTGACCATCAGTTCAATCAGGGTAAAGCCTTGGTTGTAATGCGATTGGATGTGCATGATGTTGTGAATTCCCGTTGGCGTTTTGTTGCAACGTTGGGCCATGTCGGTAATGGTCTGCTGTCAGTGTGATTGAAAGATTAGTATAGACACTGATGGGGGTTTGTGAAGTTGACCACAGATTGGTCGTTTATCATGGGCGACGGTTTTTGACCTGCGCGTTTGAGTCTGTGGAGTTATCTTTGATGATAGCGAATATAGCTGACGTCTATGAAGGTCTAAATTTTGATAATCTTAATTGAGTTCGTTTTATAGGCGCTGAAAAGAGAGCCCTAAAAAATGGCAATGCAACACAAAGGTCGCATTGCCCCTATTACACTATGGAATAGGCAAAACCCCATGGGAGGGGAGGAAGGTAACGCTCGGTGTTCGCCGGGGTGATTCAATCATGCCCCGACCATTAATTACTATTCATCCTTTGGCAAGCCAGGATGAAGGTTAGTTTCTAACGCAGCATAATTTTTAATTATGCCCGCGGATCTTCACGGGTTGCTGCCGCCCATTCTGGCGAATAGCCATCCATAATCGATAAATCCGGTACATCCATGACAACGGCTTCGGTAGTAATCAGCGTTGTTACCACGCTGACTGCATTGCGTAGCGCCAAGCGCATGACTTTAACCGGGTCGATAATGCCGATGTCCAGAAAATTGCCATAGACCTGCCGTTGGGTATCGATCGTTATATGAAAGTCATCTGTCGCATCCAATTTGGCAATAACAGCTTCTGAATTCAATCCGGCATTGCGGGTTAAACTTTGCAACGGTGCCGCCAATGCCAGCTTCATAATGGCAATGCCTTGTTGTTGCTCGGCATTTTCAGCGATTACAGCATCCAGAACTTTGATGCAGCGATATAAGGCGACTCCACCGCCAGGCAATACGCCTTCTTCAAGTGCGGCTTTGGCTGACATGTAGGCATTTTCAATGCGCACCATACGTTCTTTGATCTCAATATCGGTGGTGCCGCCAACGCTAAACATGCCGGTTTTTCCGGATAGCAAGGCAATGCGTTCTTCAAGCTCGCCAAAGTCATGCCTATTGCCGCTTGCCGAGCCTTGGCCGGGTTTTTTTGCCAGAATAAGATCGGCTTGGGCGCGCAAATTATCGATGAGTTGTTGGGCCGCGTGTCGATCACCTTTAGCACCGATGATGGTGGTGGTGCCTTCGGTAACTACGACTCTTTGTGCTTGGCCCAGCATGTCTAAAGTGACATGTTCAAGTTTCGGACTGCTGTAATCATCTAATATGGCTTTGCCGCCGGTTAATAATGCTAAATCTTTCAAGCGATCAATTCGTTTATCGCCAAAGCCTGGAGCTTTAACTGCCACCACTTTAAAAATACCACGCACGTGGTTAAGTAATAGTCCGGACAGTGCTTTATCAATCACATTTTCAGCAATGACTAATAACGAACGGCCTTCCGCTTTTACTTCTTCCAAAATCGGCACCAGATCCATCAAGTCACTAATGTCACGGTCATACAACAAGATATACGGGTTATCGAGCACTGCTTCCTGGCGTGCTTTGTCGGTCACAAAATAGGGCGATAAATAGCCTTGTTCGTAATGAATGCCCTCAACGATTTCAAGCTCATCGTTGCGACTATTACCCAATTGAAAGTTTAATTGGCCTTCGCTGCCTAGCTCAGCCAAGGCTTGTGCTAGCAAACGACCGACTCCTGGTTCATCTTTGGTGGCGACAGCAGAAATTTTTTCAATCCAGTCAGCTGTTACACCGGTAACGGCAGTGTCCAGCAAATGCTTTTCAACCAAGGTCAGTGCCAAATCCAGGCCTTTTTTAAGTTGTAATGGATGAAAGCCGGCAACGGCGCTTTTAACACTTTCTTGGGCAATTTTTTGTGCCAAGACAATCGCCGTGGTCGTACCGTCACCAACTTGGCGTGAAACTGCACCCGCAACATCGCGCAACATACGACCGCCCAGATCGGCAAGTCGATCATCAAAATTGATTGATCTGGCGACCGTCACGCCATCACGGGTAAATACTGGCAAAATACCATCGGTACGGTGTTGAATCATGACAGCGGGCCCGGCGCTACCCATGGTAACGATTGCCGCATTTGCTACTTTATCGATGCCTTGCATCATTCTTAAACGGGCTTCTGGGTTATAGATAATTTGTTTACTCATGCTTGTTATCAATGCCTCTATTAGAATTCAATTTCATGAAAGTGCGCCCCACCTCAGCCCGAGTGTGATGAAGGCGTTTGGAGCGAGCCCAATTGCGAATCAATATTTTGTCCCAATAATTCAGTGTCATTTTGAAGAATTGCTCTTCTTCCTCGGATAACTCTTGTTTCCAAAACTCTACTAATTCCTCTACGCGAGCAGCCCCGATTTTATTGATAAGCTCTTTTTCTTCAACGACCAACTTCCTGATCGAATCGTCAAGTTGCTTGACCATGCCTTGAAGAAATTCTTCGTCCTCGGCCTTCAGTCCCAACTCAAATGGGGTTGTGGTTAAAGACATAGTGAGAACTTAAAAGAACAGTTGGCGTTTAAATTGATTTAGTAGCGCGCCTACTTCACTGGCTTTATGGAGCATGGTCTGCAAATAATTATCAGACATCTCTTGGTTTGCCAAGCTTACGTATACCAAACAATCAAGTGACATGGTTTACTCTCTTTTTATTACTAATTGTATGGATTAAACCCGCTGATAGAGGCCAAGCAATGGCTTAAGGGCACGCCCGGCCTCTATTGATTAGTTATGAGCCACTGGGTAAAAACTTTTCTAAGTAAATACGTTCTTTGGGGATGCCCATTTCCGCACAGACGGCAAAGGTGGCATCGACCATGCCTGGTGGACCGCATAGGTATAAATCAGGCTTAGCGCCGGTTTCTTGCAAATCGCGACGTAAAATATCCACTACGCTGCCTTTTTCGCAATGCCATTCATCGGTACATTTCCACACGCAGTTTCTTAATTCCAGCGTCGGCATTTCAGCGGCTAATTGATCAAGTTCGGCCAGATGAAAAATTTCGGCTTCAGTGTTAACGCCAAAATAAATAATACATTTTTGTGGTTCTTCCCATTCCTTCATCCGTCTGACCATCGACAAGATAGGCGCGAGTCCTGTGCCGCCGGCTACAAAGTAGCGTGGTGTAAAGCCATTTTCTTTTAGACCAAATATCCCTGAAGGGCCTTTAACGTTCAGTTTTTGACCGACTTTCGCGTCATTTTTCAAAAATTCTGAAAATTTGCCGCCATCCACTATTCGAATCAAAAATTCCAAATCACCCTGCTTATTGGATGTGTTTGCTGGTGAATAAGAACGGGTGGTTGTGGTGCCGGGAATTTCCAGATCAAAAAATTGCCCGGAATCAAACTTAATGGTTTTATCATCACCTGTGCGTCGCAGTTGCATTTTCATCACGTTGATGGAGATTTGCGACAGCTCAATCACTTCCGCTTCAAAAGACAATCCTTCTGGTGAAAAAGAAATTCGCTCATAGGTATAGGGGACTTCCACTTCAATATCCGTGGTCGGATAGCAGCGACATAACAATACTTCTCCTGCTTCTTCCTCTTCATAAGGAAGCGCTTGGGAGCTAACTTTGCCTAAGACATAATCGCCTTCAGCGCAAAAACCTTTGCAAGTGGCACAGCCACCTTCTCGGCACGACGACATTAAATAAATGTCCTGACGCACCGCGGCGGTGATGACATCTTCATCTGAACGGCATTCAAATGTTACCGACTCGTCATCTTGGGTAATAATTTTGACCTGATGTGTACTTGCCATTAACTACAGCTCCTGTTCTGCCTGGGTGTTTTGGCGTTTCATGTTAAAAAAAGTCATGACATGTTCCACAGAGCGTTTTGACGCGTCTAAGGTCAATGAACATCCTTCTTGAACAAGTTTGTTGTCCTGATAGATGGTCCAACGCCACATAAATTCCAAATCTTCTGTATAGGCAGTGTAAGGTTGTGAATCGTACAATTTGGTCAGTTCAGAATTCATTGTGGGTATATCGTGGGTTTGCGAGTTGGACTCTGCGTTTAATAGCTCTAACATGGCTCACCGTTGTTAATTAATTTCGGATACGTAAATTGGGCTGGCGATAGCCAACCCAACAAAAACCGCGGAGTTAGTTTTGTGTTGGGTTGCCAAAAAGCGGCAGCCCAACCTACGTAATTACTGTAAAGTAATAACTTTAACGCCACGCACCTTACGCAATTCCTCTAAAGGCAGTGCGTAATAATCGGTGTTTCTAAGCTCCATTAATTTGGTGCCTAACAAACGGTCAGTATCCATGAAGACATTGACCGGCATGACAGGTGGCTTGTTAGCCAGTCTGAAGTCAATATGGATTCTTTCCGCTTTGTACATATCAGTACACGCATCCATTTCAGCAACCGCTTTATTAGCAACTTCTTGAGCATTCGTGCCACAAGTACAGTTGTTCATAAACTGTGCATCGTTAAACTCGGCGCGTTTCAACAGCGCGACTTTTTCTTCGATCTTGCACTCAATCCATTGACCATCAAGCTCTAAAGACCAGTCAGTTTTAAAAGGATTTAAGTGTTTAGTACGAAAATCTTTTAACAACGACTGACCTGCTGCCAATGTAGTTAAACCAGCGATTTTTTTAACCCATTCGTCACGTTTGGGATTATCATGAATGTTAGCCATTGTTCTCTCCTATGCTCTGGCAACGTCTTGCAGTTTGACATCAAGACCCATCAATTCTGAGGTGATAGTAAACGTTTCGCCCAGTGTATAAGCGCGACCGATAGTAGAAGAAACATCCACCAGCAAATCATAAACACTGTAACTTTTACCTAACAATTCAGAGACTTCAACGCAGTCAATTTCAATTTTGCCGTTTGCTTTCAGCCACCAGAAACCAGCGCGATCTTCTACGATCAATGTTGGATTTTGGTCTTTATGAGACCCCAGCAGAATTTCTTCAACAACGGTGTTGAGTTCATCAGATTTTTTTAATACTAAAACGACGGTATCACTTTCATGAACGACCTGATTTTTTTCAGCGAAGTATTCATCAGCAAAGTCTTTACCTGTTTTTGCCATGATTCCCGCGTTATACGCATTTGCACTTGTAGACATAATAATTCCTTATTTAAGACCAGATAACACGGTTTTAATCATTGCCGCAGTGTCAACTTTATAGCCGATAGGATCAGCGTAATCACGTTGCCAGTCATCAAATACGCGACCTAAAGCGGCTTCGATGGCGGCTTTATCAGATACACCAGCGATGGTAGGAATTTTAGAGAAGATCCCCATAAAATCCTTCATTGCGTTGATAGTTCTTGGCAACCATTTATCGCTCCACATACGCATTAAGCTGTCGTTGTATTCACCAAATTGTTCGTCCGCACTCAGACAAGTGTGGAACATATCTTTAGTGACACCTTTAGTTTGTGAATGATAGAGCTGCATTTGGTTGACAAAGAACGGTGTTAAGTTGTCACCGTAATAAGCCGACAATCTCAAGAAGAATTCTCTACGCACAAATTGACCGAACAAAGGATCGTAAATCATGTGACCTGCGAACAGAATTTCGTTCCAGTCATAAGTACCTTGCCAAATTTCTTCAACTGTTTCTCTGGCACCTTTGTAGATTGAACCCTTAGTCCACTCATTTTTAGGCACATCGGTTGACTCATCAAAGCCGGGGACTAATTTTGCCAAGAAGGTTCTTTCTGCTTGAATCATTTGCGCGTTATCGACTTTATCCAAGCCAATCATCGCAATACTCATACGCAGTGTGTCACCCAAACAATCACGAACGGCTGATGAATGTGAATTAAACAAGCCATATTCACTGAAACCGAACGCGCCTAGATAGTCACCCAAGACTTCATCACGCCAAACAGGATCGATAGAACGAACATGACCATCGGCAGAGTAAGCTTTTAAGAAACGGTCGGTATAACGCCATTCTTCTGCTTTATCTTTCACATACAGCGCGTGCCAACGGAAGGCTGGGTCACGATGTCTGTGCCAGTCAGAACTGTGCATTTCAGTTGACTCATTACTCCAAGAGGGACGGCCACCGTGGAATTTTTGAGTCCAATCACCCCAATCCAAACCACCGGGAATCCAATCAGGTGTGGGTTGTGTATAGCAACACAAGGTTTCATATTCATTAATCCGCTTACCGCGCGGAGTCATGAAATAATTCATTTTGCGTTGTGTTTCTAAGGGCTGATCAGGAATGGCATCTAAAATTACTTTAGAAATTGCCGGATCAGTTAAGCCGCGTCTACCACCACTTACTACAATTGACATAATTAACTCCTTTACAATTATTGGAGGCATCATTAGTTCAGATAAGCAACTAAACCAACAATGCCTTGTTGAAATGATTACAGTGCTTTCAAAGGATCAGCGAATACACAACCGATTTTTTTGATGTCATCTAACGTCCAAAGCTTGCCGTCTTTGCTAGTGTGTGGCTGAGCAATCAATGTCTTGCCATCACTGCGCACGCCATGGCCTTCTGCGATTACTTCTGATAACTCACGACCTTCGTATTGTTCAAAAATATTTTGGCACTCATAACGCTCTGGCTCGGACAACCACATGCGTTCGCCCCATTGGTCACTGAATGAGTGTTTTTTGCCATTAAATTCAAGAACACGTAAGGTGCTGGCGCCTTTGCTGTAGCTAGGGCAGAAAGGTACTTGTGAAACGCGATCTATATAGATAGGGTGGTTGTTTTCGATGAACCATTGCAGCGGTAAGAATCCGCTATTGGGATCTTCACAGCCACGCGCACGCCATTCTTCATAGACTTTGCCGTACATGTCGTACCAGCCTGGGTAGTTGGCTTCATACCATTCCGCTTCTTCAGCAGTTGGCAGAGTCAAACGGAAAAATCCAGTTGGCCATAATGCATAAGCCAGTAAGAACAAGTCGTGATGCGCCCAGTAAGCGTCTTTTTTCGCATCGCGTAAGCTGGCCGGTGATTCAACACCGTATTTGCCTAAACGACCAATCCAGATACCACCCCAATCTTCGTACACCCAACGGTTCCAGGTTTTTACCCAAGGCTCAACTTTAAAGTGACTGCCGTACTCAAACATCATGCCTAATACTGGCGTGAAGTATTTTTGTTGAGTCCAGAACGCATTGTTCAAGTCAGTGTTCAAGTATTTTGAAGCGGCTTCGTCGTTAGCAATTGACACAACAGTTTGGTAACCGTTTGCCATGTGACGCAACTCGTCAGTTTCGATAGACAGGAACACAGTCGGAGTCATTTCATCGCCGTTAGCAGAAGCCCATTCGGTGACTGCAACGATTAATGGATTGGTAAAGCAAGCTTCACCGACCAACTGTAAGTTGATAGAACACTCAACCGCATCGCCGGAAATAAAGCCGTCTGAGAATACGCGTTTCATGCCTTTCCACAGTGGGCCGATGGCACGAGTACGACGAGCGTCGTTATGACCGGCAGCATCTTGACCTTGCTTGGCAAAGTAGTAGTTGATGTAGCCGCATTGGTTGGTATGACGAATTTCATCCATCACCTGGCCCAAATAACCATTTTTTTGCTCAGGTGCAGTCGCCGAATCCCACAGCATACCGGTTGCAGCAATCGCGTTGTACTCGCCCACTTCCAGAAAGTTAGAAATAACTTTCATAGATTCATTCCATTTAGGATGTACACGATTAGCTGCATCTACGCGAGTCAGTACATCTTGCAAACTACCAAATTGACGCTCGTCTTTAACGGATTCCATCCGTGCATATTCTTTAGCTATTAGCTTGAACTGCTCTTTGGTGTCATTGGCCATTTTGTATTTAGTCGAATATTTAGTTCGATTTTTATCAAAATCCCAAGTGAAGCTTTGTAACCATCTGTGAACTTCTTGAGCACCTACGCTGACTGGCGCGCGATTAACGGCCAATGCATCGGTTGCAGCTTTTGTTGCTGTACTTATAGCCATTTGACTACTCCTCTTTTGGTTTATTTTAAGAAAAACTTGAGGTTGTCGTTACTATGCTCACATGAGATTTCATAACACGTCTTAATGTTGCTTCCCGGGCCCAACGACAACCTCGAGCT
>JAQTQN010000280.1 GCA_028712225.1 Methylobacter sp.
AAGAATACCGTTTTCAAGCACTGGCATTACCCAATAGTGTATCCCGGAACCGGTAAATTCGTTTTTTAAATGTGCCAACAATTCTGGCAAACCCGCTTCAGATAAGTACATTTGAAAGCGGATTTTTTTCTGGCGACCTGTGACCTGTTCGGCTAACGATAAATTTTCGTTTTTATGGTCATGAGCGTTGACTTGAAAGCTGCTAAAACCGAACTCCGATTCCAAGGTTAATAGACAATCGACGAAGGTCTCTTCCAGTGAAGGCGGTACATTGATAGTGACTAGATAGTTTTTATCGTTCATTACTCGATCTCCTCCGGTGTTTCGATAGTCGTTGCCTGACCGTAAAGCTTAAATAAAATCGGTAACAGGAATAACGTTAAAAACGTTGACGATACCAGTCCGCCAATCACAACAATCGCCAGTGGTCGCTGGATTTCGGAGCCCGGCCCGGTCGCAAATAACAGCGGTATCAAGCCGAATGCCGCAATGCTGGCAGTCATCAATACCGGGCGTAAGCGCCGCATTGAGCCGAGTACAATGACTTTTGCTATATCCATGCCGGTGGCGAGCAGCTGATTAAAGTAGCTGACCATCACCACACCGTTAAGCACGGCAATACCCAGCAAGGCAATAAATCCTACCGAGGCCGGTACCGATAAGTACTCGCCGGACAGCCACAGCGCAAACACGCCGCCGACCATGGCTAGCGGGATGTTGGATAACACTAGCGTGGCTTGACGTACCGAGCCGAAAGTTGAAAACAGCAGCAAAAATATCAAGCCTAGCGACACCGGCACGACCACCGATAATGTGGCTGCTGCCCGTTGTTGGTTTTCAAATTGACCGCCGAATTCAACCGTATAACCGGTAGGCAGCGTGATTTTTTCCGCAACGGCTTGGCGCGCTTCATCCACAAAACCCACCAAATCGCGGTCCTGGACATTGCTGCGGATCACCACAAAACGTTGGCCGCGTTCTCTGCCGATAGAAACAACACCTTCCACTTTTTCCAATTTGGCAACGGCAGTGACCGGCACATGACCGCCCGAGGGTAAAGTAAGTTGCAGGTTATCGAAATTAGAGGTGTTGCTGTTGCCGCGCACGATCAACGGCGTACGCTTGATGCCTTCTTGTACGATGCCTAAATTCAGCCCCTCGATTTGCGCGCGTAACAGCGTTTCAATACTGTCGCTATTTAGCCCCAAGCGGCCTGCTGCCAATTTGTCGATGGTCAGCTGCAAAAATTGCATACCGTCGTTTTGTTTAGCAAATACGTCACTGGAACCTTCGATATGCTTCAATATTTCGGCAATTTCATTGGCTTTTTCATTGAGCACGGCTAAATCAGAGCCGAACAATTTAACCGCAACATCACCGCGGGTACCGGTAAGCATTTCCGATACGCGCATTTCAATCGGCTGAGTAAAGCCAAAAGCGATACCCGGCGTTTGCGCCATCACTTTGCGGATTTCTTCAATCAATCCTTCTTTGCTATTCATGCGCCATTGATCTTTAGGCTTAAGGATTAAAAACGTATCGGTTTCATTTAAGCCCATCGGATCCAGACCCAGCTCGTCAGAACCGACCCGAGCCACGATTGAACCGATTTCAGGGATGTTTTTCAGCAGGTTTTTTTGCACCTGCCCATCCAACGCGACCGATTGTTCCAGTGTGATCGACGGCAGTTTTTCTAATTGCAAGATCATATCGCCTTCGTCCAGCGTCGGCATAAAGGTGCTGCCTATCTGGGTGAATACAACAACGGTAATTGCCAATAAAGCTCCCGCGCTGATAAAGACCTTTTTGCTGTTGTCTATACACCAGAGCAATGCGGGTTGATAAAGCCGTTGTAATTGCCGGGGCAGCCAAGGCTCTTCATGCGAGACATTTTTCAGTAGATACGAGGCAAGTACCGGAATAACGGTCAGCGACATTACCAACGAACCACTCAGGGCAAACACGATGGTCAATGCCACCGGTGTAAACAATTTGCCTTCCAGACCCTGTAAGGTCAGCAGCGGCAAAAATACGATGATGATGATCAAAATGCCAGAGGTAACCGGCACGGCTACTTCACGGGTGGCGCGGTAGATAACATGCAATCTGGGTAAGCGTTTTGCTCTTTCTGTATGCGCCAGATGGGTGATGAGGTTTTCTACCACGACGACCGCGGCATCGACCAACATGCCGATGGCGATAGCAAGTCCTCCTAAACTCATCAGGTTGGCAGACATACCCATTGCGTTCATTAGGATAAACGTGAACAAAGCAGCTAATGGCAAGGCTAACGCAACCGTCAACGCCGCTCGCAAATCGCCTAAGAACAAAATCAGCAAAACAATAACTAATACGATGGCTTCCAACAACGCATGTATTACCGTATCCACGGCTTTATCGACTAAGTTGCCACGGTTGTAAAAAACCCTGGCCTCTACGCCTTTAGGGAAACCTTTACTGATTTCCGCGAGTTTTTGTTCGATACCGACGATAGTTTGCCGAGCGTTCGCCCCGCGTAAACTCAACACCAAACCAGTGACGGCCTCACCTTCACCGTTTTTACTAACGGCCCCGTAGCGGGTAAGGGCGCCAATATTGACGTCGGCGACATCGCCAATGGTAATCGGGATGCCGCTGCTGTTGTCAACCACGATGGTTCTGACATCGGCCAGTGTTTTAATGCGGCCTTCGGCACGGACAATCAGCGCTTCTTCGCCATCGGTCATGCGCCCGGCACCGTCGTTGCGATTGTTGCTTTGTAATGCCTGTACCAGCTGTTCTATGCCGATGCTTCTGGAGGACATGCGGGTATTGTCCGGCACGACGGCAAAACTTCTGACCAAGCCTCCTAACGAGTTGACATCCGCCACGCCGGGCACGGTGCGAAGTGCCGGACGAATCACCCAGTCCAGCAAATCGCGACGTTCCATCAGGCTTAAATCGCCACCTTCGACGGTAAACATAAACATCTCGCCCAGCGGTGTTGTCATTGGCGCAATACCGCCTTCAACACCTGCAGGCAGATTGCTCCACAAGGTGTTGAGGCGTTCGGCAATTTGCTGGCGCGCCCAAAAAATATCGGTGCCTTCGGTAAAGTCAACGGTAATGTCGGTGAGTGCGTACTTGGCAATGGAGCGCAACATGGTTTGATGGGGAATGCCCAGCA
>JAQTQN010000066.1 GCA_028712225.1 Methylobacter sp.
CTGCCCAGCTAGCCGCTGCGGTCGATCAGCGCGTCGTGCACGCCTCCGTAGCATCATTCATTAGCGATGCACGTCTTGTTACGCCAGACATAGCCTTGCAGCGAAAGGCCGTGTTCCGGCTGTATTCGATGTTATCGGCAACCGATCCGGCCACTGCAAAAATGAATGAATGGTTGAACGGCACAGAAAAAAGTAACCCCTTCACGCGGGCCGAGGATGAAACTGTCAGTATTGAAATTCTCTCGGTAATCCCGCAAACCCCTGATACCTGGCAAGTGGACTGGAATGAGACTATACGCGACCGGCAAGGCATCATAAAGGAAAACCCATTTCGTATGCGTGCTCTGGTCACGGTCTACATTGTTCCGGCAACCACAAAAACCACGGAAGAACAAGTACGTAATAACCCGCTTGGAATCTATGTACGCGACTTCTCCTGGTCGAAACTGAAATAAGGAAAAAACTGATGAAAACGTATGCCTTCGCAATTATTATTAGCATGATGCCCATGCTTGCACTGGCGACTCCTGGTGACAACCTGGCTGATCTGTATTTCTCAAACCAGAATCCAAAGTTAACGCCGCAAGAAAAGGCGGCGATTGCCATTGCACATAAATGGCAAGC
The DNA here is from genome assembly GCA_028712225.1 of Methylobacter sp. Lineage (GTDB taxonomy): Bacteria > Pseudomonadota > Gammaproteobacteria > Methylococcales > Methylomonadaceae > JABFRC01. The sequence goes on from JAQTQN010000066.1 coordinate 625, forward strand.
GGCCAGCGCCACCGGCATTAAACCCGTGCCTGGAACTGATGGCTCGATCCGATACCTATTCGGTGCACAGGAACCCAGCATCGTTTGTGCCGTTTTACAAGTCTGTGACGTTGAGCTGCAAGCGGGCGAACAGGTTAACTCAATTCATTTGGGAGATACGGCCCGGTGGACGGTGGAACCGGCCATTACGGGTTTCGGACCAGCTGAAATCCAGCACCTCATCATCAAACCGATGGATGTGGGTCTGGAAACCAGCTTGATCGTAACCACGAACCGCCGTACATATCATTTTAGGCTGCGTTCTCACCGCACTCAGTTCATGCCGCGCGTAGCTTTTTCTTACCCTGAAGACGCTCTGGTGAAATGGGATGCCCTCAAAACTCGTGAAGAGAAGGAAAAACAGGAACGTACCATTCCGCAAACCGGCGAATATCTTGGCGACCTGGACTTCGCTTATAGTGTAGACGGTTCCGTAGCCTGGAAGCCTGTACGCGTCTACAACGATGGTGTAAAAACTATTATTCAAATGCCCGCGGCAATGGCGCAGACCGAAGCACCAACACTGCTGGTGGTGCGCAAAGACGGCGGCCTGTTCACAGACGATGAAACGGTGCTGGTGAATTATCGTATCCAGGGCGACCGCTATATTGTTGATACGATTTTTGACAAAGCGCTATTGATTGCCGGTGTCGGCAGTAGCCAAGACCGCGTTGTCATCACCAGAGGGAAATAACCATGCGCAAAGTTATTTTTATCGCGTTGCTCCTGATTTGGATGTCCGGATGCGCAACAATACATCAAACACAGTATGGTAATTATCTCCCACTTATACCGGTGTCCTATAATAAAACGTTGGCCGAGGATGCCGTGAAACAGCTTCAGAACCTATACCCTCCAGCCAGCACCCGATTTGACTTGCAACAAACCACACCCGATACGTTTGGCACAACACTCGTCGAATCAATGCGAGGCAAGGGCTATGCTGTTTTTGAAAGCAAACCGGCCTGGCCAGGGCAGCATAGTAAAAAGACGCAGAATTCACCAACTGGCACGACCTTGCGGTACATTCTGGATCAAGTCAACAACTTGAACCTGTATCGGCTTACGCTGCTGATAGGCAATCAAGCCATGACCCGCGCCTACCTGGTGCAAAACAGTACGGTTCATCCGGCCGGTAAATGGTCTCACAAGGAGTAATATAGATATGAGCAACAACACCGAAGAAATGTCACCAGACGCTTCGCCTGACGAGGCGACTCCAAACACGGGCGTTCGCCGAGTCAACAATTTACCGATGTATATTATTGTCGGCGTAATGATCGCATTCCTTATTGTGATGGCACTGGTTGCAATGAACCGTGTCGAGCAACAGAATCGTCAGGCTAGCGCCAAGGACGAGAAGACAGGTAACACCAGTATGTTTGCCAACGAAATCGCAGGCAACCAGAAGGATGGCATCATCAAGGCCAAACCGCCGAAAGTTCCTGAACTTACCAATGTTCTTATTGCACGACCTGAAAACCTGGATAGACCGCCAACACCACCCTCTTCCAGTGTGGAGCCACATAGCAATAATGATGAACTGGAACGGATACGCATGGCGAAAATGCAACTATTCGAGGATGCTGTTAAAGCCAAAACCGGAATTGAGGTTACTGCTCCACGCAGTCCCGGATCAACACCGGGCGGTGCAACTCATAATACAGACGATGGAAGCGCACCCGTACCTTCCACTCACGCAGAAGTTCTTGAAAAACTGGCAGCCGTTCGGCAACAGATTGATGCACAGACTCGCGATGATCCAACGGCGGCCTATCAAGCGCGGTTACGACAATTACAAGCATCTGGTTTATATGGTGGATCGACAGCTCCTGAATTAATAAAAACAGCGGAAACCAACAAACGCAACGATATAGAACAGTTTTCCGATTCAGGACAAGGCGACCGCTGGAAACTTGACTCCAAGCCGGAAGCACCACGCACACCCTATGAACTACGTGCCGGGTTCGTTGTGCCGGCAACACTGATTTCTGGTATCAACTCAGAATTGCCAGGGCAAATTATGGCCCAAATAGCGCAAAATGTGTACGATACGGCGACTGGAAAATATCTTTTACTACCTCAAGGTTCGCGCCTTGTAGGTACATATTCGAGCGACGTGTCTTATGGACAATCTCGCGTCCTCGTTGCCTGGCAGCGGATCGTTTTCCCGGATGGTAAGGCGATGGACATTGGCGCAATGCCAGGCGCAGATAGTGCCGGGTATGCTGGTTTTAATGATTTAACAAACAATCATTATGTGCGATTATTTGGCTCCGCTCTGCTTATGTCCGCAGTAATAGCCGCCGCATCATACAGCCAGATGCAAAACAATAACCGAAATCAAACACAAGGTTTATATGGTTCGCCTAATGCCAGTAACATATTAAGCATGGCACTTGGGCAGCAGTTGGGACAAGTAACAGCCCAAATGATTTCGAAAAACATAAACATTGCACCCACGTTGGAAATCAGACCCGGTTATCGATTCAACGTTATAGTCATAAAAGACCTTACGTTTTCAAAACCATATCAAGCGTTTGACTATTAAATAAAGAGGTTAAATCATGAGAATAAACAATATAACCATTAAGGCTATTTTAGCTTTGACGCTAGTAATAGCGACATTCTTGAAGCCGGTATCGGTATACGCAGGTATTCCGGTGATAGACGCCGCTAATTTGGGCGAAAATGTAATGACCGCTGTTGAAGCCGTGGCGCAGACGACAAAACAGGTTCAACAATACTCAACGCAGTTGCAACAATACGCTAACCAGTTACAGCAATACCAGAACTTGGTGCAGAACACGGCTGCGCCTGCCGCGTATGTCTGGAGCAAAGCACAGAACACAATGAATGGATTGATGAACGCTGTTAACACGCTAAACTATTATAAGAATCAAACCGGCAGTCTTAACGCGTATTTGAGCAAATTCCAGGATGTATCGTATTACAGCAGTTCGCCGTGTTTTACAGCCTCCGGATGTTCTGCCGCCCAAAGAGCCGCAATACAACAAAACGGTGTTCTAGCATCACAATCGCAAAAGAAAGCTAATGATGCTATGTTCAAGGGACTTGACCTACAACAAAATGCACTCAATAACGATGCCGCCACACTTGAGCAATTGCAATCTGGTGCGCAAAGTGCAACTGGACGAATGCAGGCTATCCAATATGCTAACCAACTAGCCAGTCATCAGGCAAATCAGCTTCTGCAAATCCGTGGGCTTTTAATTGCACAGCAAAATGCGATTGCAACTAGGAATCAGGCTTTGGCTGATAGAGAAGCCCAACAACAGGCCGCAAGCGAAATGCATTTCAGGGTTCCGGCCGCATCCAATCGTGCCACGGATAGGGGGTTCTAAATGAAATGGCTCGCAATACTTATGATGGGCGTGATGCTCGTTGCCTGTTCCGACAATAATGACGAAGCGGATGCTGAGCGGCAAAAGAAGCTGGGCAATATGTACAAGACACCGCCGAAGTCAGATAGATCAAAAGACAAAGGATTTTGAAATGGGACGAGCATCAAAAATTAAGATTCTGCTGGTAGTGCTAATTGCGTTTATTGCATCGCCTGTCCCGGCCTTCGCAGCCATCAACGGAGATGGACTGCTCAATGATGTGACAAACCGCTTTCTCACACAAAGTGCGACATGGGGCGCCACGATCACAGCGTATGCGACTTGGCTATTTTGGGTGCTCGCAACGATCAGCATGGTGTGGACATTCGGGCTAATGGCATTGCGCAAAGCTGATATTGGCGAGTTCTTCGCCGAATTCATCCGATTTACTGTAACCACTGGATTTTTCTTGTGGCTACTTCGCAATGGCCCAAACATGGCAATGGCGGCTATCAACTCCTTGCGACAAATTGGCGCAACGGCGGGGGGGGTTGCAAATACTTTGACGCCATCTACACCAATTTCTATTGGGTTTGATATTGTCAAAAAGGTGTTTACTGGACTGAGCTGGGTTCATCCAATCGACAACCTGGCTATTGTTTTTATATCGGCTGCTCTGGTTGTGTGCATGGCCGTTGTTGCGGCGAATGTGCTCATCGCCTTGGTAACTGCGTGGACGATGGCCTACGCAGGGACATTCATCCTCGGATTTGGCGGTTCTCGCTGGACCTCTGATATGGCTATTGGCTATTTCAAAGCGATGCTTGGGATCGGCCTAGAGCTAATGACCATGACCTTGCTAATTGGGATTGCGACCAGCGTTATTGATGGCTTCTACACGAATCTCGACGGCTCTTCTATATATGAATTGCTGCTCATTTTTTGTGTTTGCGTCGTGCTCGCACTTCTTATCAACAAAATCCCCGGACGAGTCGCTGCTCTAGTTGGAGGTGGATCGGGTGCAAGCATTGGCGCTGGCTCTGTGATGGCAGCTGCTGCGATGGGTGCTGCGGCGGCCGCTACGGTAGGCGCTGCGGCCATGGGCGGCATGGCATCAATGGCAGGCGGCGGATCAGCCATCAAGGCGGCCTATGAGAAAGCGCAAGCCAGCATGGATGGTGGTGGCGGTGGGGCAATGCCCAGCTTCGGCGGCTCGGGCAGCACAATGAACGGCGGTGGAGTCAGCGCCCTTGCATCGGCTATGGGCGATAACAGTAATGGGGCAATGCCCAGCTTCGGCGGCTCGGGCAGCACAATGAACAGCAGCAATGATAGCGGTGGATTTAGCGGTTCGACCGGAAGCGATAGTGGCGCTAGCGCCGGTTCTGACGCCAAAGGGAATGCGCAAGACGGCACGCCAGCAGCGAAGACTGGCAAGGGTAGCACCAGTACAGTCGCAAACCTGGCACAAGGGGCTATGGATGTTGCAATGGCCAATGTATCTAAACGAGTCGGCGAAACAACGGGGGGGAAAATCGCGGCCGCTATCAGGGCTAGCGGTCAGGGAGCTAACACATCCTCGACCTTTAATGATAACAGCCTTTCGGCTGGGACAAGCGAGTCTGTTGATCCTGAATCGGAAATCGCGGCTTTTCGTGACCGTAATTCCCAAACCTCTTAAACTAAAGGAGTGATAAATCGTGCCTTGGATAACAACACCAGAAATTCCACCCCAAATACAAGAGCGAATTGTCTGCTCTATCTCGGCGGCTGTAAAGTACGAAGTACCGGCAAATATTGTACTTGCCGTTGCCGAAAAAGAGGGTGGTAAGCCTGGACAGTGGGTGAAGAACAGCAACGGGACGTTTGACGTTGGGCCGATGCAGTTCAACACCTCGTACCTGGGCGATCTAGCCAAGTACGGAATCACAGCGAATGATGTAGCGGCCTCTGGCTGTTACTCGTTCGATCTAGCAGCGTGGCGGCTTCGGAAGCATATACGCAACGACAAGGGCGATCTATGGACGCGAGCAGCTAACTACCACTCACGGACATATCGCTATAACGTAGTTTATCGGGCCGACTTGATGGCAAGAGCCGTCAAGTGGGCGGATTGGCTGGAAGCTCGATTTGTGACTTTTGACATAGCCAAGCCAGGCGCTCCGGCCTTGACACCTACTGCACAGCCAGCGCCAGAAAAAACAGAAGCAACAATGCCAGTTGCTGCGCAAGTACATCAGCCGCTCAAAACGGTTTCCTGGAACACGTCCGGGTATGTTCCACGAAAAATAAGTTACAGGGAAAATCCATAAAATGATGTGCTACACCCTTCCCCGTTTATTTGTATCTGACGGGACAATTGAAGTAATGAAGTGGCTAGCATTATTATCAATGACAGGTGATCACGTCAATAAATACCTGTTCAATGAAACTTTGCCATTTCTTTTTGAAGCTGGCCGCGTGGCAATGCCATTGTTTGTGTTTGTTTTAGCGTACAACCTGGCTAGACCGGGTATTTATGAAAGAGGGGCTTACTTCCGCATCATGACACGGCTGACAATATTCGGCTTATTGGCCTCACCGGCCTTTATCGCTTTAGGCGGTCTACTTAATGGATGGTGGCCGCTAAATATAATGTTTGCATTACTGGTCATTACGGCAACGCTGTTCTTAATTGAATATCAAACAGTCGGCGGCTATGTTACTGCCGCTGTGGTTTTTCTGGTTGGAAGCGCTTTTGTTGAATTCTGGTGGCCTGCTGTGTTATTCGGCCTTTCTGTCTGGTGGTACTGCAAGATGCCGGGGTTGATACCATTGACACTGTCACTGGCATCCCTCGCGTCACTATGGTTCGTGAATGGCAACTTGTGGGCGCTCGCGGCAGTTCCGGTTATCCTGTTGCTCTCCAGAATCGACCTACGGATGCCTCGCCTGCGTTGGGCATTCTATGGCTATTACCCTATACACCTGGCCGCGCTCTGGTTGATCCGTATTCCCATGAGCAATGCCGGATACCTGTTTTTTTAACTTCACTTAAAGGCTTTTTATGCGATTGCTTATATCTCTGTTTCTTCCCTGGTTAACTTTCTTCACGATAAGCAGACCCTTTGCCGGTGTAATTTGCTTAATCCTGCAAATTACTGTCATCGGCTGGATTCCAGCAACTATTTGGGCGGTTTACGCCTTGGGGCAGTACAAGACTGACAAAAAGATTGAATTTGCTCTAAACAAAAAAGGGGGCTGAGAAATGAAAATAGATTATTTATTGTTCAAATTCACATCTGTCGTATTTGTCGCAATCGTTGTTGCCGGGTGTTCTGATCCGAAAGCGGCAAATGAAAAAAACTTCAAGGCATCGATTCAGCAGTATCTTGATACGGCTTATCCGAAGTGCTATGTACGTACAGAGTTCCCAACAACGATTGAGTGGGACTTCGTTGGGATAAAAAGCAAATTGCGGGCCTTGGCTAAGGCTGGTTGGGTTATAGAAAAAGAAGGTGGCCGAGAAACCCCAATTTTGGGTGGAGGGAAGGAAACCGTTTCTACTTTTGATTTAACGGAAGAAGGTAGAAAATTCTATAAAGCAGATATAGAGAAAACTATTGGCGGAAAAACCATTGGTGGTTTCTGTTTCGGTAAAGCAAGAATCAAAGATGTTACCCAATTTTCCGAACCTTCTGACATGTTTGGTCAGCGAATCACACATGTAAATTACACATATGAAGTATATGATCTTCCGGTATGGACAAAAACACCTGAAATCACAGCTGCATTTGATAATATCAAGGGTGACGTAGAGACCGAAAAAACACCGGCTAAAGCATTAGATGTACTCGTTCTTACGAACAACGGTTGGGTGCATGAAAAACTATTCAAGAAGTAAAAGGCGATTGTGAGGTCTTACATGATAATCGGGTTACGTGGTTAAAATACGAAGATGATGGCCACCATTGAGCTGATTTTACAATTTCGGGGGATGGGCATAATAACCTGACTGCAATCTTAGAGGGTTAGATGTGAAACGACGTTTACTTATAATGAACGGCCAGTGCGCAATGCAGCAAGAAGACCAAGGCCAGTGGCGTAATGCTAAGGTTAAAAAGGCTATGGGCGTTAAGCCTGGAATCTACAATATTTTTACGGCAAACAAAGCGGATAAAACAAAAGAACATTCAGGCGTTATCTTGTATACAGATAAAACGAATGTCTATCAACGAGTCGGGAAACGGCAGTATGTCTCCCATGATCGAGCAGATTTTGCAAAACCGCCGGAACCAGGGGAGACAAAAAGCATCACCTATAGTGCTGATGGCAAAGCCGTTGTTGCAACAGATTGACGATTGCAGGTTATGCACAGGGGCGGTGGATAAGTCTGTTGGTAATGCGCCCCAAAACTAGGCCGAATCTGTTGTGAAGTCAGATTGACTAAAAACTAGCCAGTTGCAAAGGGTATACATTGTTGATACGGGTTTCATGAGACGGTTTTGATGTCTAAACAGGGTTGTTTTAGCTGTGATACACTATTATTTTGCAAGGGTTTAAACCCTGTTGAGACATTTTGTAAAATTGAGATTAAAAATGAATACAAGCTTAATTACAACATGGATAGATGCACAAAGTTTTAACTACGGCTATAGTTCAAGTGAAGCTCTTAATCATCTGAATGCCGAGCTTGGTAGTAATTACAAATCATCTAAAATCAACCAATGGAGAACTGAACACGCAATTCCTCCAAAAGTTAGAGATTATATGTTGTTCATGTCGATCCCGTATGTATTGCATGAAATTGGTGTGCCTTTGGATGATTGTTATCAATCCGCAAATAAAGTTATAAACATGCTGATTAAATAAATCAGTTTTTACACATTTTTAGGGTATATCGATGCAAAGATACGAAACCGATGTAATCGCATGGGCAAACGAGCAGGCCGCGCTTATCCGTGCAGGCCAGTTTGATATGCTCGACCTTGAACATATTGCAGATGAGATTGAGGACGTGGGCAAAAGCGAACGAAGAGAACTTAGAAGCCGAATGGCTGTTTTGTTGGCCCATCTTTTGAAATGGCAATATCAGGAAGGTTTTAGAAGCAAAAGCTGGCAACGGACGATCAAGGAACAGCGAAGAGGGATTGCGGGCTGCTTGAAGGAAACCCCAAGCCTTAAAACCGATCTTGCTCAACCAGATTGGTGGGAATGGGTGTGGTCTGATGCTGTCACGCTTGCAGTAAAGGAAACCGGACTCGATTGCTTTCCAGAGTCTTGCTCGTGGAGCATTGAGCTGGTTATGAATTCTGAGTTTTGGCCAGAATAATGGCATTGTACGGCTACGCGCGAGTTTCCAGCGCAGACCAGGATTATTCTTTGCAGGAACAAGCCTTAAAACAGGCCGGTTGCGATATTATCCGTGCCGAAAAGGCTTCCGGCACGTCTATGAACGGTCGAGCTGAGCTAGACTTATTGCTTCAGTTTTTAAGGCCCGGTGACACGCTTGTCGTCACACGGGTGGATCGTCTCGCGCGGAGCATCAAAGACCTGCAAGACATCGTTGTAGACCTCAAAAAACGCAAGGTTTCGTTAAAGGCGACAGAGCAGCCTATTGATACGGAAACGGCGGCGGGTAAGGCTTTTTTTGACATGCTTGGCGTGTTTGCCGAATTTGAAACGAATTTAAGAAAAGAACGCCAGAAAGAAGGGATCGAGGCGGCCAAGTCCAAGGGTGTGTATCGAGGCGGAAAGAAAACTGTCGATAATGACAAAATTAAGGAGTTACATAACCAAGGGCTAGGTGCAACAAAGATTGCCAACCAACTTGGTGTTAGTCGTGCATCCGTTTATCGGGCACTCAATTAATACCCGCTTATGATGTCAATGTGGAGTCTTACACTCACACCCTGACCCCATGCGGATTATAACTTTCTATTTTGGTAACGTTACCTTTTTACTAAACATTGCTTTGGCTTTTTTTACCCAATCTTCGCGCGGCATGACAGAAGCAAACAAACCGCAATAATCAACAAACTCTTTTATAAAAGCATCGCGCTTGGCTAATTCACTTTCAAGTTGTTTGATACGATTATCAGTCTGAGTCATAGTAGCTTGAAATTCCAGAACCAATTTCTTGTATGATTCTATAGTGACCAGGGAATCATCATAAGCTCGACGAGCCACAAATAAATCCGAATCATGGCAAGAAGGCTTGTTGGCCAAGCGTTGCCTGTAGGCTTTTTGCTTTTCAGCCGGTGTTAAGGCTTGACCAGTTACCGGACGACCCAGCCGCTTGGATTGCTCTATCATGATCTGCTTAATATTAGTAACGTTACTTTAACAAATAAGTTGTGGAGTTAGACACCCGCGCCCTGCCTGTCTATTGCCGCCAAACCATCATCAATTGACACAACACGAGCGTACAGCAACATTAACCGCCAAGCCGAATAAGGGATAGCCCGCGCATCATCGGAATTCGGCCTAGCCCTCCACTTTCGGATTGTTGAAGACCCTTTTTTCGGGTTAAACGACACACCAACCAAAGCCGCCGCTTTACACTGTGACCAACCCGCCAGCGTTACCAAACGATCAACCTCTTGGGGTGACGGCGGCAAATAAGCCGGATGGCCGAATGGCAAAGCACAAGGCCGGTTACTAAACGCTTCTAGCGATACCGGCAGCGAACCGCCGACATCATAAATAGGTGTTGTTTCCATAACTATCTCTTTAAAGAATAAGAAAAAATGGGGGCTTTATAGCCCCCGCCAAGGTAAATAACTATAAAAGCCCAGCCTCCGCGAAACTGTAGGTTTCTTTGTGGCTCACTATAATATGATCTATGACGCGAACGTCTATTAGATTCAGCGCTTCAATTAGCTTAGTGGTGATGCTGCGATCCGCGACCGATGGTAAACATACCCCGCTCGGATGATTGTGATAACAAGCTATTGCAGCGGCGTTGCACAAAAGAACCTCTTTTGCCACTTCTCTTGTGTAAACGCTAGCACCGTCTATCGTACCGCGGAACATGCACTCAGACTTGATTAATTGATGTTGGTTATCCAGAAACAACACACCGAAAACTTCGTGCTCCAGATGACCAATTTGAAGCTGGCAAAACTGCTTAACTCTTTCTGGTGATGTCGCCTGAAGGTCTTGCTTCTGGTAAAGACCAGAAAGGATTTCAAGAGCGGAATTGATGGTAGTTTGTTGCTCGGCAGTTAAAATAGTCATTTGATATTCCTTGATAGTGGCCTTGGCGAAGTGCCCGGCCTGATTGTTATAATACGCCCCACTGGGGCGTATGTCAAGAAAAATAACTCCTATTTTAGCCGCTAAAAAGTGACTCAATCCTCAGTAATATTAGTGGCTTTTTTTGTCTTAATTTGTCTTCGCACATCGTCAATTTCCCTTGTTGCAGCATCCAGCGCGACTTGCTGAGCCTGCATCTGGTTTCGTGCGCTATTAAGTTCCTGTGCGTTTTGTTGGCTTTGCTTCTCGAACTGCTCTGCACGGGTTTCTGCCTTTGTTGCCCGTTCAGTCATGGATTCAAGCTTGGCCAACAATACCGCTGCCTGTTGCTCTGCTACGATCCTGGCCTGTCTTTCGGTTTCAAGCGTGGCCCGTAACCGCTCGATCTCTGAGGCTTGCTCGACAAGTCTTTCAGCGCTTGATTCGATTTTTAGTTGCACCTTGGCTAGATCAACCCGCGCGGCTTCGGCGGCTTGCTGTTCACGCTCAATGCGTTCCGCCTGCGCTTTGATGTCTGCCGCCTGCTGCTCCGCTTTTCCTGCCAAGGTGTCGCGTTCAGTTGTGAGTACAGCCACCTGTTCAATGAGTTCATCCCGTTCGGCTTCCAAGGCTTCACCTACGCTGGACAGTTCGACCGCCTCGGTTTGTGCCTGAACCAGTTTGCTTTCAATCTCTGCCCTGGCACTGGCGGCTGTGCGTTCGATCTCGGTTGCTATTGCAGATGTTAAGCTGGCAGGCAATTCCGGCGCTGTGGCGGTGGCTTGTGGCCGTGCCGCTCTCCAAACCGTTAAATGTCTATGGACAGTGTTCGGGCTTCCCGTACCGATTCGATCACGAACAGCATTAATGGTAGGTTGCTGGCCTTCGCCTATAATTGCATCTGCTTCTGCTGCAACTTGGTCGTATGTAATTCCTGGTCTAGCCATGTTCTTTCTCCAGTAAGTTATAAAATATTGTATTGTATCGTATTATGTATTTCATATTATACAGAATACGATACAGAATACAATACATAATACATTAGTATGCAACTTTATTACTCTCCTACAAGGGGTAGTATGCACATAGCTGCAAAAAGCGCCACGTAATTTCGCACTGCATGCCTCTTCACGCTAAAATGTCTGACAGAAAGCATGCCATCCTACATTTTCGGCGTGTTACAAGGAGAATTTGTGAAGTGGCATTGGAACGAAGATGAACTGGCGACGCATTGGGGATTATCGATTGAGGAATTGGCATTGCTGCCAGGTCGCACCGATAGCGGCAGACTTGGATTTGCAATTCTATTGAAATTTTTTCAATTTCAAGGTTTCTTTCCCGACAGTCAAAAAGGCATACCGCACGAGATTGCAGTCTACCTTGCGCATGCAACCAATTCGGCGGTGGCAAATCTGGATATTTACGAATGGAGCGGGCGCACAGGACAGCGGCATCGCAAGAAGATCCTGGGCTTTCTGGGACTACGTCGCCCATCAGGTG
>JAQTQN010000067.1:0-2741 GCA_028712225.1 Methylobacter sp.
AGCATTTTATCGAGAAAATGATTAAACGGCCGCGAGCGTTTTTTGAAATAGCCAAAGGTATAAACAGCACCAACTACGATGCCGATAACAATCCACCACCATTTCTGCATCCATTCAGACATATCAATTACCATGCGCGTAAATGCCGGCAAGTCTGCACCAAAGCTTTTGAAAAGATCTTCAAATACCGGCACCACAAAAATCAGCAAAATTGTGGTCACCACAAACGCCACTACAACGACTGAGATCGGGTAGGTCAGCGCCTTTTTGATCTTTTTCTTCATCGACTCGGTCTTTTCCTTATAGGTGGCGATTTTGTCCAGTAGTGTTTCCAACACCCCGGCATGTTCGCCTGCCTCGACCAAGTTACAAAATAGCTCATCAAAATACACCGGCCGCTTGTTGAGCGCCTCGGCTAAGGTATCGCCGCCTTCAATATCCGCTTTGATGCCCAACAACAAATCGCGCATGCTGGGGTTATCATGACCTCTACCGACAATATCGAAGGACTGTACTAATGGGACGCCTGCAGATAACATCGTCGCTAATTGACGTGCAAAAATCGCAATATCACCTGGCGTAATCGCTTGAGTTTTAGCTTTAAAAAATGGTTTAGGTTTTTTCTTAAACTTGATGACGCGATAGCCTTGACGTCTTAGCTCGGTTTTAGCTACAGCTTCGCTTTTCGCGGAGATTTCCCCCCCCGCTTTTTTTTTGTTTTTGTCAGTTCCTTCCCAGACAAAATCCAGTTGTTCTGTTTGCTCTGCCATAGTTATTCCTTAGTTACTCGATCGATTTCTTCCAGGCTGGTAACGCCCATTCGCACTTTATTTAATCCTGATGCTCGCAAATCATTAATGCCTTCAGAGGTTGCTTGATTAGCTAGTTGCATGGCGTTACCACCTTCAAGAATGAGCTCGCGCATCTTTTCGCTCAAGGTCATCACCTGATAAATACCTACGCGGCCTTTATAGCCGTTAGTGCAGTGATCGCAGCCTGGGCCGGCTTTAAACACTTTTAATGTCGACAATTCTTCTTGCTTAAAACCGGCCGACAAAAAGGCAACGTCCGGATAGTCTGCGGGAGTTTTACAGTATTCGCACAATCGGCGGGCCAATCGTTGCGCCATAATTAAATTGACTGCCGACACGATATTGAAGGGAGGAATACCCATCTGCATTAAGCGGTTCAAGGTTTGCGGGGCATCGTTAGTATGCAGGGTGGATAACACCAAATGGCCTGTTTGTGCGGCTTTAACGGCGATTTCTGCGGTTTCGGTATCGCGGATTTCGCCGACCATAATAATGTCCGGATCTTGCCGTAAAAAAGCCCGCAAGGCAGAGGCAAAAGTAAGCCCGGCTTTAACATTCATATTGACTTGGTTAATGCCTTCTACCGTGATTTCGACCGGATCTTCTGCCGTGGAAATGTTACGTTCCACGCTATTGAGTAAATTCAAGCCCGTGTACAAAGTCACCGTTTTTCCGCTACCGGTAGGGCCGGTGACCAGCACCAATCCATAAGGTTTATTAATAGCACTCAAAAAGAGCTGTTGCTGTTCCGGCTCAAAGCCTAGCTTTTCGATGCCAATTTGTGCGCTGGTCGGATCCAGAATACGCAGTACCACCTTCTCACCAAACAGCGTTGGACAGGTGTTAACCCGAAAATCAATCGCCCGGTTTTTGGATAGCGTCATCTTGATCCGGCCATCTTGGGGCACACGCCGTTCGGCAATATCCATTTTCGACATTACCTTGATTCTGGAGATTATTCTGCTGGCGATACTGGCTGGGGGACTGGCGATCTGATGCAAAATGCCATCTGCCCGGTAACGAATGCGGAAGTTTTTTTCGTAAGGCTCCATGTGTATGTCAGACACGCCTTGCTTGATGGAGTCGAGCAGGATTTTATTTACAAAGCGAACGATAGGGGCGTCGTCAATGTCAGAATTACTGTCTGTTTTGTTTGTATCTTCATCGCCGCCGGTGATTTCAAGGTTATCCAGGTCAGCATCCAGCATATCGGACATGGACGTATCTGCGGCTTCTAATGCAGTCTCAATGATTTTGGCCAGCTTGTCTTCTTCAACCAGAATGGCTTCAGGATTGAGTCGGCTTTGAAATTTGATGTCATCCAACGCTTGAAAATTGGTTGGATCAGATATAGCCAAAAACAGCGTATTGCCGCGAATGAATAAAGGCAGGGCATGGTGTTTGCGAATCAGTTTTTCCGCTACCCGACTAATTGGCAAACTTCGATAATCAATGGCGTCTAAATCAAAATAAGGTATGCCGAACTCAAGTGAAGCGCGGGCTGCAATCGTTTTACTATCGATCAGTTTATTGGTAACCAGATAGGCAATTAACGACACTTTGGCTTTTTGGGCGTTCTGAATATGCTTTTGTGCGTCATTTTCAGTCAGCAAGCCGTTCTCGATGAAACAACGAGTTAGGCCATTAAATTGTAAGTCAGTAAAAACAGATGCCATGGCGAGTGATTTTAAAAATCAAGTGTGTGGAAAAACTATAGACGACATGACGGATTTGTCCAACTGACATGGGGCCGATTCCTTGTGGAAACACTGATAAATTTCACCACAAGAGTGATCTATTTGTTTAGATGTTCCGTAACCTAAAGTTTACGAGGGCCGAGAGTGCAGGTCTGACGTTTTTGAATTGGTTTATGGCTCAAGCAACAAAACAGTCACCCGCAATGCTCGCGTTGGTGACTGTTCGTGACAA
>JAQTQN010000067.1:2841-12703 GCA_028712225.1 Methylobacter sp.
GCTGGTCACCGCAGTCACTTGATGCAAACGCGCGGTAATCCAGCGATCGACTTGAGTGTATTCACAAGGTGCATCAGACAAACCGCAATCCTGCTCTTCAGTGTTCATCAACACATAACGCGCCGCATTCCACAATTTGTTGCAGAAGTTGCGATAGCCTTCGGTCCGCGCCAGGTCAAAACGAATATCCCGGCCCGTCGACGCCAACGAGGCAAAAGTAAAACGCAATGCATCGGTACCGAATGAAGAAATGCCATCAGGAAATTGCTTACGCGTAGATTGTTCGATTTTTTTGGCCAAATGCGGCTGCATCATTCCTGAAACACGTTTAGCGACCAAAGCTTCGAGTTCGATACCATCAATAATGTCGATAGGGTCCAGCACGTTGCCTTTAGATTTGGACATTTTTTGGCCTTCGGCATCGCGTACCAAGCCATGAATGTAGACTTCCTTGAACGGCACTTGGCCCTGGAATTTCAAGCCCATCATAATCATCCGCGCCACCCAGAAGAAAATGATGTCAAAGCCGGTGACCAGTACGCTGGTTGGGTAATGCTTAGCCAATTCTTCGGTATTTTCCGGCCAGCCCAAGGTAGAAAACGGCCATAACGCCGATGAAAACCAAGTATCAAGTACATCTTCATCCTGCCTAATCGGATAATCGGCAGGCAAATTATGGCGGTCGCGAATGGCTTGCTCGGACCGACCGACATAAATATTGCCTTTATCGTCATACCAAGCCGGAATGCGATGCCCCCACCAGATTTGCCGGGAAATACACCAGTCCTGAATGTTGCGCATCCAGTCGAAATAGGTGTTTTTCCAGTTGTCGGGCACAAATTTAATGTCGCCGTTTTCAACCGCCGCAATGGCCGGTTCCGCCAATGGCGCAACTTTTACATACCATTGGTCGGTCAACAGCGGTTCGATAACACTCTGGCTACGATCGCCGCGCGGCACCATCAATTTATGGTCGGCGACTTTTTCCAGCAAACCTTGCGCTTCTAAATCAGCGACGATTTGCTTACGTGCGTCAAAGCGATCCAGGCCAAAATATTGATGTGGAATCAATTGGCTATCATCGTCCTTGTTGTTTCTGATTTGTGCATCAATGGTAAAAATATTGATCAAACCACCATTCGGCAATGCTTGGATAGCCGAATGATTGCGGTGCCGCGTCCACACTTCGTAATCGTTAAAATCATGGGCCGGAGTGATTTTTACGCAACCGGTACCGAATTCAGGATCGACATATTCGTCCGCGATAATCGGAATGCGGCGGCCGGTTAACGGCAGCTCAACAAATTCGCCCAATAAATGTTTGTAACGTTCATCATTTGGATGGATAGCAACCGCGGCATCGCCGAGCAGCGTTTCAGGGCGGGTAGTGGCGACAATTAAATGTCCGGTGCCGTTGCTCAATGGGTAGCGCAAATGCCACATGAAGCCGCTTTCTTCTTCTGAAAGTACTTCCAAATCAGATACTGCCGTGTGCAATACCGGATCCCAGTTAACCAAACGCTTACCGCGGTAAATCAGGCCTTCTTCGTACAAGCGAATGAAGACTTCCTGCACCGCATCGGACATGCCTTCGTCCATCGTAAAGCGCTCGCGGCTCCAATCCAAAGACGAGCCCATACGGCGCAACTGCCGGGTAATGGTGCCGCCGGATTCTTCTTTCCATTCCCAGACTTTTTCGATGAACTTGTCCCGACCATAATCATGGCGGGTTTTGCCCTCGGCATTACATAAGCGCTCGACCACCATTTGCGTCGCGATACCGGCATGATCTGTACCCGGCTGCCATAAGGTGCGATAGCCCTTCATGCGATGGTAACGGGTCAAGGCATCCATAATGGTGTCTTGAAAGGCATGGCCCATATGCAGGCTGCCGGTGACATTCGGCGGCGGAATCATAATGCAGTAGGATTCAGCGTCAGTTTTTTCGGGTTGATCAGCAAAATAGCCTTGCTGTTCCCAAGTTTGATACCAGCGTTGTTCTATGTCGTGAGGGGAGTAGGTTTTTTCCATGTAAAGAATGCTCTGGTTTTATGAAAAGGTATTTAGGGGATTTTATCTTATTTAGAGGCGTCGCGCTTTAGCGACGCAGAGCGTCAAGGGCTGTATTCCCACGCAGAGCGTGGGAACAATTATTATTATCGCTCCCACGCTCTGCGTGGTAGCGTAGCCCCGGACGCTCTGCGTCCTACTCACCACCGATCCAACTCAATCAACCCCGCCAGCCCCGCATAACTACTCGCACTCGAATAACGCCAATGCTCGGGAAGATTTACATAACCGCGTTTTACCGGGTTGTTGTGAATATACTCCAGCTTTTCACGCATCATCGCCTCGCTAAATACCAGCTCCGCATGAATTCCTTCCTGCCAAAACTGATATTCCCGATCATCCTTATGTGCCCGTTTAGAAAATCGTAAACGTGTCAGCAAACGCTCAACGTTATGCGCCTGCAAGTGGTTGATAATCTGCCGTGCGGTAAATGATTTAAAACTGCTCACGCATTTAGATAAATTATTGGCTTGGGCAATGAAATGGATATGGTTTTCTAACACCACATAACCGTAAAGCTGCAAGCCCTCGTGCTCCCTTTGATAGCGCCAGCAATTCAGCAAAATATCTACCGTCTCAGGCCGAGTAAATACCGGCAACCATTCCATTACCGTACAGGTCATAAAATGTGGTTTATCCGGTTCGGTGATTACGTAGCGGCTTCTGCCCATATTTTTTCATGGTTTAGTTGATTGGGACGCAGAGCGTCCGGGGCGGCATTCCCACGCTGGAGCGTGGGAACGATTATATATATTTTCGATTGTCAGCTTAGTTGATCGGGACGCGGAGCGTCTAGTGCTGCATTCCCATTTATGCCCTTGAGGGTATGCAGAGCGTGGGAACGATATGTTGAAGTATACATCGCTCCCACGCTCCAGCGTGGTAGCGCAGCCAGAGACGCTCTGCGTCTCGAAAGCTAAAACGCAATAAACAAATGCTTAAGATGCTGGCGCAGGTTCCATTTGGCGTCGGTGTTTAAAGCGCGTTCCAGGCAGATAAAGGCTTGCGGGGTTTGCAATAACTGCTGGACGGTTTTATTTGACAGGGTATTGTCCAAACAAATCAATGCCGACTTTTCGCCGTCGTCGGCCAGGCTGACGGTGTTGGCGGTAAATTGGGGTTGCGCCTGCAAGCGGTAATTTAGCCGGAAGCCGTTTTTCAGCAGCACTTCATCGCGTATTTCGTGCGGCTCAAACAGGCCGATTAATTGCGCTTCTTTTCCGCTTCGGACAGTTCCGGGTCGGCTTGGAAATCGACGCGCGGAAAGTGCGATTTGGTCAATTGGTAGACTTTAAAACCAGCTTCTAAAGGTTGGGGATTGTCGCTGCTTGTGCCCTTGAGGGTATAGCCGTTAATCACCCGTTTAACTCGCTCGATGGTGATGTCGGAGATTTTTTTGAATCCTGCGGATATTGCTTTTTTCCCAGCTTCATTGTCCTTTGAAGATTGTTCAGGAATTTGAACTAAAATAAATTTTCTGTTTCCTTGGTCTTTTTTATTAAGCTCACATATCGCTTGAGCCATTCCACCAGAACCGGCAAAGAAATCGACAATTAAATCATTTGAGTCGTTGTTTGTTACAAAAGACACAATATATTTAAACAAATCAATTGGCTTGGGATTACTGAAAACACCACCCAACCCAATTCTTTTCATGTCATATGAACCTAATCGTCCATCCATGACCAGTGTGCTTCTTAACGTATCAAGGTACTCAGATAAATACTTTTTGATTTTGATAATTCGTTTTTCATCTTCACCAAAAAGAATCACTCCTTTTTCTTGTAACTCAAGATAGGTGGCTTCCGGGAATCTGTAGCCATTTGCTGGATTTTTCATCGGCAATCCAGTTGCAGGGTGCAATATTTCAAAGTCATATCCGCCAGCTTTCGTGTTATTAACACTCTCCGAGCCTGTATAGACACCTTGGGGATCAACAAATTTGTATCGACTTAAAAAACCAACTGATTCGGTGTTATTAGAAATAAAATCCCTAAGGTTTTTTTGGATAAGATCAATATCATCACCGTGTTTAATTAATAACCGGTCGTATTCAGCTTGAAGAATGTCTTGCGCATCGGAATAAAAACTTTTCCAGGCTTGTGGCAGATTTTTTATTTCTTTTGCAAAACATAGAATGTATTCATGTTCGCTATTTATCCTTGTTGGGTTGTTATCGGTTACATTTTTCCAAACTATTTTCCCAACAAAATTCTCTTCCCCAAACACCTCATCCATCACCTTGCGCAGGTTATGGACTTCGTTATCGTCTATCGATACAAAGATCACGCCGTCGTCTTTCAACAGTTGCCGGGCCAGCAGCAAGCGCGGGTAGATCATGTTCAGCCAGTTGGAATGATAGCGGCCATCGCTGTCGGGGTTGGTATCGACTTTTATACCGTTTTCCACGCCGCCGGTTTGCTGCCAATAAGCTTGGCGCTGTTCGTTGTAATTGTCGGAATAGACAAAGTCTTTGCCGGTGTTATAAGGCGGGTCGATGTAAATGCACTTGATCACGCCACGGTAAGCGGCCAACAGGCATTTAAGGCTTTCCAGGTTTTCGCCTTCGATAATCAGGTTGCCGCCTGCCTTGTCGGGATTGACTGAGCGGGTTTCGTCATAGGTCAGCGCGGCGGTGGTCGGACTGTAAGCGGCCTGTTTGGCGTTGCGCTTGCCGGACCAAGTGAAGTCGTAACGTTCTTTGTGCTGGCTGGGTTCGCCCGCCAGTTGTTTAAGATCGTCGAGTTTTAGACGACCTTCGCCGTCGAACAGGTCGGGAAACAGGCGTTTTAATTCCTGCAAGCGTTCTTGCTGGACATCGGGTGTGTTGGGCATTTTGTTTTCTTTCATATTCGCTTATCGTTCCAGCGGTGCGAGACGCAGAGCGTCTCTGGCTACACTCCCACGCAGAGCATGGGAGCGATGGTTATTATCGTTCCCACGCTCTGCGTCACGTACCTTTGGCGCGGTCTATATCTTTACATCCCCATAGTCTTTAACCGGCGCATGAAAGCTGGC
Organism: Methylobacter sp.; assembly: GCA_028712225.1. Lineage (GTDB taxonomy): Bacteria > Pseudomonadota > Gammaproteobacteria > Methylococcales > Methylomonadaceae > JABFRC01. The sequence continues at coordinate 7,930 of JAQTQN010000067.1, forward strand.
TTGTTTATAACCGCCCGGATCTTCTTTAACTTGGTAAGTTACATCGCCGCCAATTTCGGCACGAATGCCCAAGGCTTGAAAATGTTTAACGGCGCATTGGATTTTGTTGCGTTCGTGTTCGGTGAGGGCTTTGTCGTCGTTGATGTCATTGGTGCTTTTGGTTTCGATGACAAAATACAGTTCTTTTTCGTCACTGTTTCTGAGGCTGCTTTGTTTGACGACTAGGCCAAAGTCCGGGCGGTAGTATTCACCGATGGGCGTGGGGATTTGGTAGAAATCGGGCAGTTTTAATAAACACACAACTTTTGGGTCGTTGTCGGCTTGGCGGGCAAAGTTATGCTCCGGCTGAGAATCGGCATCGCAGATGGCAAAGTCGTAAATGCCTTTGTTGGGCGTGGGCTCAACCGGCGCATAGGTATGAATCGCTTCTTTGAATAAATCCAGCGGAAAGCTGTCGCCGGTTTCATGGTAACTGAGAGTGCGCAGCATTTCGGCCAATTCAATACGTTTAAGTGCTTTGCCGGCTTGTTGAATAAATAACGGCGGATTGCGCAGTATTTGGGCTTTGTTGTCTAAGGCGTTGATAATTTTAAACACCACGCGGTAGCTGAGTGAGGTGTTCTCGCTGATTTGTTCGACAATATCCGCCGCCGAGTAGCTGGCTTTAAGTTGGGCGATGTCCCGGCCTATTTCTTCAGCTTGGCCTTGGATGTTTTGCAGGGCTTTGATGCGGGTTAGCCGTATCTCGGCTTCGTAACTGGGGATTTTTATGTTGTTCAGTTCTTGAATGCCGCAACGGATAATTTCCGCTTCATCAAAACTTACGGTGTATTGGGTTTTTCTGGCCAATGCCTGCCAAAAATTACGAAAGCTGTCGCTGTTAAAGCGCGCATCATTGCGGGTGAGTGTGTTTGGCTTTTTGTTGCCTTTGCTGTTTTTGCGCAGTGGCGGCTGTTTGCCGTCTTTACCGAATTCTTCCGACAATTGCGCCTGATATTGCAAGGCGAAGGTTTCGTAAGTTTCATTGGGAATAAGCGTTAACACGTTGATTTCATCATCGGCATCGTCGCTGGCCGGGTCATAAATGCGCTGGCCTTGTTGATTGACGCAGATGCGCAGGCCGCGGCCTATTTCCTGGCGTTTTTTGATTTCGCTGTAGGTTTGGTTAAGCGTGGCGATGTTGAAAATGTTGGGGTTATCCCAGCCGACGCCCAGCGCGGAATGCGAAAAGATAAATTCAACGGGGTTATCCAGCGACAACAGTTGCTGCTTGTCTTTAAGGATAAGGTCGTAAATTTCCCGGTTTTTGAGCATGGCGCTTTCGTTGTCGGTAAAGTCGCCTTTGCCGGTGCGGGCAAAGTAGTAGCCTTGCACGGCGATAATTTGTGCCGGGCTGGCAGGTTTGTTGGTGCGTTCTTGGTGAACGCGTTGATATTCTTCGGCAAACAGTTGTTTTATCAGCGGTTCGGCACCGAGGTAATTATCGACTTTGTCGATAAAAATAAGCGACAGGCATTTGATGCCGCGGGGCTTGAGCTTTTGCTGTTTATCGAAATGACTGCTGATTAACCAGTACAGTTGCTGGCGGAAGATGCCGCCAATATCACCCTGGCGCTGATGTTGTTCTATTTCTACGCCGTTGCTGAAATGGATTTTCCAATGTTTGTTTCGAAGACCTTTGTAGATGCGCTCGACGGTAAAGTCTTGGTAGCTGATGTTGTTGGTGACGGCGCCCAGATTGTCGCCGGTTTTAAGCCATTTGCTGGCTTTAAGCACAAAGCCGGTTTTGAGATGGTGCCAGAGATTGAGCTTGGCTTTGGGGTCTTGTCCGGCCTGAGCCTGAATTTCCTGCAATTCGATCTTAAGGGTGGCTTTGTCGTTGATTTCTGCTACCGAAAGCACTTCAATTTTTTTCACCAAGCCTTCGGCGTAAGCATCGTAAGGCGTTAAACGGTAAAGCCGGTTGATGATGCGTTTATGGGTGGCCGAGTAACGAAATACAAACAACGGCGTTAAGGTGCTCAGGCGTTTTTGCGCCAAGTCGGTATCCATGCCTTCATGCGGTTCGTCCATGATAATGATGGGGCGGGTTTGGCCTAAGGCCTCAAGGTAAGTAAAACCGCCAATGCTGTCATCACGGCCGGTTTGGTTGAGGATGCGATCTTCCGCAGTAAAGGCTTGAACGGTGGTCAGCATGATTTGCGGCTGATCGTCGGTCACGAAATGCTTGAGGTCGTGCAGACGCTTACTGTCGTATTCAAAACAATGGATGTTTTGTTGATACTTGACTTTAAGCTCCCCGGCAAAACTTTCCAAGGTGTTAATGATGCCTTCTTTTACCGCAATCGACGGCACCAGAATGATGAATTTGGTGTAGCCGTATTCTTTGTAGAGTTGGTAAATGGTGCGGATATACACCAGCGTTTTACCGGTGCCGGTTTCCATTTCGATGCAGATTTGTGGCTCATCGCTTAACGCGGCGTCACTTTCCGACAGGGCGTTTTGTTGCAGGATGGCGAGTTTGTTTTTGTGTTACTGCTCCAGGCTTAATAGACACTGGTTTGAGGTGATGTCTGTGGTATTGATTGGCGACAGAAAGGGCCGGTTTGGCAAGTTTTTGCTTTGACCTTTGAAGACATCAACAGCGCTTTGTATGGCTTTGGTTTGGTAAAGCAGGTCTTCAAGCTGGAGTTGCATGGTGTTCCTTGGTTTGCTGGCGTGTAATTAATCTCTGAATAAAGTTGATTCCCTTCATGGTTCGACAGGCTCACCACGAACGAAATCAACAAATGACCGGTCGTCTTGAGCTCCGTCGAAGAACTTAATCAACAGCTTTATCAAGGTCATGCTTGGTCACATCAAAGCCTGCCTGTTTGTATTGAGCCCAGCGTTGTCTACCCGGCTCCTTAGTGGCTTCGCTATTATCGAGTATTTCCAGAATGCGCTTGGCTTGCGGAAAATTTTGGGGGATTTGATGGGATAAGTTGATAACAAGTGTTTGCCAAGATTCCGGCACGGCCATCGAACCTATCAGAAAGACATTTTCTAAAGCAGGCAATTCGCCGGAGTATTGTTGATGTGGAATAAAGCTGCCTGCTCTGAAGGTCCAGAGCAGGTTGTCAATAAGTTGGCTTTGTGCGGTGGAATCAGTGAGTACGTAACCAAACTGGCCGCTACGATAGGCTTTCTCAATCAGCTTGCAGGCGAACGCAAAACGCTCCTGTTGGGAATCCGATTGCAATACGTAAAAAGTGGCCTGCGGCATGAATCGGTTTTAGCCTTGTGCCCGGTTAAGTAGGTATTGCACCAACAACGGTACCGGTCTGCCGGTGGCGCCTTTGTTTTGGCCGGTGCGCCAGGCGGTGCCGGCAATATCCAAATGCGCCCAACGAAATTTTTCGGCAAATCGAGCCAGAAAACAAGCGGCTGTAATGGTGCCTGCATCTTTGCCGCCGACGTTACCCATATCAGCAAAATTGGATTTGAGTTGTTCTTGATATTCTTCCCACAGCGGCAAACGCCAGAGGGTATCGTTGGCAACGTCACCCGCCGCCAGTAAGTCATTGCATAAGGCATCATCGTTACCGAGTAAACCGCTGGGAACTCGGCCCAAAGCGACCAGGCAAGCGCCGGTCAGTGTCGCTAAATCAATGACCACTTCCGGGTCGAAACGTTCGGCATAAGTTAAGGTATCGCATAGTAATAAGCGGCCTTCAGCATCGGTGTTAAGCACTTCAATGGTAAGGCCGGACATGCTGGTTAAGATATCGCCGGGTTTGTTGGCATCGCCATCGGGCAGGTTTTCTGACGATGGCACCAGGCCGATGATGTTCAACGGCAGTTGCAATTGCGCCGCGGCCTGTAGAGTGCCAAGCACCGACGCACCACCGCACATGTCGTATTTCATTTCATCCATGCCGGGTGCGGGTTTTAACGATATGCCGCCGGCATCAAAGGTCAGGCCTTTGCCGATCAAGACTATCGGCTTGCTGTCTTTGGCGCCGCCTTGGTAGTTGATGGTGATCAATTTGGCGGGTTGCCGACTGCCGCGCGATACCGACAATAATGCGCCCATGCCCAGCGCTTCCATTTCGGCTTCTTCCAAAATGCTGACCGCTAAGCTGCTATGTTTTTTGCCTAATTCGAGTGCTTGTTCAGCAATATAAGACGGCGTGCAGATGTTGCCGGGTAAGTCGGCAAGCAGTTTGGTTAATGCGACACCTTCAGCGATGGCGCGGCCTTGGGCTAAACCAGTTTGTGCCGCCGCTGCTTGTGTTTCCGGGGCGGCGATGCTGATTTTTTCGAGCATGCTGTCCGTGGTTTTATCGGATTTGCAGGTGGTAAATTGGTAGGCGACATCATGGAATGCTTCAACCACTTGCCGGGCTTTCCATGACCAGTCGCGGTTTTCAACCGGGGTTTCCGATAATGCCGAGACTACGGATTTAATGTAAGGTTTTTTCAGGCTGTTGGCCGCTGCTTGCAGGGCTTTTTTGTAATCTTTGCCGGATAAGGGTTTGTTCTCACCCAGGCCGACCAGCAATATCCGGTCGCTAGCGATGCCGGAAACTGCGTTGATTAGAACGGTTTCACCGTTTTTTCCGCTGATGTCGCCGCGGCTGACGATTTTAGCTATCAACCCTTGGCTGCTGCTATTAAGGCTGGTTGCGGATGCGCTAAGTTGTTGATCTTGGTATACGCCGACAATGATGCAATCAGATTGCAGTTTTTCTAAGGGGGCGCTTTCTATAGAATAGTCCATGGCTTAACTCGG